>JANXVC010000046.1 GCA_025351925.1 Rhodospirillales bacterium | reverse complement strand
CCGGCGGTACGTGCCATTTGTTCAGGCCAACCTGCTGGAAACCCAGGGCGACGACGACGCTTTGGTAACCGCCTGGCGCGACCGGCTACGTGCGGCGGGCGTCTGGGCGAACGACCCTGTCCCGCTCTATCCCTATCCGAGCTCACCCGACTACCGGCGGCTGTTTGGATTGCCTGACGACACGGCCTGGGAGCGGGCGCATTCCCACTATCTCGCCCAGTTCTCATCGTTCTCCGATATCCAGGAGGACCGGCCGTTGCCGCTGCGGGAACTGGAGCAGGCGTGCCGGATCGGGTAGAGCGCCCTGCAAACTGCCTGCTGATCACGACAGACGCGGTTGGTGGAGTGTGGCGCTACTCCATCGATCTGGCCGACGGTCTGGCGGCGCGCGGCATACAGGCG
The DNA here is from genome assembly GCA_025351925.1 of Rhodospirillales bacterium. Lineage (GTDB taxonomy): Bacteria > Pseudomonadota > Alphaproteobacteria > Acetobacterales > Acetobacteraceae > CAHJXG01. Next base: position 31,444 of record JANXVC010000046.1, on the reverse strand, counting down.
GTGTTGGCTATTTTGGGACCCCCCGCAAGCCCCTCGCAGCGTGCCGAGGCCAAAGCCGTCCCAGGCCTTTCCCTAGTCGAGACCGGCCTTCCGCTCGACTGGACGGCGGCAACGCCGGACGAGCTTGAGCGGGCGAGCGACCGCCTCGCGGGCTTGGCGGCGCTGGTTGGGGTTGGAGGTGTGCACCTGCATGCGCCGGCGTTGGCCGGAACGGCGCTCTGGCCGGCGCCGATTGTAACGGTCGCGCATTCCTGCGTGGCGACCTGGTGGCGTGCCGTGCGGGGCGGGGCGATGCCGGATGATTTTGTCTGGCGGACTACCGCCGCCCACGCCGGGTTGCTGGCCGCGCAAGCTGTAATTGCGCCGACGGCTGCGCACGCCCGGGCGATCGAGGCCGTTTATGGCCCGATGCCGATCCAAATCGTCCATAATGGCAGCCGTGCCGTGCCGGCTCAGCCGCGGCCGCGACGCTCGGCGGTTTTGACAGCCGGGCGTCTTTGGGACTTGGGCAAAGCGGTAGATTGGCTCGACCGAGCCGCCGCCGAGCTTGACGTGCCGGTCTCGGCCGCCGGCCCGACCCAGGGCCCGGATGGGTCCAAGGTGCGGTTCGAACATCTGCAGCAGCTTGGAATCCTAACCCCGGACGCGCTGTCCGCCCAGTATGCCGGCGCGACGGTATTCGCCTCGGTAGCGCGCTACGAGCCGTTCGGACTCGCGGTGCTGGAGGCAGCACAGGCCGGCATGGCGCTGGTACTGTCGGACACGCCGGGGTTCCGCGAGCTATGGGACGGCGCCGCGATCTTTGTGGCGACCGAGGCTGACCTTCTACCGGCTCTTGGACAGGCCTTGGCGGCACCCGAGTCCTGGGCCGCGCGGGCGCAGGAGCGGGCCGGGCACTACACGATCGACAACATGACGGCCGGCACGCTTGCCGTGCACCGCAGCGTCGCAGCGCTGGTTTGATGCGTTTCGTTTATTTCACGCACTCGCTCGCCTCCTGCTGGAATCACGGCAACGCACACTTCTTGCGCGGCGTGCTGCGTGACCTGGTGGCGCGCGGATACGAGGTCCAGGCCTTCGAGCCTGCCGATGCCTGGAGCCGGCAGAACCTGTTGGCCGATGGCGGTCCGGTCGCCGACACGATCTGGCAAGACGCCTATCCCGAGCTCTCCAGCGCCGTTTACCAACCCGGCGCTGACCTGACCGGTCTCCTGGACGGCGCCGACGTCGTGATCGTGCACGAGTGGAACGAGCCCGCGTTGGTAGCCGCGATTGGCCGCTCGCGCCGCGCCGGCGGTCGCTTCCGCCTGCTGTTCCACGACACTCACCACCGCGCCGTGAGCGAGCCCGACGCCATGCGCCGTTACGACCTCTCGGCCTATGACGGCGTGCTCGCCTTCGGTCAGGCGCTGGCAGAAATCTACCGCAGTTGGGGCTGGGGCGACCGCGTATTTGTCTGGCACGAGGCCGCCGACACCCGCCTGTTCCACCCGCCAACCACCGAATGTCCGCGCGCCGGCGCCGTCTGGATCGGCAACTGGGGCGACGGCGAACGCACCGCGGAGCTGGAGGCATTCCTGTTCGCCCCCGCTTCCGCCCTAAGCCTGCCGTTGGACGTCTATGGCGTGCGCTATCCCGGACCAGCGCTGGAGATGCTTGCCCGATACGGCGCCCACTACCGCGGCTGGCTGCCGAACCCGCGCGCCCCTGACGTCTTCGCCCGGCACAAGATGACGGTGCACGTGCCGCGCCGGTTCTACGCCACTGCATTGCCGGGCATCCCAACTATCCGGGTATTCGAGGCGCTGGCCTGCGGCATACCCTTGGTTTCCGCTCCATGGCACGACACCGAAGCGCTGTTTAAGCCTGGCGAGGACTTCTTGGTGGCGCGAAACGGCGCCGAGATGCAGCGCCATTTGGCAGCCCTTGATGCCGATCCCGCCCTCGCCGCTGCGCTCGCGGCCCACGGCCTCGCGACCATCAGTGCCCGGCATAGCTGCGCGCATCGCGTGGACGAGCTGCTAGCCATCTTGGACCGGCTCGACGCACCCCGAACCATGAGCGCCTAATGGATATTGCCTTTTACGGATCGAGCCTGCTGTCGTCTTATTGGAACGGCGCTGCAACTTATTACCGCGGACTGCTCGGAGCGCTTGCTCAACTCGGCCACGGCATCACCTTTTATGAGCCCGACGCCTTCGATCGGCAGAGCCACCGCGACATCGATCCGCCGGACTGGGCCCGCGTCGTCGTCTATCCCGCCACCGCCGCCGGCGTCGCAGCGGTGCTGGCCGAGGCTCCGCATGCCGATGTCGTCGTGAAAGCCAGCGGCGTCGGCGTGTTCGACGACGAGTTACTCGCCGGTATCCTCTGGCAGGCCCGGCCTGGCGCGATCCGGGCGTTCATGGACGTGGACGCCCCTGCGACGCTGGCCGCCATCCATGCCGACTCTGGCAACCCCATGCGCAATGCGCTGGCCGAGCTCGACTTGGTGCTGACCTATGGCGGCGGGCCTCCGGTGGTGGACGCGTATCGGGCGCTCGGTGCACGGAAATGCGTGCCGATCTACAATGCGCTCGATCCCGCAACCCACCATCCGGTCGCCGCAGTCCCACGCTTCCGAGCCGACCTCGCATTTCTCGCCAACCGCCTGCCGGACCGTGAGGCGCGGGTGGAGGCATTCTTCCTCGACGCAGCCGCGCGCCGTCATGGCCAGGCATTTTTGCTCGGCGGCAACGGATGGCATGACAGGGCGATGCCCGGCAACGTCCGCACCATCGGCCATGTGGGCACGGCGGAGCACAACGCCTTCAACTGCTCGTCGCTGGCGGTGTTGAATGTTGCGCGCGACAGCATGGCGGCTGTGGGTTTCTCCCCGGCCACCCGGGTATTCGAGGCAGCCGGAGCAGGGGCGTGCCTCATCACTGACGCGTGGGAGGGTATCGAACTGTTCCTGCAACCCGGCGCCGAGGTGCTGGTCGCGCGCGACGGCATCGACGTCGCCGAACACCTGAGCGGTCTCACGCCGGCTCGGGCAAAGGCGATCGGGGATGCCGCCCGGATGCGCGTTCTGACCGGGCACACCTACCAGCAGCGGGCGGTGATCCTGGACCGAGTGCTGCGGGACGCCGTGGCGCGCAAGCAGCAAGCGGCATAGCGGGGCTGACACGCGGGGACGACGGGAGTAAGCCCGACCGATGGCCGATATCGACCCGAATACTCCGCTGCCCGACGTGATCCCGGCCTATACACACCAGCAGATCAAGCGGGTCGTCACCGGCATCATGCTGTGCATCCTGCTGGCGTCGCTGGACCAGACGGTGGTGATCCCGGCCGTTCCCGCCATTGCCGCCGATCTCGGCGCATTTGGTCACCTGTCCTGGATCGTCACCGCCTATCTGCTGACCAGCACCGCGGCGACGCCGATCTATGGCAAGCTGTCCGACATCTACGGCCGCCGCGCCCTGTTGTTGCCGGCGCTCGTGTTGTTCATCGCAGCCAGCATGATCTGCGGGTTCGCGCAGACCCTGCCGCAGTTGATTGGCGCGCGGGCGCTTCAGGGCTTGGGCGGCGCCGGACTGCTGTCGATGGCGCAGGCGGCGGTGGCGGACGTGGTCTCGCCGCGGGAGCGTGGGCGGTATCAAGGCTATATGGCATCGATGTGGGGCGTGGCTTCGGTCGCCGGGCCGCTGGTGGGCGGCTACGTGACGGATCACCTGTCCTGGCGCTGGGTGTTCTGGGCGAACCTGCCGGTCGGGCTTGCCGCGATGTGGCTGTGCGACCGGGCGTTGCGGACCATCCCGGTCCAGCGGCGCAACGCCCGCATCGACGGCGTGGGCGCAGCCCTGCTGGCGGGCGGAGTCGCTGCCTTGCTGCTGATGCTGAGCTGGGGCGGCACCGAGTTTCCCTGGGCGTCTTTCCCCGTGCTGGGCATGGGCTGTTTGGGCGTCGTGCTGCTGGCTGTGCTGATTTGGCAAGAGCGCCGCGTGGCCGACCCGATCCTGCCGCCGCATCTCTTCGGCAACCCGACCTTCCTGCGCGGCGTGCTGATTGCGTTCTTCACCTCGCTCGGCCTGTTCGGCGCCACGTTTCTGCTGCCGCTGTATCTCCAGCTTGTGCTGGGCGTGGACGCCGCCGGGTCCGGGCTGCTGGTCATGCCGTTCCTGGTGGCGACCGTGGTCGGCGCGTTCGTCTCGGGCCAGTATGCCCGGCGGCTCGGGCGCACGAAGGGCATCGTGCTGACCGCGTTGTTGGCCTCCGTCGCCGGGTTCGTGGGACTGGCCATGCTGGCCGGCAGCGCGCCGCTATGGCTCGTGTTGCCGTGCACGGCGCTGCTGGGCGTCGGCACCGGCGCCACGATGCCGAGCGTCCTGATGCAGGTGCAGAACGCGGCGGCGCGTCGCGACGTGGGCGCCGCGACGGGGTCCTTGTTATTTCTGCGCTCGATGGGCGGCGCGTTTGGCAGCACCATCGTCGGATCAGTGCTGGTGGCCCGCTTCAATTCTGGGCTGCATACTTCTGGAATATTAGCAAATGTTGATTTGGGGGCATTGCGCGGAGGGGCGGAGGGCATGGCCGACCTCGGCAGCCTGAGCCTTGCCCGAACCGCGTTGGCCGGAGGCTTCCAGCTCTCATTTGCCATATGTGCCGTGTTGTTGGTGGTCGCCGTGGTCATCGCAGCCGGCATGCGGGACTTGCAGCTCCGGTCCGCTGATGCGCCGCAGGAGATTGCGCATTAGTTGGCGATAGGCGCGCAGTTCGTCCGCCCGGCGGACACGCAGTCCTGAATTTGCGAGGCGCTTCGCATCGCCTGGGTCAGCCATAATCCGCCACCGACCAAAATAACCAGCAGGATGGCTGCCGCGATAATTTGGCGGTTCCGCCCGGGATCATGATCTTCGCTCAACGCCCAATCTCCTAAAACATCGTGTTCGGCTAACGCCTGGTTGACAGGGCCGTGATGAATACGGTCATAACATGAAATGCTAGTTTCCCGCCGTCTATGGCTCATGGCCCTGCTGCCGCTCGTGCTGCTGCTGGCAACGCTGACCGCGCCTGCACGCGCCGCCGATCTGTCGTTCAAGACATCGGACGGCGTCCGGCTGCACATCATCGAGGGCGGGCCGCCCCGGGCGCAGACCATCGTTTTCGTGCCCGGATGGGCGATGCCGGCCTGGATCTTTCAGGCGCAGATAGCCGCTTTCTCGCAAACCTACCACGTCGTGGCGCTTGATCCGCGCGGCCAGGGCGACAGCGACATTCCCTCCGAGGGCTACAACCAGCTTCGCCGTGGCCAGGACATCGGCGACTTGATCGCGGCGCTGGGCAGCCGCCCGGTGCTGCTCGTCGCCTGGTCGTTGGGCGTCCTCGACAGCCTGGCCTACATACAGCAGGCCGGCGACTCGCGGCTGGCCGGGCTGGTGATGATTGACAACTCGATCGGCGAGGACCCGCCGCCCCAGCCCTCACCCCTGCCGCTGCGTCGCGGTCCAAAGCTGGAGCGGGAAGTGCAGATGCGCCGCTTCGTACAGGGCATGTTCCGCAGTGCGCCCGGTGAGGCCTATCTGGCGCGCCTTACCGATACCGCGCTGCGCACCCCGCCCGACGCCGCCGCCCGGCTTGCCAACTACTCGATGCCGCGCAGCTTCTGGCGGGATGCGGTCTATTCCGTGCGGAAACCTGTGCTTTACGTCGTCCGTCCCCGCTTTGCCGGCCAGGCGGCAAACCTCGCGGCGCGGCACCTGACCGCCGAGACCGCGCTATTCAGCGAGGCCGGCCATGCGCTGTTCGTGGATGAGCCAGCGCGCTTCGACACCTTGCTGCAGGGTTTCATCCACCGCCGGGTTTGGCCGTAATGGGCCACCCGCGCACGTCGCTGCTGCCGCTGTTTTTGATCTCCGGCGCCGCGGTCGCCTATGAGATCGCGCTCACCCGGTATTTCGCCGTCGCGAAGTGGTCGGAGTATGGCTACTGGGTTATCTCGATCGTCATGGTGGGCTTCGCGCTCAGCGGCGTGACCATCGCCTTGGCGCGGGATTGGGCCGTGCGCCATGGCACGGCGCTGCTGGCATGGCTGCCGGTCGCGCTGATCCTTACCGCCGCCGCCGGCTACCAGGCCACGACCGCCAACCCGTTCAACCCATTGCAGCTGCAGAACGCGGTGACGTTCTTGCCGCAGCTCGGCTATATCGCGCTCTACTACGCTGTCCTACTGCCATTCTTCTTCCTGACCGGGCTGTATATCAGCCTGACCTTCGTGCTGAACGAGGACCGCGTCGCCCGGGTCTATGGCTTCGACCTCACCGGCGCCGGCATTGGCGCGGCATTCGTGCTCGTCCTCATGAACGTCTTGCACCCATTCCAGCTTGTAGCGGCGCTGCTGGTGCTGCTGGCGGCAAGCGCGCTGTTCGGCACGCGCCCGCTCCGTGTCGGCCTCACCGCGCTCGTGGCGCTGATTGCCTGCGAGGCTGTGCTGCTGCTGGACCCGCAAGCGGAATATAACGACTTCAAGGCGATCTACGCCCCGGCGCATGTGCCCGACGCCGAACAAGTGGCTGAAATCCGCTCGCCGCGCGGCGTCTATGCCCTGCTCGACGACTTCACCGAGCGGGTCGATACCGACGTGTCCAACAATGCCGGCATGCTCGGCGTGCCCGGGCCACCGCAGGCGCTCGGCCTCTACCGCGACGGCAACCGCATCGCGGCACTGCCCAGGGCCGAGGGCGTCACCGCCGCCTACGCTCCCGCCGCCCTTGACGCGCTGCCCTATCGCCTGCTGCCCGGCGCCCGCGTCATGCTCGCCGGCAGCAGCGGCGGCTTCCACATCCAGCAGGCGCTCGGCCTCGGCGCCAGCCAGATCGACGCGCTCGAACCCGACCCGGTGCTGCTCAACGCCCTGCGCCACGGCCTCGGCCCATCCCCCGCTCTGGCTGCGGACCCACGCGTGAGCCTGTCGCCCGACAGCCCGCTGGCGATGGCGCGGCGCGGCGGCCCCTACGACCTCGTGGACATCGCCGGCGACTTCCTCGACGCCGCCGAGGCCAATGCCACCGCCTACACCGCCGAGGCGATCGCCGGCTACCTCCATACGCTGGCATCCGGGGGCCTGGTCTCGATTCCGGTCTCCATCCGCGAGTTCCCGGTCTATGCCGTCCGCGTGCTGGCGACGGTGCGTGAGGCATTACGCCGCGCCAACATCGCCGACCCAGCCGCCCACGTCGTGGTCTATCGCTCAGCCTGGAACCTGCGCATCCTGGTCGGCAACGAGGCCTGGACATCCGAGCGCGTCGCCGCCGTCCGCGCCTTCTGTGACGAGCGCTCCTTCGACGTCTCCTACCACCCCGGCATCGACGTCGCGGCCGTCCGCGCCGGCATCTACAACGACCTGCCTTCCGTCAGCTTTGAGAGCGGTGAGGTAACCTCCGGCGCCGGGTCGGAGGACGCGGTGGCGGACGAGGCCGGCCCAGTTCTGCAGGGCGAGCGCAGCGAGTCGCAGGATGCGTTCAACCTGGCGCCGATCACGCTCGACCGGCCGTTCTACTACGCCGTACTGCGGCTCACCCAGCTTCCCACCATCCTGAAACGCCTCGAAATCCTGCCGCAAGCCGAGGTCGGGCAGCTCGTCAACCTCGCGGTCCTGCTGCAGGCCGTCGTGATCGCCCTGATCGTTCTGGCGGTGCCGCTATTCGCCCCGCGTGTCGCCGGAGCGCGGTCCGGCCGCCCGGCCATGCTGCGCCCGATCCTCTACTTCGCCTCGCTCGGCCTCGGCTTCCTGTTCATCGAGATCTTCCTGATCGAGAAGGCCAGCCTGTATCTCAACGACCGTATCAACGCCTTCGCCCTCGTGCTGACCGGGATGCTGGTGTTCTCGGGCCTCGGCAGCCTGCTCGCCGACCGGGTGCGGCAGATCGGCATCGCGCTGTCGGCGGCGGTGGTCGTCGGCTGGTGCACGCTGGCGCTGCTCGGGCTGGAGCCGTTTTTGCTCGCGACCCTGGGCCTGCCCTGGGCGCTGCGGGCTGCGATCGTGCTGCTGCTGATCGCGCCGGTCTCACTGGCGCTGGGCCTGCCGTTCCCGCTCGGCCTCGCGCGCGCCGGCACCGCCGGGGGCGGGCTGCTGCCCTGGGCCTGGGGCCTGAACGGCGCCTTCTCAGTCGTCGCGACACCGCTGGCGAACCTCGTGGCCGTGCAATCCGGCTTCGACAGGGTTCTGCTGATCGCGGCCTTGCTCTATGTCGTGACCTACCTCGCGTATCCCTCCGTACGAAAGACCGTCCAGTGGCAGCCATCCCCCACCACCTGACCCGCCGTGCCATGCTGGCGACCGCCATGGCGGCGCCTTTCGCACGCGCCGCGATGGCCGCACCCAGTGCCTGGACGCGCGAGGCGTACCTGGAGGCCATGCGCAAGTCCGGCCGCACTACCGACCTGACCGAGGCGCAGTTCGAGGCGATCCAAGCCCGCAAGCCCGCCGCCATGCACCGCATCGAGGCATACCTGAAGGAACGCCTAGGCAGCCCCGACCCGGCCGTGCTGCGCGCCTTCCAGGAGGTGCCGCGCGAGTATTTCCACTACGTCTATCCCGAGCACCGCTCACAGTCCGGCGTTGCCTATGAGGACGACCCGAAGCCCTGGGCGCTCGGCTATGGCTCGGCGCTGTCCGACTACCTCGGCCAGGCCTACATGACCCAGGTCTGCAAGCCGCAGCCCGGCGACACGACGCTCGAGATCGGCACCGGCAGCGGCTTCCAAAGTTCGCTGCTGTCCCGCATCGTCAAGCACAGCTACTCGATCGAGATCATCGAGCCGCTCGGCCAGGCGGTGAGCAAGGTCTTCGCCCCGCTCGGCTACGACAACGTGCAGACCCGCGTTGGCGACGGCTACTTCGGCTGGCCGGAGGTGAAGGGCGGCTTTGACGTCATCATCGTGACCTGCGCCGCGCAGTATGCGCCGCCGGAGCTGTTCAAGCAGTTGAAGCCGGGCGGACGGATGCTGATCCCGATCGGACAGCCGTTTAAGCGGGGGCAGTTGCTGTATGTTTATACCAAGGATGACGAGGGGAAGGTGCATTCGCGGAAGGATGTGGGAGTGTTCTTCATCCCGATGACGGGGGCGATGATGAACCGGCCTAAGCCGGGCAGTATGGTAGAACCGGTACCCAGTGCTATGTCAGGGACGGTTGCTGAATAGCAACGGGAAAATGGAATCATGACAACCGGGTCTGATATAAATGACTTAACGACCGAGGAAGAGGTGGACGAGACCCCTTACGTGGAGTTCGATATATCTGTCTCCCCATCTGACCCAAGCCTAGAACTACTATCTCAGCAGATTGAACGTGGGGATATTATTATCCCATTCTATCAACGCAAATATGTGTGGAAGATTGAGCAAGCGTCAAGGCTCATAGAGTCGTTTCTTATGGGACTTCCAGTACCTCAGGTTTTTCTCTATGTAAATGAGGAAGATCAGCTTGAGGTGATAGACGGACAGCAACGACTCATGTCAGTCAAATATTTTCTGGAAGGGCTCTTCGGTGAAGAGGATGACAAAGGTAGAAAGCAAATCTTCAATCTTAAAGATTTGTCAGAACGTTCTGAATACAACGGAAAAACATTCAGTGATCTTTCACCAAAGGATCAGCGAAAGTTACGTAATTCGACACTACGCGCGATCAATATTAAGCAACTAAAACCTAGTCGCCGAAACGACAGCGTCTTCCACATTTTTGAGAGGCTCAATACGGGCGGAACGCGACTAAAACCACAGGAAATTCGCAACGCAGTGTATCGTGGAAATATTGTCGGGAAGCTGAGTGAGCTGAATGAGATTCCAGGTTGGCGTCGCATTCTCGGTATTGCACGTGCGGACAGAAATCAAAAGGATGTAGAACTCATACTCAGATTGTTCTCTTTGTTTGAAGTCTGGCATGATTACGAAAAACCTATGCTCCATTATCTAAACAAGATGATGGATCGCGATCGCAATTTCGACTCTGAACGTGCTATGCGCTTTTCAGAGCGTTTTCCCCTTGTGGTTCAGATTGTTAATGATGCTTTAGAAAGGCCGTTTCGGCCGCGCGGCATAATCAATTCAGCCGTGCTTGAGGCAGTAATGGTGACCTTATTAGAAAATGAAAATATCACATCGAGTGATCTAGATCGACGTTACAAAGATTTAGTTGACAGTAAAGATTTTCTTGATTTGATTACAGGTGGCACGACAGATACGCTTGTGCTAAAGCATCGCCTTGATTTGGCTCGTGAGATACTCTCGCGTGCCGAGAGCTGATCTCGACAAGATACTTGCTAGGCTAGAGATTTTGGCTCAAGAGATTAAGATCTTTGTCTCTAATGATCCGAAATCGATTCAATTTCGGGCGGATTTAGCCGGCCTACTCGTGGTTGCTATGGCTGCTTCCTATGAAGCTTGCGTTAAAGAGACCCTGATGAATTTTGCCGGGCGACATCATAAAAAATTCGGAACATTCGCACAGGACCATTTCCAGAAATTGAATAGTCGCGTCGCGCTTTCAGACCTCTATGTTTATGCTAGAACATTCGATAACGCTATCCATCAGAAATTTGGTCAGATTATTCAAATCCGAAAGTCTAGACTACAAGAAAGGCTCGGAATTGATTTTACAAAGTCGTATGCACAAATTCTGAGTTGGCGTCATGACTTTGCGCATGCAGGAATCAGGAATACCACTGTTGAAGAGGCCCTTGTGACTCACCATTTTGCAAAACGAGTCTTATACTCATTTGATATTGCGTTTCTATGAGTTTATCGAAACCTAATTGTTGTACAATACTTGCTAGCGCGTCCAATTTCAGTCGATTAACTCCCTCATCACTCCGCCAGCGCGCGCAGTGCAGCGTCAGGCTCACGCTCCACGACCCGCAACAAAGATCGAACCGCCGGGTCCATGTTGGTCCGAGACTGCTCCCAATTGCGCACTGTCGCTACAGGCACACCGATCGCCTTAGCGAACGCCTCTTGCGTCATCTGCAACCGCATCCGGATGGCCCGCACGTTCGGCACCGGGCGGAACGGCGGGAGCGGGGCGTCGGGGTCTTCACCATCCTCGATCTGATGCCGGCGGATATCCTCCTCGGTCGTCGCTGCGATCTTGACAAGGTCCGCCCTCGGGCGGGTAGCCCTGATCTGCTCCAGCGTCATCGGCTCGCGTGCCATTGGTTCCGTTCCTTTCTATCTGCTACCCGGGCAGAGATAATTCGGCGCACGTCGCCACGGTCGGTGAAGACCACGTGGAGCACGAGGCCGTTTGCCTCCCCAATCGACCGCACGCGCACCTCGCCATAATCCCTTCGATCGTCCGGCCACTCGATCGTGTCATCCTCGAAAATCAGTGTGGCAAAGTCGAAGCCGAACCCACGCTCCCCTCGGTTCCGTTCGCCCTTCGCGAAGTCCCAATCGAAACGCATATCCAACACTACGCTGTTAGCGCAGAAATCGGCAACAAAATAAGTGCCTGCCTGCGCGTTACCCAGACCCCAACGTCCGCAGCGCCGCCCCCCGATCAAACATCCGCAGCAGCCGAACCACCGCCATCCCCCGCCCACTCTCCAACCGCGGGTCCCGATCCAGCAGCACCGCCGCATCCCGGTTCGCCATCTGCAGCAGCCCCTCATGCTGCGCCGGGTCGGTCAGCCGGAACCCCGGCAGCCCAGACTGCCGCTTGCCCAGCAAATCCCCCCCACCGCGTATCCGGAAATCCTCGTCCGCAATCAAGAACCCGTCCTCGGTGTCCTTCAGCAAAGTCAGCCGCCGCCGCATGGTGTCCGTCAGCCCGTCCTCATGCAGCAGCAGACAAAAACTCTGCGCCTCCCCACGTCCGACCCGCCCGCGCAGCTGGTGCAGCTGTGCCAAGCCGAACCGCTCGGCGTGCTCGATAACCATGATGCTCGCCTCCGGCACATCGACGCCCACCTCGATCACCGTCGTCGCGACCAGAAGCTGGATGCGCCCGCTCGCGAAATCCTCCAGCGACGCGTCGCGCAAAGCCGGGTCCATCTGCCCGTGCGCCAACCCAACCCGCCCGACGAATCGCGCATACAGCGTCGCGAACCGCGCCTCCGCAGCCGCCAGGTCGATCAGCTCGCTCTCCGACACCATCGGGCACACCCAATACACCCGCTCGCCCCGGTCGAGCGCCCGGCCGATGCCGTCCACCACGTCCCCGAGCGTCGCCAGCGAGTGCACCGTCGTGCGGATCGGCTTGCGCCCAGCCGGCTTCTCCAGCAGCCGGCTCACCTCCATCTCGCCCCATTGCGTCAGCAGCAGGGTGCGCGGGATCGGCGTCGCGGTCATCACCAGCACGTCGGTCCGGGCGCCCTTGCTCCCCAGCAGCAACCGCTGGTCCACGCCGAACCGGTGCTGCTCGTCGATCACCGCAAGCGCCAAATCGTGGTAGGCGACGGCGTCCTGGAACAATGCGTGCGTGCCGACGATCAGCTTGATCCGGCCATTAGCGATGCCGAGCAGCGCGTTGCGCCGCGCGACCCCCTTGACCGAGCCGGTCAGCAGCTCGACCGGGATCGGCGACAGGCGGGACAGCGTGCGGTGGTGCTGTTTGGCCAAGACCTCGGTCGGCGCCATCAGCGCGGCCTGCGCCCCGGCCTCGGCGGCGCGCAGCATCGCCAACAGCGCCACCAGCGTCTTGCCCGACCCCACGTCCCCCTGCAGCAGCCGCAGCATCCGCCTTGGCGCCGCCAAATCGGCGTCGATCTCGGCCAGCGCCTGGTGCTGCGACGGCGTCGGGGTGAAGCCGAACCGTTCGAGGGTCTGCACCCGCAGCCGACCATCGCCCATAAGCGCCCGGCCCGGACGCTGCCGCTCGCGCTGACGCATCCAGGCCATGGCGACCTGATGCGCCAGCAGCTCGTCATAGGCGAGACGCCGGCGCGGCAGGTCGCCCGGCGGCGCCTCGGGCTGCTGCACCGCCCGCAAAGCATCCCGAAAGCTCGGCCAGCCCTCGCGCCGCATCAGCGCCGGGTCGTGCCACTCGTCGAGGTCCGGCACCCGCTCCAGTGCATGGCGCATCGCGCTGCGGAGCTGGCCCGGGAACAGCCCGGCGGTCAGCGGCCACACCGGCTCGATCCCCGGCAGCAGGCTAGCGTGCTGGGCCGGCACGACGTGATCCGGCTTCGGCATCGTCAGGCGGTCGGCAAAGCCCTCCAGCTTGCCGGAAATCACCAGCTTCGCGCCGGGCAGCAGCGGCCGCGGCGGGGGACGGCCGAAATACACTAATTCCATGAACCCAGTGCCGTCGGTGCAGACGACTCGCCACGGCTGCCGCGCAGTATCCGGCGCGTCCTGCCGCACGACCTCCACGGCCAGGGTCGCGACTTCGCCGGGCCGCGCCGTCCGGATCGTCGGGCGGCTGCGGCGGTCCATGTAGGAATCCGGCATGTGGAACAGCAGGTCCAGCACCCGGGAGCCGCCCGCCACGCGCTCGATCAGCTTCGCCAAAGCAGGGCCCACGCCGCGCAGCTCGGTCACTGGGGCATAGAGCGGGATGAGCGGGTCATCCGCGGCGTGTGTGGCGGCTGGGCGGGTTGGTGACACGGGCGGGCTGACTTTATGGGAGGTCGCCGCTATATGACAGCCCATTGCCAGGGACCCAAGTGTGCATCAGACCGACACCGACCCGCCGCTCGAGTATCGTCGCCGCCGGATCCTGTTCCGCGCCACGCATCGCGGCACGTATGAGAACGACATCCTGATCGGCGGCTACGTGCGCGCCCGGATCGCGGCGTTCACCGACGCCGACCTCGACGCACTGGAGGAGGTGATGGAGATGCCCGACGCCATGCTCGCCGATTGGCTCACCGGGCGGCAGCCGATCCCGGATGACTGCGACACCCCGATGCTGCGCGCGATCCGACGGGCGGCCGAGGACGGGGAGGGCCAGCCGAAATGACCGCCACCATCCATGGCGCACCCGAGGGTTTCGACGCGCTGCTGCTCGCCCAGCGCCGCGCCGAGCATAAGGGCGCGGTCCTGCACGCCGCCCGCGACGACAGCCGCATGGCCCGGCTCTCGGAGGCGCTGGCGTTCTTCGCGCCGGAGATCGAGGTGCTGCGCTTTCCCGCCTGGGACTGCCTGCCGTACGACCGCGTGTCGCCCAATCCCGAGATCGTCTCCGAGCGCATCGCCACCCTGGCCCGGCTGCTGGAACCAGCGACCCGCCCGCGCTTGGTGCTGACGACCGTCAACGCCCTGGTGCAGCGCGTGCCGCCGCGCCCGGTGTTCGAAGGCGTGAGCCTCGTTCTTCGCACCGGCGGCACCGTGGACCCGGACGCGATCACCAAGTTCCTGGAGGCCAACGGCTATGGCCGCGCCGGCACCGTCATGGAGCCGGGCGAGTACGCCACCCGCGGCGGCATCATCGACATCTACCCAGCCGGCGAGCCCGATCCGGTGCGCCTCGACTTGTTCGGCGACACCATCGAGAGCCTGCGCCGCTTCGATCCCGCCACCCAGCGGAGTACAACAAAGCTGCAGACGCTAGTGCTGCGCCCGGTGTCCGAGGTGCCGCTCGACCCCGCCAGCGTGACCCGGTTCCGCGAGGGCTGGCGGGAGCTGTTCGGCCCCACGGCCGGCGCGGACCCGCTGTATCAGGCGATCTCCGACGGCCGCCGCTATCCCGGCATGGAGCACTGGCTGCCGTTGTTCCATGAGGGCATGGACACGCTGCTGGACTATTTGCCCGATGCCTCGGTGAGCCTCGACAACCAGTCAGAGGAGGTGCTGGAGGCGCGGCTGGAGATGATCGCCGACCACGCGCAGGCGCGTCAGACCGTGCCGCGGGACGGCGAGGTGCCGTATCGCCCGCTGCCGCCGGGCCGGCTGTATCTGGACCGCGCCGGCTGGGACGCGATGCTGGCCGGCGGGCCCGTGATGGTGTTCAGCCCGTATGGCCGTGCCGACGGCGCCGGCGGGGTCGATGCCGGGGGCCGCCCAGGCTACGTGTTCACCAAGGCCGGCGCCGCGACCGGCGAGAACGTGTTCCAGCAACTGCGAGAGCAGGCCGCGACCTGGGCCGGGCAGGGACGCCGCACCGCGGTCGCCGCCTGGACCCGCGGCTCGCGAGAGCGCCTGGCGCATTTGCTGCGGGAGAACGGTTTCAAGGCCGAGCAGGTGGACACCTGGCGAGACGCGCAGGCGCTGCCGGCCGGCATCACGGCGGTAGTCACCCTGGGACTGGAGCGCGGCTTCGTCGCCGGCCAGGCCAGCATCGTCAGCGAGCAGGACCTGCTGGGCGAGCGCATCAGCCGTCCGCCACGCCGCCGAAAGCGCGCCGACCAGTTCATCGCCGAGGCCACCGAGATTGCCGAGGGCGACCTGGTCGTGCACCAGGAATACGGCATCGGCCGCTACGATGGGCTTGAGACCCTGCGCGTCGGCCCGGCGCCGCATGACTGCCTACGCCTGATCTACGACGGCAGCGAGAAGCTGTATCTGCCCGTCGAGAACATCGAGCTGCTGAGCCGCTTTGGCAGCGAGACCGGCGGCGTTGCGCTCGACAAGCTCGGCGGCAGCAGTTGGCAGGGCCGCAAGGCCCGTATGAAGCAGCGCATCCGCGACATGGCCGGCGAGTTGATCCGCACCGCCGCCGCTAGGCGCGTGCGGGAGGCCACGAGCCTCGCGCCGGCCGAGGGAAGCTGGGACGAGTTCTGCGCCCGCTTCCCCTTCGCCGAGACCGACGACCAGGCGCGCGCGATCAGCGACGTGCTAGAGGACATGGCCGCCGGCCGCCCAATGGACCGGCTGATCTGCGGCGACGTCGGCTTCGGCAAGACCGAGGTCGCGCTCCGTGCGGCCTTCGTCGCCGCGATGTCGGGCGCGCAGGTCGCGGTGGTCGTCCCCACGACGCTGCTGGCCCGGCAGCATTTCCGCACCTTCAGCGCCCGGTTCGCCGGGCTGCCGGTGAAGATCGGCCAGCTGTCCCGCATGGTGACGGCCAAGGAGGCGGCCGAGACCAAGCGCGGACTGATGGATGGCAGCGTCAACATCGTTGTTGGCACCCATGCGCTGCTGGCCAAGGGCATCGAGTTCGCCGATCTCGAGCTGCTGATCGTGGACGAGGAGCAGCACTTCGGCGTTTCGCATAAGGAGAAGCTGAAGCAGCTCAAGGCCGACGTCCACGTGCTGACGCTGACCGCGACGCCGATCCCGCGCACGTTGCAGCTGGCGCTGACCGGGGTGCGGGAGATGAGCTTGATCGCGACTCCGCCGGTGGACCGGCTGGCGGTACGGACCTTCATCTCGCCGTTCGACAGCGTGGTGGTGCGGGAGGCGATCCAGCGCGAGCGGTTCCGCGGCGGACAGATTTTCTGTGTCGTGCCGCGGATCGAGGACATGGCCCGCATGGCCGAGCGGCTGCGCGAGATCGTGCCGGAAGCCCGCACCATCGAGGCGCATGGCCGGCTCGCGCCGACAGAGCTGGAGCGGGTGATGACCGAGTTCGGCGATGGCAAATACGACATCCTGCTCTCGACCAACATCGTCGAGAGCGGCCTGGACATGCCAGCGGTGAACACACTCATTATTCATCGTGCCGATATGTTCGGTTTGGGGCAGCTTTATCAGCTTAGGGGCAGGGTGGGGCGCGGCAAGCAGCGCGGCTATGCCTACCTGACCTGGCCGCAGAACCACCGGCTGTCGGCGGCGGCGGAGAAGCGGCTGGATGTCATGCAGACGCTGGACAATCTCGGCGCCGGGTTCACTTTGGCGTCGCACGATTTGGACATCCGCGGCGCCGGGAACCTGCTGGGAGACCAGCAGTCCGGCCACATCCGCGAGGTCGGCATCGAGCTGTATCAGCAGATGCTGGAGGATGCGGTCTCCGAAATGCGCGCCGAGCGTGGCCGCAAGCGGACCGAGGACCGGGACTGGACGCCGAACATCCAGGTCGGCCTGCCGGTACTGATCCCCGAAATGTATGTGCGCGACCTTCCGGTGCGCCTCGGCTTGTACCGGCGCATTGGCGCGCTGGCGTCGGACGCGGAGACGCAGGCGATGGCGGCCGAGCTGGTGGACCGCTTTGGACCGCTGCCCGCCGAGGTCGATAACCTGCTGCAGGTCGTGACGCTGAAGCGGCTGTGCCGGGAGGCCGGGGTGGAGAAGGTGGAGGCGGGTCCAAAGGGCATGGTGATCGGCTTCCGCGGCAACGCGTTCCGTAATCCGGCCGGGCTGATCGCCTGGCTCAATACTCGCAAGGGCACGATTCGGCTCCGGCCGGACCATAAGCTTTCGGTCGTGAAGGAGATGGGCGTCGCCGAACGCATGAGCCTGGGCCGGGATGTGCTGTCGAACCTCAACCGGATTGCGGCGCAGGCAGCCCAGGCAGCGTGAACAAAGGGATTACCTTCTTGCGCCGCCCATCATCGCCGAGAGGTCAGTGCCGTTCACCAACAGCCTGTTATCAATGCAGGTGATGTCCCAAACGAGGCGGTTATCGACGGTGCGGCCGACGCCCTTGGCGAAAAGCAGCCCAGGCAGCGCGCCGGCCAGTTTGGGGATGCCGTTGACCCTCTGCACGAGTTCGTCGAAGTTGGTCGCGGTCACCTGCCCCTGACCGGTCATCAGTGGCGGCGAGACCATCATCACGGTTCCGGTGCCAGCGACCCTCGTGCCGCCTATGTCAAAGGCAAAGCTGTCCAGTCCAGCGCTGACGCCGCCGCGGCTAAATAGGAAGGCATACTCGAGCGGCGGACCGGCCTTCTTTACCTTGCCCTGCACCGCCAGCAATTCCATGAAGTACTGGGTCGGAATGCCCGACAACACCGGGTGGAGCGAGATGTTGCGCGGCAGCAGGCCAGCCATGTCGCCAAGTGACTGGTCGGGCAAAATGAGGTTATCGACACCGAGATCAAAATGAGCCTGCAGCAGGCCATCTGCAGATTTTACGCCCAACCCGATGCGCAACTGGCTTGCCGTGCCGCCATACGGGCCGTAGTGCACGGTCAGACCGTCGATCGTCTCCTGCAAAGTCAGCTCGGACGCCAGATCTTGCAACGCCTGGAGCAAAACGCGCGCGACATCCGAGCCGTCCGACAAAGACGCAGCCGGTGCCTTGATGCCGGGTTTCAGCGCTCCGGGCGTGCCGCTCCCGATAATTCGCATCAATGCCGGGATCATTGTTGCGATGCGGTCCCGGGACAACGCCGTTACCTCGCCAGTCGCCCTGATCTTCTCGGCCGCAACCTCCACTGGCTGGCCGCTGCCCATGTTGGCGCTGAGCGCGTAGCCCTCCATCGTGCCATCGGTCATGAGGTCCACGCGATCCGCGCCGGATGGCTGAATCTTATTGGTTCCGGCTAGGTGCCGCACCGTCGTTAGCTGCTCGGTTAACACACTCGTAGCAACGATCCTTAGGTTCTGAAGGCTCGTCGTCAGCGTGGACGCGGTCGCGAAGCTCGGATCATACACGCCCTCGCTCTCCTGGCTGCCGGCACTTACCGTATAATCCACCGGGATCGGCGGTTCCGGCGCATTCTGACCTGGCTTGGGCGGCGCCTTGTTGGTCGCCGGCACATCAAGCGTGAAGCTCGACGGTGATGGAATTTGCAGGTCCGCGACGCCCCAACGGCCGCCACTGATCTGCGTGGCTGAACCGGTAAGCATGATCGTATCCGGCTTAAATCCGCGAGTTACTCGGAGCGGCAGGCTGAGACGGAAATGGTCGCCCTCCGCTGCGGCTTCCACCGGCCGGTCAGCGACCCTGACATCCGGCCCGAGCATGTCTTGAATCCAGACGCGCACCTGCGCTTCCAGCGCTTTTGCCTGCGCTGGGGTAACATCAGCCGCCTGGGCGAGTGGTGCCGCAACCACGGCCAGGAACGCGGCCATGAGTGCCGCGCGGGAGGCGGAGTGCATTAAAGACCTCAATGAATACAGCGGCCGATGCGCAGTGACCGTTCTGCACGATATCTAAACTGCCACGATTACGAAACTATTAACACCGAAATGGTGCCTTGCAGGCCAGAGCTCAAAACTCGGCAGCGTCGATCGCGGCCACGTCGAGCAGGCGCTCGATCACCTCAGGCTCCTGCGCCCCTGCAATGGCATGCCGCCCGGCCACGACGAAACACGGCACGCCGTTGATCCCCAGCCGATGCGCCCGCAGGTTGTCGGCATGGACAGCGTCCACTTCGTTGTCGCTCTGCAAGAACGTGAGCACTTCGGCTGGGTCTAGACCGCAGGACAGGCCCACGGCGCGCAGCACGCCCAAATCGCCGATGTCGTAGCCATCGGAGAAGTGCGCAGCGAACAGCATCTCGACAACCTCGCGACCTCGGCCATACCGGGCGGCAAACCGCACCAGGCGGTGGGCATCCACGCTGCTCGGGGTACGGCGGATGCGGTCGAAGCGGAAGGCGACACCCTCGGCGTTACCAATTTCGGTGATGGAGCCGTAAAGCCGCCGCGCCCGGTCCTCGCCGCCAAATTTACGGATGACATAGTCGGCCCGGGACATCCCGGATCTCGGCATGTCAGGATTGAGCAGAAACGGTCGCCAAGTCAGCTCGAAAATCAGGTCGGGGCGCCGCCGCATGGTCCGGAACAATCGGCGCACCCCGAGGTAGCACCAGGGACACACCAGGTCGTGCACGACCTCGATCTGCAGGCGAGCCTTGGCGGGGGCAAGGATGTTCACCGGTGCAACCTAATGCCGCGCGCGCCGGTCGTCATCCTCTTTCCAACATGTCCGATGCCGGCGTGGGGATGTCTGGTATAAGTTCAAAGCCAACTCTGGCATCACCAGCCAAAATTAACTTAACGTTTCGGCAGTGATTATGGTTTATAAAGGCAACGTTCCCTGTCGCCAGCATAATCCCAAGGTAGGTTTTGAATACAACGTCACGATCGCCCAATGGACAAGACCACCGAGCCGGATCGCGCGGCTTACCAGGCCTACCCGACCGATCAACATCCAGTCTCGCAGCATGCGTGCTGCCCGACGAACGACAGGTTCGCCATGCCCGGCATTGACCGTCCACCATCGCTGCAAGTCGTCATGGAGTCGGCCCGGATTGCGGCCCTGCAATCCTATTCGATAGCAGAGTCGCCCACCGGAGAACCGTTCAACACCCTGGTGCGCATGGCGGCAAACCTGGCCCAGGCGCCCATCGCCATGATCTCGCTCATCGGACGCGACCAGCAGTCGGTCAAAGCCGCTTTCGGCACGGAAATCCAGCAGATGCCACGCTCGCTGGCGTTCTGCAACCACGCCATCGCCGATCTGTCGGGGACCATGGTGGTGCCGGATACCTGGGCGGACCCACGGTTTCAGAATCATCCGCACGTCGTGTCGCCGCCGCATATCCGTTTCTATGCCGGAGTGTGCCTGACGGACAGCGACGGCTACGTCCTCGGGACGCTATGTGTCATGGACCACAAGCCATCCCGCATTGAGGACAACACGCTGGCGGTCCTGCATACGATGGCCAAAGAGGTGATGAACGCCCTCGCGCTGCAGCGGGCCGAGCATGAGCCGGGGTGGGGCCAGGCGATACCGAACGGCAACTGGCCCAAGAAGCCTGAGGTGCGCCGCAGCGCGCCGGCCACTCCGTCCGCATCGACGTCACCGGCATGGCTTGGCGTGCGGACCGAGCATACCCCGGTGCCGGGCAGCAATCAGGAGGGGCGGCTGCTCACCAGCGTCGCCGCCAACAGCCCAGCCGAGCGCGCCAACCTGTTGGTGGGCGACATCATCCTGGCGATCGACGGCCGTATTACCAAGCGCCGGAATGACATCACCGCGGCCATGTCCAGCCGAGCGCCCGGCGTGGTCATGCGCTTGCAGGTCTGGCGCAACGGCAGCCTGTTCGAGTGTGCGCTGTCTCCGGAAGCGGTTCCGGAAGCCCGGCTTTTGCAACGCAGCGCCTGGTAGTGCCAATCAGCACTGCAGGAAGCGCTGCATCCATCCATCATAGTCCTCGCGGCGCGTCACCTGGCGCACCAGCGCCTCTGACGGCAGACCCGGCAGCGACCCAGGGGTCACGCCGTCCCGCAGCGCCTTCAACGCCGCATAGGTGGCCTTAACCGCTGCCATGATGGGCTGATGCCCCTGAAGTGTGATGCGGACACCGGGCAGGGCCTGAATGCCTAGGTTGTTTGACCCCGCAATGATCAGCGGCAGCTTGACTGCCCCGGCGATCGCGTCCAGCTGCGCCAAGTCCTGCAACCCGGTCAGAAAAATCGCATCGGCTCCCAAGGCGGCATAGGCCCGAACCCGGATCACCGCATCGTCCAGCCCGGTCAGCGCGAGGGCGCCGGTCCGCGCGACAACCACCAGCGCCGGGTCAACGCGGGCGGCGAGCGCTGCCTTGATCTTGCCGATGCCCTCATCAAGCGGCAGCAACCGGGTGCCGACCGGACCAAATGGCCGCGGCAGCTCAGTGTCCTCGATGGTCAGCGCCGCGACCCCGGCCGTTTCCAGCTCCTGCACCGTCCGCATCACGTTGAGCGCGTTACCATATCCATGATCGGCGTCCACCAGCAGCGGCAGGCCAGCGGCACGGCCGATCCGGCGGGCCTGCTCCGCAAGCTCGGTCAGGGTCAGCACGATCAGGTCCGGTGCCCCGAGCACCGCGAGCGACGCTGTCGATCCCGCGAGGACACCGATTTCAAACCCGAGGTCCCAGGCGATCCGCGCCGACATGGCATCCCAAACCGACGCAGGATTGACGCTGCCGGGTCCGGCCAGCACCGCACGGAACCGTTCCCGCCGTGCTGTAGGGGTCAGGGACCGCTGGTGATCTGTCGTGGTTGGACCCTCCGGCAAGGGATGCACGCTGCGGCGGAAACCGGCCGGCGACAAGGCCGTGCGCCGTCGCTGTCGGGGTTGACCCGGAAAGCCGCATCTGGTTTTGCCATGCGGCAGCCGTTTCCTTGGAGTAATATGCAACAATTCAAACGACCACGCAGGCGTCCCTCGTTTATGATCGCAGGCCTGCTGATGCTGTCAGGCTGTGGCTCCTTGCTGAGTGAGGGCACGGCGGACCTTGCCGGCGTCGCGGGTGCTGGAGCGGCAACGGCGGTCACCAAGTCCGCCGCCGGGGCTGCCGCGATCGGCCTCGGAGTGCGGTCACTCGCCAGTGAAGGGCTGAAATACGCCATACGCCGCATCCATCGCAACGAGCAGGACGCCATCGCTCAGGCTGCCGGATCGCTTGAACCGGGCGCGCTGCAGGCGTGGTCGATCCGCCATACCCTGCCGGTCGAGGACAACGAGGCAGGCAAGGTGGTGGTCAGCCGCACGTTCGGCGTCGGGGCGTTCCGCTGCAAGGAGATCGTGTTCAGCGTGGACACCGTCACGCGCCAGGGGCCGCAACGTGCGTTCTACACCGCGACCATCTGTCAGGACGGCGCCACGTGGCGTTGGGCCTCCGCGGAACCAGCGACGGAGCGCTGGGGCGGGCTGCAATGAAGTGCCGGCTTCTGGCTGTTGTGGCGGCGGCACTGCTGGGCGGCTGCACCGCAGTGTCGGATGTTGCGGGCCTTGCGGCAGGCGGCGGCGCAGGAGCCGCCACGGGAAATCCCGCCATCGGCTTTGCCGTCGGCATCAGCGTGCGCGCCGGTGTGGACGAACTGCGCCGGTATGTCGTCCGCCGCCGGCAGCAGGGCGAGCAGGACGCGATTGCCGACGCAGCCGGAGACGCCCCGGTTGGCGAGACGCGGCCCTGGCGGATCCGCCATACCATCCCGGTCGGCAACGCCCGCGGCGAGCTTGCCGTCGTGCGGGAATACGCGACGCCGCTCGCCACCTGCCGGGAGGTGGTGTTCACCGTCGAGAACGCGGGCCAACCGAGCCTATTCGCTACCTCGCTGTGCCGGCAGGCTGCGCGCTGGAAATGGGCCGCAGCCGAGCCGGCAGTCGATCGGTGGGGCTTCCTGCAGTAGAACTACACGGCGGCCTCGAACCCGAGGGACTGCCGGGTCCAAGCCCGGGCATAGGCGCCGCCCCGGGCCAACAGCTCGGCGTGGGTGCCCTGCTCGACGATGCGGCCCTGATCCAACAGCAGCAGCCGGTCCATGCGCGCGATCGTCGAAAGCCGGTGCGCAATGGCGATCACTGTCCGGCCCTGCATCAGCATGTCGAGCTGCTCCTGGATCGCCGCTTCTACCTCGCTGTCGAGCGCCGAGGTCGCCTCGTCCAGCACCAGGATCGGCGCGTCCTTGAGCACGACCCGGGCGATGGCGATGCGCTGCCGCTGGCCACCGGACAGCTTCACGCCGCGCTCACCCACATGCGCGTCGTAGCCGCGGCGGCCCTGCCAGTCCTCCAATTGCAGGATGAAGTCATGCGCCTGCGCCCGGCGCGCCGCGGCCTCGACGCTGGCCTGGGTGGCGCCGGGCCGGCCATAGCGGATGTTGTCGCGAATGGAGCGGTGCAGCAGCGACGTGTCCTGGGTGACCATGGCGATCTCCGCGCGCAGGGTCTCCTGGGTCACGTCGGCAATGTCCTGCCCGTCGATCAGGATGCGCCCGGCCTCCGGCGTGTAGAAGCCGAGCAGCAGGTTCACCAAAGTGGACTTGCCCGCGCCGGATGCGCCGACCAGGCCGATCCGCTCGCCGGGCGCCACGACCAGATCGATCCCGTGCAGCACGCCGCGGGTCGCGCCATAGCCGAACTGGACGCCCTCGAAGCGGATCTCGCCGCGGGACAGCTCGAGGTTCGCGGCGTCGGGCCGATCCGGCATCTGCCGCGGCACGGCGATCGAGCGCATGCCATCCTGCACGATGCCGACGTTCTCGAAGATCGCGGTGATGCTGCGGGCGACCCAGCCGGCGGTGTTGGTGATCTGCCAGGCCAGCGCCATGGCGGTCGCCACCAGGCCGACCGCGATGCGGCCCTCAGACCATAGCGTGACGGCAAGGCTCGCCATGCTGATCAGCAGGACCGCGTTCATCGCCGCCAATGACAGGGTCAGCGTCGAGATCATCCGCGTCTGGGCACGGAACGCGGCGGTGTGCTCGTCGATGGATTCACGCACGAACGCGTCCTCGTCCCGCGCCCGGGCAAACAGCTTGACGGTCAGGATGTTGGTGTAGCCGTCCACGATCCGCCCGGTGAGCCCCGACCGCACTTCGGCCACATGGCGCGACCGGTCACGCAGCCGGGGCACGAAGGCCCGCAGCAGCGCCGCATAGGTCGCGAACCAGGCCAGGATGGGCAGCGCGAGCCGATAGTCGGTTCGCGTGAGCACGACGATCGCACTGCCGCCCACAATGGCGATATACCAGACAGAATCGACTGCGCTCACGATGACCTCGCGCAGCGCGGGGCCAGTTTGCAACACGCGGTTGGCGATGCGTCCGGCAAAGTCGTTCTGGAAAAACGTCCAGGATTGCCGCACGACGTTCCAATGGCTCTGCCAGCGGATCAGGTTGCTGAAGCCCGGGTTGATGGCCTGGTTGACCATCGAGACCTGCAGCATGGTCATACCTGGACGCAGCACCAGCACGATCAGCGCCATGACCGCAAATTGCGGCCATTCCTCACGCAAAAGGTCGCCGGGCGGCCTAGTGGCGACCAGACCGGCAACACGGCCGATGCAGAGTGGGATCGAGGCGTCCAGCAACGCTACGAACAATCCGCCCAGGAACAATCCAGCAATCGGACCGCGGACCTGGCGCGCGAAGTGCCAGAAGAATGCCACCAAGCCCTGCGGCGGGGGTGCCTCGCCCGGCGTTCGGGTGGGGTCAATCAATCTCTCGAAACGACGGAACATAACGTGGCGATGGACCGCCGGGGGTGGCAGGTCAACCGTGAATCGGTCACAAATATAGATAGCAGCGTCCAGCGCCGCGCTCGGCAGCTTGGTGCAACTCTTCGCGTCCAAGCTCTTGAATTCGGCCTGATTGAGCAGCGATCAAATCTAAAAAGACTCCCGGAGACGAGCCGTGCAGGCACAGCCGCCGATCCAGACGGTTTGTTGTGGCTTGAAGTCTGGATGCGGCGGCCGGTTTACGTCAGCGTCGGTCGCAGTTTCCGGTCAGGGTGTTGAAGAACTGGCCCGGCCTGCACGCAGGCTGCCGGGCAGCCGGTGCCTGCGCTGGCCCAAATGGAGCATAGTTGGCGGGCTGACCCGCGGATGGAGGTCTTGGCTGCAATGGGACAGGATAATTAGGCGGTGGGTAGGCTACAGGCGGCGGATAGCCGTAGGGATAGGCGTAGGGAACCGGATAGGGATACGCCGACGGATAGTAGCCATAGGGGGCGTATCCATAGGGGGCGTATCCATAGGGATAGTAGCCGTTGGGGGCGTAGCTGTAGGAGTATGGATAGGGGGGTGCAATGGCGCTCCCGACCACGGTTCCAACACCGAGCCCAAGGACGGTGCCGAATATGAAGCCTCCGCCCCCAGCTTCGGCAGGCTTTACGGCCGTGGTGCAGAGCGAGAGCACAGCGAGGCCAGCGCACAAGGTGTTACGCATAACGGACTCCTTCTCACCGGAAGAGTTCTGTCTTGCTTGACATGTCTGTCGTCCAGACACGTTCGTCAATTTCCCACAAGCGACAAATTCGCATAAACAAAAGGCTGGTGCCCAAATAGCCCAACGTTGATTACTAAGGTGTTGAAATGACTCCAGACGAACTCCGCACTGGCTCCGCGCCGCCCGATCAAGGTGCTGCCGTCAAGGCGCTGTGGTGGGCGGCGCACTCCGATTGGACAAACGCGCACGAGGCTGCTCAGGCTCACGAAGGCGCGGCGGCGGCTTGGGTGCACGCTTACCTACACCGCGTCGAGGGTGACCTGGAGAACGCCAGCTACTGGTACGGCCGGGCAGGCAAGCCAATCGCGATGGGTCCGCTCGACGACGAGTGGCAGGCAATCGCCGCAGCGCTGCTCAAGCCGTAGTCCGGCACGGAGCGGCGGCGTGGTGGAAACTCATCGTCGCCAGCCGCGCCTCGCGCCCGCAGCCCGGCGATCAGCCGGCCAGCTTGCCCAATAGACGGGCGTGTGAGCGTAAACCCTTGTGGAAGCAGCGCCACTCGAACTTTTCGTTCGGGCTGTGCACCTGATCGTCGTCGAGGCCAAAACCCATCAGCAGGCTGTCAACGCCTAACAGGCGGCGCATGCTTTCCACCACGGGAATGCTGCCTCCGCTGCCGATCAGGACGGCGGGGCGTCCATACTCGTCCGCCAGCACATCCCGCGCCGCCTGAATGAAGCGGCTATCGGACGCGACCTCGATCCCAGGTGCCGTCCCGAACACGTCGATGACCGCGCGAGCGTCGGATGGCAGGCGAGCATTGACGAAGGCGCGGAAGGCCTCGACTACGGCGGCCGGATCCTGGCCGGGAACCAGGCGGAAGGACACCTTGGCGCCGGCCTCGGCCGCGATCACCGTCTTGCTGCCGGGTCCCTGGTAGCCGCCCCAGATGCCGTTCACGTCGGCGGTCGGCCGTGCCCACAGCCGCTCCAACGCAGACCGGCCGCGCTCTCCGGCCGGCTCGGCCAGGCCGATGCCGCCGAGGAACGCGGCCTCGTCAAACTCTAGAGCGGCCCACTCAGCGGCAAGCGCGGCCGGCACGTCCGCTACACCATCGTAGAAGCCCGGCAGTTGAACGCAGCCCTTTGGGTCCACGAGGTCCGCTAGGATGCGCGTCAGCAGGCCGATCGGGTTCAGCGCCGACCCGCCGAACAGGCCGGAGTGCAGGTCGCGCCGCGCCGCGTGCACGACGACCTGGACGTAGGCGATGCCGCGCAGCCGGGTCGTGATGGCGGGCGTGTCGATGTCCCACATGCCGGTGTCGCTGATGACCGCCACGTCGGCCCGCAATGCATCCCGGTGCGCGGTCAGGAACGGCTCGAGGTTCGGGCTGCTGACTTCTTCCTCGCCCTCGATCAGCGCCGTCACGCGAACGGGCAGGGTGCCCTGCACCGCGTGCCAGGCGCGCAGGGCCTCCAGCCACATCATAACCTGGCCCTTATCGTCCACGGCGCCGCGGGCAACGACGCGCGGGCTGTGCGGCCCCTGAGACATGGCGGGATCGAACGGCGGGCTGGTCCAAAGCTCCAGCGGTTCTGCCGGCTGCACGTCGTAGTGCCCGTAGAACAGCAGGTGCGGCGCGTGCCCACCGGGGCCGGGATGGTGGCCCAGCACGATCGGATGGCCCGGCGTCTCGTGCAGCGCCGCGTCGAACCCCATGGACGCGAGCTGGTCCCGCACCCACGTCGCCGCTGCACCACAATTGGCCGCGTGCTCCGGTTGGGCACTGACGCTCGGAATGCGCAGGAAGCTGAACCAGCGCTCCCGCGCGTCGTCCAGCGTCGCTTCGATGTGCTCGAGGACAGCCTGCGTCTGCACGGCCGTCAACGTGACGAGCCTCCCGCTGCCTGGATCGCCGCCCAGACCCGTTGCGGCGTGGCGGGCATATCGATGTGGCGGACCCCCGTCTCCGCGAGCGCGTCCACCAGCGCGTTCATCACCGCCGGCAGGGCGCCGGCGCAGCCGGCCTCACCGCAGCCCTTCACGCCCAGTGCGTTGGTGCGGGCCGGGACCGGATGGCTCTGAAACGCGAAAGGCGGCGCATCGACAGCGTGCGGCAGGGCATAATCCATGAACGAGCCTGTCATCAACTGGCCGTCCTCATCGTAGGCCGTTGCCTCCATCAGCGCCTGGCCGATGCCCTGCACGATGCCGCCATGCGCCTGGCCCTCGACCAGCATGGGGTTGATGAGCACGCCGAAGTCGTTGACCATATTATATCGTACGACCTCGACGATGCCGGTCTCCGGATCGACCTCGACCTCGGTTACGTGGCAACCATTCGGAAACGCCGAGGGCGCGGACTCATGAATGTGCTGCACATCGAGCGTCGCCGGCATACCCGGCGGCAGCGCCATGCCGGCGCGCAGCTGCTCCGCAAGCTCCACGATGCCGATTCCGCGATCCGTACCGGCGATGACGAACCGGCCGCGCTCGAACTCGATGTCGGCGACCGCCGCCTCCAGTGCATGCGCGGCCACCCTGCGGCCCCGCTCAATGCAGATAGCACTGGCCTCCACGATCGCGGCGCCGCTCGCCATCATGCTCTTCGACCCGCCGGTGCCGCCGCCGGCAATCAGCGCGTCGCTGTCGCCCTGCAGCAGCCGCACCCGGTCGAATGGAATGCCCAACCGGTCGCACAGCACCTGCGCGAATGGTGATGCGTGGCCCTGGCCGTAGTCCAGCGTGCCCGTGATGATCGTTACCGTCCCGTCCGGCTCAAAACGGATGCCGCCCATTTCCTGCTGCGGCGGCGCCGTCACTTCCAGGTACTGCCCGATGCCGCGCCCGCGCAGCTTGCCTCGACGCCGGCTCTCGATGCGCCGCGCCGCAAAGCCGTCCCAGTCGGCCATCGCCAGCGCCTCATCGAGGATCGCCGGAAAATCGCCGCTGTCGTAGGCCATGCCGGACGGCGCGCTGTATGGCATCTGTTCCGGCTGGATATGGTTGCGCCGGCGCAGCTCGACCCGGTCGATGCCCATCTCGACGGCGGCGGCATCCACCAGCCGCTCCATATAGTAGTTGCCCTCCGGCCGCCCGGCGCCGCGATACGGGCCGACCGGTGTCGTATTGGAGAACACGCAGCGCGCCGAGGCCTCAATCAGCGGAGTCGCATAGACGCCGATCATGTTCTTCATGGTGTTTACGGTCGGCGGAATGGTCGTCGCATTGCTGAGATAGGCGCCAAGGTTGCCGTAGCCCTGGATGCGGATGGCGAGGAACCGCCCCTCGGCATCGAGCGCCAGCGCCGCGTCCACCTCGTGGTCGCGGCCGTGGCTGTCGGACAGAAAGCTGTCGGAGCGGTCGTCGGTCCACTTCACCGGGCGGCCCAGCGCACGGGCGGCGTGCAGCAGACATGGGTATTCCGGATAGACCGACGCCTTCATGCCGAAAGACCCGCCCACGTTGCCGGTCAGCACGCGCAGCCTCTCCAACGGCACTCCAAGCACGTCTTTCAGCGCCTCACGCATGCCGAACACGCCTTGACAACCAACGCGAAGCGTAAAACGCTGGGTGTCCGGGTCATAGCCGGCAATGGCCGACCGCGGCTCCATCGCGGCGACCACGATGCGGCTGTTGCTGAGCTGCAGGCGCGTGACGTGCGCGGCGGCAGCGAAGGCGGCCTCCACCGCGGCGCTGTCTCCGTGGTGATAGTCCAAAGCCAGGTTGCCCGGCGCCGAGTCGTGCAGCTGCGGCGCGCCCGGCTCGGCGGCGGCGCGGGCGCTGGTGACCGCGGGTAACGGGTCGATGTCCAATAGCACTGCCTCTGCAGCGTCTCGCGCCTGCTTCGGCGTCTCCGCCACCACGAGCGCGACGGGATCGCCGACAAAGCGCACCTTGGTCTCCGCAAGCGGCATCTGCGCCGGCCGCGGCGAGGCGGAGCCGTCGCGGTTCTTGCCGCGCGATGCTGGCATGAGGCCGATGCCGCCCTCCCGCAGGTCAGCCGCCTTATAGACCGCCAGCACGCCCGGCATCGACCGTGCCTCTGCTGCATCAACGCCGCGCAGAACGCCATGCGCATACCGGCTGCGCACGATTGCCGCGTGGAGCTGTCCCGGCAGGCTCAGATCGTCGCTATAGCGGCCCTCGCCGCGCAGCAGCATCGGGTCCTCCTTGCGGGAGACCGGCTGGCCGATGGCGAACTTTTCAAAAAACGGATTGGCATAGACATTCATGCGGGCGCATTCCTCGGAGGTTGCCGATCAAGGTTGGGTGGCGGCGGCGGAAGGTAAAGGCGCTTGGCGCGGCCAGGCGGCCTGCGTCACCAGCGTGGCCGCGGCCTGCACCGCCAATACGAGGGCCACGCAGCCGGGCCAGCCTACATGGTGCCAAACGCTGGCGGGCAGGACGCCGCCCAGGCTGCCGCCGACGTAGTAGCAGGTGACATAAAGCCCGACTGCGGTGGACCGGGAGCGCCGGGCAGCCGCCGCGACGTAACCGAGGGAGAGCACCTGTTCGGTGAAGATGCCGGCCGCCGCGAACGCCAGGCCAACTATGATGCCCGGCAGCCACGGCACCAAGGTCAGCAGCAGTCCGCCCGACCCAGCCAGCGCAGCCAGCAGAATTGTGCGCCGCCGGCCGAAGCGCAGCGCTAGGCGGGTCGCGACGGGGGTCGCCACCACACCCAGCAGATAGATGACGAACACCGACCCAAGCTGCGCCGGCCCCAGGCTGAACGGCGGCGCGGCCAAATAGAAATTGGCGTAGGTGAACGTCGCGACCATCGAGAACAGCACCGCGAAGCCGACGCCGCAGGTCGCCATCACCTGCGGATTGCCGAACTGGTCGGCGAACCCGGCCAACTGGCCACGCCAGCCGCGTACCGGGCGGAAGCGCTGCTCTGGCGGTAGGGTCCAGGCGATCACGCCGGCGCAGACAAGGGTCAGCAACGCCAGGATCACGAAGGCGGTGCGCCAGCCTGCCAGCTCGGTGGTCCATCCCGCGATGAAGCGGCCGGCGAAGCCGCCGACAATGGTGCCGATGGCGTAGATGCCGGTGACGCGCACCGCCTCGGGCCCTGGACACTCCTCGGCGATGTAGGCGACGGTGACGGCGAAGATGAACGGCAGCAGCAGCCCCTGCAGGAACCGGCACAGAATCAGCCAGTCGAGCCCCGGCGCCGCGGCCGCGAGCAAAGTCGGGATCGCCAGCGCCAGGCTCGCGCTCAGAATCAGCCGGCGCCGGCCCAGCGCATCCGACACGCCGCCGACGAACGGCGCCACCAGCGCCACGGCGATCAGGGTCGCGGTGACGGTGAGCCCGGTATGCGGCAGGCTCGCGCCGAACTGCTCTGCGAGTGTCGGCAACAGGGCCTGGGTCGGATAGAGATTGATGAAGGTGCACAGCCCAGCGGCGAGAACTCCGACGCGAATCCGTGTCACGGTCGTCCGGCCAGGATCGCGGCACAGGCGGCCGGCAGCGGCAGGGCCGGACGGGGGGCAGGGGGCTTCGGCGGCGCGTCAAGCTGTTCGAACCACCAGGCGAGGCTGGCGTCGCATCCGTCGCCGGGCGGGACCGGTCCGAGGTCCCGGCACTCCGGCTGGTTGGCTGGGCATCGGAAGTGCAGGTGCATGTGGGCGGCGTGGCCGTACCACGGTCGGATCTGCCGCAGCCAGGCGCGGTCCGCCATTGGGGTGCGGCAGAGCTGCTGCTTGATGGCTGGGTTGACCAAGACGCGGTCCAGCCCCGGCAATCCAGCGGCCAGGCGCAGCAGGGTGACGTGGCCGAGGCTCCATCGCGCCGGGTCCACGTCGCGGCCGTCGGCGGCGACCAGGCTCGGAACCTCGACGCCGTTCCGCTGGGCAAGGCTAAGCGGCGGCTTCGGCGACACGTCCAGCCAGACGTCCGCATCAAGCCCGACCTGGTGGCTGGCATGCACTCCGGCGGTTGGACCGCCGTGCGGGCGGGAGATGTC
>JANXVC010000385.1 GCA_025351925.1 Rhodospirillales bacterium | reverse complement strand
CAACGGCGTCCAGCCGATGATGCTCCTGGCGCAGATCCGCGCATGGGCGTTGTCGGTGATGCCGGGGAAGCGCCGCCGGAGTTCGACCACGGCCGACAACTCACCGGCCTCATTAAAGGCGGCGCGGATCGCGGCGGCGTCCGCTTCGGTTACGATGAACATCCCGGAAGCATGAGGGACGCACGTCGCGGCTGGCAAGCACGACGTCGGTCACTCGAAGCATAACGGCGTGATCGTTGGACCTGCGGCGCAAAAGCTGCGGCTTGGCGGGCTGCTTAAGCCGCTGTCGCTGCGCCGTCCAGAGCTTCCGTGACCGCCTGCGGATTGTGCGCGATCACCAGCAGCAGCGTGCGCGCTGCCTGCTCCGGTCGGCGCCGTCCCTGCTCCCACTCCCGCACCGTTCCTACGCTGAACCCGAAGCGCGCTGCGAACGCTTCCTGGCTCAGCCCGAGTTTGCCCCGAATCATGCGCACGTCCACGTCAAGCGGCGGCACGCGATGCACCCGCGCCGCAGCACGCTTGCCGGTCAGAATGTCCGCCGCCTCCTGCATGGCGTCGAGGAACTCGCTTTCTGCCTCTGGCTCGTTTGTCATGGCTTTGCCCCTCTCCATCAACCACCTGCCTTCTGACGCCGCAGCTCTGCCTTCATCACATCCACGATCCGGCGCGCGCCCTCCCGCTCGGCCGAGGTCAGATCGCTCTTCTCGTTCTTGCCGTAGAGCGTGATCGCAACTACGGGCAGTTCGTCCGTCAACACATAGTAGATCACCCGGAACGCGCCGCGTTTGCCCCGGCCGCCACCGGCGAAGCGGAGCTTGCGTACGCCGCCAGTGCCGGGAACCACGTCCCCCGTAAGCGGGTGCCACGCCAGAAGGGTGATGAGGTCTATCCGCTCTCGGCTACTCAGCAGGGCGTCTGCCTTGCGCGAGAAGATCGAGGTCTCCACCACTGTCTGCATATCTTAGGCTGCGTCAATGACTTACGTAAGTCAACGCCGCAGCACTATGGCAATGGCTTTGGCACGAACAGGGATGCCACCCTGCCCACAACGTTATGTTACTAGAAAACTAGCAGCTAGAAAGTTAAGCACATGAAGCTTTCAGCTAGAAAACTACTAGCTAGAAAGAATGCCGCTAGTTATATGGCTGCTAGAATACTAGCTTGGAATTATGACAGCTCCCGGCTACTCGGCAGACCGTCCGCCCTTCGCGAGAAGATCGAGGTCTGGACCACCATCTGCACGTCGCAAACTATGGCATTGACTTACATAAGTCAATGCCGTAGTACCCTGGCAATAGCCTTGGCACACACGGGGACGCCACCGTGCTCGCAACATTGTACTGCTAGAAAACTAGCAGCTAGAAAGCTGGTGGCTAGAAAACTATTAGCTAGAAAAGTTGCTGCTAGTTATATGCCTGCTAGAATGCTATGTCATAGCTTATGGCAACAATTATCGGCCTTATCAGCCAAAAGGGCGGTGTGGGCAAATCCACCCTTGCCCGTGCCGTCGCCCGCGAAGCTGCCGCCAATGGCCTCAAGGTGAAGCTGGCGGACCTGGACACGCAGCAGGGTACATCGAGCAACTGGCATCGGCGAAGGCTTGAAGCCGGAGTTGAGCCGATGTTCAGCGTCGAGGCATTCAAGACGGCCGCGCAGGCGCTCCGAGTATCTCCGGAATATGACTGTCTCGTGCTTGACGGCCCGGCTCGGGCCAGTGCTGCCACCCTGGAGATTGCCCGACAGGCGTCGATCGTGGTGCAGCCCACAGGCGCCAGCGTAGACGACCTGCACCCCGCGGTGCTCACATTCCATGAGTTGGTGCGCGAGGGGGTGCCCGTTGCTCGGCTGGCCTTTGCGCTATGCAAAATTGGTACGGACGCTGAGGAAGCGGAGGCCAGGGCCTACATCGCACAGGCAGGCTTCCACACTCTTGGCGGATTCATCCCGGAGCGGCCGGCTTACCGCCAGGCACAAAACCAGGGTTTCACCATCACCGAGACGCGGTTCGCGCAACTCAATCGGCGCGCGGACGAACTGCTTCAATCCATTGTGGAGCGCGTTGATGGCTGACTTTAAAAAACTGCGGCGTAACCTGCCAGCACCACCGACCGCAACCGAGGCTCCAACCAATCTCAAAACACCGGAGTTGGTGCCAATGGATGGCCGCTCGATGCGAGCGACGGGCCGCACCCATCAGCTCGCCACCCGTGTCCGCGTGGAGTTCTACGACGAGTTGAGGCTCTACGCCGCCCAGCACCGGCTCAAGATGGTCGAGGTTTTAGAACAAGCGTTCGAAGCGCTAAAAGAGAGGGGAATTCACAAAAACTAGCTGCTAGAACTCTATAAATCTGGCTGCTGAGGAGCTATTAAGCACGCCCTCTATTGGAACCCCATAAGCAAAATGAAGCGAGATGCCCGTCAGAACGCCTTGGCCAACAGAGCCGCCAGCATTGCCGCGATGCCCAGGCCAGCTCCGAGACTGACGCTATGCACACTACCCAGCGCGAAACGCTCCGGGTCGGCGTAATACTCGGCGTTCGCTTCTGGCGTGCCCATGATGCTCCGACCTCGTGCACGCCGGGCCGCATGCCGAGCCAGCACGATCGCCGCGATCACCCATGTTGCGATGCTCCAGGTGAGAGAGCGCGTCAGGGGTGGTTGCACATAGACGGCAACCGCGGCACCGGCGAGCGCGATGCCGACGAGCAGCCCGGTGTCACGCCAGGTTCGGGCGACCATAGCCCGCCGCCGGTCGGCTTGCATTGCCGAGACTAGGCGCGCGCTCGTGGCTAAGCCATCTGGAGGCGCAGGATTTTGGCAGGCTGTCGAAACGCTAGGGGCTGGCATTAGGGGAGGGGAGCAGATACCGGTGCGCGGTTGCTGTGCCCACCTCGCGACCCGCTCGCGGTCGCCGGGCAACAGCGCGTCCCACAGCGGCGCTGCGGGCGCGATCACGCGGGCCACGATCTCCGAAGGCTTATCGGCGAGAAAGCGGTCGGCGACGGCACGCGAGGCCGCCGCCCACTCCGCTTCGGCCTCGGCTATGCGGACGCCCCAGCCGCCAAAGGGCGGGGCTGCGCCCTCGCGCTGCGTTCGGGCGGGGCAGGGAGCTCCAAAGCGGCCGCGAGGTGGGCCAGGACCGTGTTGTACCAGGTCAGGTATTGCCCCCGGTAGATCCTGACCTCCTGCTCATCCGTGTCGCCGATCAGGGTCGCCAAGTCGGCGACCGGCAGGCTAGCGAGCAGGTGGAAGGGGATGTGCTGCTCGCCATACAGCTCCCCCATGAACGGGCTGTTAAGCAGCGGCACGAGCACGACGCCTGCGGCCTTTCCACTCGCCTCGACGGCCGAGACGACGGGGTCGGCGTTGTGGGTGCTGCGCTGCCGCTCGAAGCGGACGTGTGTGACAGCGAGGACGATCCGGGCGTTGGGGTAGATCGCCCGTGCCCGCTTCAGCGACGCCTCGGCGCTGGTGGCGGATTGCAGGTCTCTGCTCAACCCGGGTAGGTAGCAGTTTGGGCGCGCAGGGTTTGTTGGATAGCCTGGTAGGCGTCCATGCCGCGGCGTGCGGCGGTGCCGATGACCGAGCGCACGCCCGCAAACAGGTCAGCGCCCCACTTGG
>JANXVC010000368.1 GCA_025351925.1 Rhodospirillales bacterium | reverse complement strand
ACCGCGAGTAGGTTGTAAATTAATTACAACATTTCAGCAATGACCCGACGCAATCCGACAGCGCGACCCGGAAAATTCGCAGCGGCAGCTATCATCGGCCCAGAAAAGCGTTGATCGGGACCACACATACCGCATCGCAGTGTAAAGGAAGCGACAATGACCTTCGAAGACTTGGTTCCCGCGCCAACCGGCCGTTTCGACGGAATCACCCGTCCCTACACGCCGGCCGATGTGGCGAAGCTGCGCGGGTCGGTCGCGATCGAGCACACGCTGGCACGCCGCGGCGCAAACCGGCTGTGGGAGCTGTTGCACAACGAGGATTACATCAACGCACTCGGCGCGATGAGCGGCAATCAAGCGATGCAGCAGGTCCGCGCCGGGCTCAAGGCGATCTATCTGTCGGGTTGGCAGGTCGCTGCCGACGCCAACACTGCGGGCGCCATGTACCCTGACCAGTCACTCTACCCTGCCAATGCCGGGCCGGAACTGGCACGCAAGATCAACAATGCGCTGCAGCGTGCCGACCAGATCGAACATTCAGAAGGCGGCGCGTCGCGCGACTGGTTTGCGCCGATCGTCGCCGATGCCGAGGCCGGATTCGGCGGCGCACTCAATGCGTTCGAGCTGATGCGCGCCATGATCGACGCGGGCGCCGCCGGCGTCCACTTCGAGGACCAGCTCGCCAGCGAGAAGAAGTGCGGCCATCTCGGCGGCAAGGTGCTGATCCCGATCAGCCAGCACATCCGCACGCTGAACGCTGCCCGCCTGGCCGCCGACGTCGAGGGCGTGCCGACCGTGCTGCTGTGCCGCACCGACGCGCACTCGGCGCAGCTGCTGACCGCGGACGTGGACGAGCGCGACCGCCCGTTCCTGACCGGCGCGCGCACGCCCGAAGGCTTCCACCGCATCAAGGCCGGTGTCGGCGTGGACTATGCCATCGCCCGCGGCCTGGCCTTCGCGCCGTATGCGGACCTGCTGTGGTGGGAGACGAGCGAGCCGAACCTTGAGGAGGCCAAGCGCTTCGCGGACGCGATCCACGCGCAGTTCCCGGGCAAGATGCTGGCCTATAACTGCTCGCCGAGCTTCAACTGGCAAAAGAAGCTGGCCCCAGACGCGATCGCCAACTTCCAGCAGTCGATCGCGGCGATGGGCTACCGCTTCCAGTTCGTGACCCTGGCCGGGTTCCATAGCCTGAACCACAGCATGTTTACCTTGGCGCGCGGCTACAAGGAGCGCGGCATGGCGGCATACTCCGAGCTGCAGCAGGCGGAGTTCGCCTCTGAAGCCGAGGGCTACACCGCGACCCGGCATCAGCGCGAGGTCGGCACCGGCTGGTTCGATGCCGTTGCCGTCACCGCGTCGGGTGGCAAGTCCAGCACAACTGCCATGGCCGGCAGCACGGAGACGGCGCAGTTCCACGACGACGCCCCGGAAGAGGGCGCGATGCACGCTGGGCACCACGACCACGACGATGGACTGGTGCACAGCCATGCCTGGGCGGTAACTTCGCCCGACCGCTGAGAGCTGCGCCCCCCGGCCCCATGACCGCCTAGGACGGCGGCAGGGCCGGGGCAACTGAAGAGTTACTTGTCGCCGAGTTGACGCGCCGTCATGCCCAGCATGGCGGCGCTGTCATTTTAAGACTCGGTTTGCGTGGGTCGGATCGACTGCCGTCCGCCGGATTTGTTGGCGGCCGTGGCCTCATGCGCAGCCATCGCGACCTCGGCCTCGGCAATCAGCCGCGCCTCATGCCGGCGTACGAAGATGACCGAGGCGATCACCACGCACAGCGCCACGACGCCGATTGCGATGCCGAACGGCCCAACCAGCCGATGCACTTGGTTGCCGAGCAAGAATGCGCCAAAGCCATAAAGGCATGTCCAAAATATGCCCCCTAGAGCATTCCAAATCAGGAAGCGCTGCCAAGGCATGTGGTTCGCCCCAGCGAGCAGGGCCGCAAATGTGCGCAGAAATGCGATGAACCGCCCGAAAAACACGACCTTGCCGCCATGGCGCAGGAACAGGAATCGCCCAAGCTTTTGTCGGTCCAAAGTGAGGCCGACCCGCGGGCCGTAGCGGGCCAGCA
Source organism: Rhodospirillales bacterium (assembly GCA_025351925.1). Taxonomy (GTDB): domain Bacteria; phylum Pseudomonadota; class Alphaproteobacteria; order Acetobacterales; family Acetobacteraceae; genus CAHJXG01. Next base: position 42,892 of record JANXVC010000368.1, on the reverse strand, counting down.
CCGGCGGACCGATTTGCCGTCCGATTAAATATCCCACGTTGTCACCCAGCACCGCGCCCAATGCAGACGCCAGAACGACGTGCTCTATGGTGATCTCGCCGGTGGTGGCCGCGTATAGGGCCGCAGCGATCAGCAGGCTCTCGCCCGGCAGCGGCAAGCCCATGCTTTCAAAAAATATAACAGTGCCAACGATCCAGAAGCCATGCTGCTGGATCAAACCAGCCAAGTCCACGCCAAACAAACCGCTATTCCTCCCGCCAGCGTCGCCACCCTGCAGCGCGCAGTCCGCACGCCGGGCACGTGCCGCAGCCCCAACCCCAGTCGTGCCTGTGGGTTCGGTCGCCGAGGTAACAGGTATGCGTGCGCTCGACCGTCAGCTCGACAATGCCCAGGCGGTCCGCCAATGCCCAGGTCGCAGCCTTGTCCAGCCACATCAGCGGCGTTTCCAGCACGAAGCGGCGCTGCATGCCGAGGTTAAGCGCGAGCTGCATCGCCTTGATCGTGTCGTCGCGGCAGTCCGGATAGCCGCTGAAATCCGTTTCGCACATACCGCCCACGATGCGCCGCAGGCCGCGGCGGTAGGCGAGCGCCGCGCCATAGGTCAGGAACAGCAGGTTGCGGCCGGGCACGAAGGTGCTGGGCAGGCCATCCTCGCCCATCACGATCGCCGCCTCCGAGGTGAGCGCGGTCTGACCGAGCGCCGTGAGCGACGGCGTGAGGTCGATCAGGTGGTCCGGCCCGAGTCGCGTGCCCCAGCGCTCGGCCAATGCGTCGCGCACGGGCCCTCGGCACTCGAGTTCGATGGCGTGACGCTGGCCGTAGGCGAAGCCAACGGTCTCGACGCGGGCGAACCGCGCCAGCGCCCATGCCAGGCACGCCGTGCTGTCCTGCCCGCCGCTGAACAGCACCAGGGCGCCGTCATCCATGGTTTTCTGTCCTCGCGCATCCCAAGTACGCCATATGGACCTGGATTTCACTGAAGACGAGATCAGCCGCTATTCCCGGCACATCCTGCTGGCCGAGGTCGGCGGCGTCGGCCAGGCAAAGCTGCGGGCGGCCCGGGTGCTGATCGTCGGCGCTGGCGGCCTGGGCAGCCCGCTGGCACTTTATCTGGCGGCTGCCGGGGTCGGCACGATCGGGCTGGTGGACGACGACGTCGTGGACCTATCGAATCTGCAGCGGCAGATCGCCCACACCACGGACCGGGTGGGCCAACCCAAGGTGCGCTCCGCCGCCGCCGCCGCCCGCGCGATCAACCCGGCCGTCGCGATCGAGGCGCACGAGACCCGGCTTGACGCCCGCAACGCCTTGAACCTTGTCGCCGGCTACGACTTGGTGTGCGACGGCTGCGACAACTTCGCCACGCGATTCCTGGTGTCCGACGCCTGCGTGCTGGCGCGGCGCACCCTGATCTCCGCCGCTGTGCTGCGCTTCGACGGGCAGCTTTCGACATTCAAGCCGCACTTGGGCGGACCCTGCTACCGCTGCCTGCATCCTGCGCCGCCGCCGGACGGCATGGTTCCCTCCTGCAGCGAGGCAGGCATCCTGGGAGCGGTGACCGGCGTCATGGGCAGCCTGCAGGCGACCGAGGCGCTGAAGGAGATCATGGGCATCGGCGAGGGCCTGTCGGGCCGGCTGATGATCTGGGACGCGCTCGCCGCCCGGGTGCGCACCATCGGTTTGCATCGCGACCCGGCCTGCCCGGCTTGCGGCGACCAGCCGACGCTGCGGGACCTCTCGGCGCACGCTCTCATGGATCATGGCTGAGCCGCTCGGCATTCTGCTGATCTCGGGCGGGCATGAGCGGGCGCACTATGCCTTCGTGCTGGCGGCCGGCGCTGCAGCGATCGGCCGCCGCGTATGCGTGTTCGCGACCAACGCGGGCTGCCTGGCGCTGGCGCAGGACTGGTCCGTTATGCCGGATGCGGCGCGGGACCACGCCGTGCGGGAAGCGGGCGTCGCTGGGCTGGACGAACTGCGGGAAGCGGCGGCCGAGTTGGGCGTGCGGCTGCTGGCGTGCGACGCCGGGCTGCGGATGGCGGGGCTGGACGCTGCGTTGCTGTGGCGCGGGGTGGAGGTCGCGGGCGTGCCGACCTTTCTTGCGGCGACCGCGGGCGGTCAGATCGTCACGCTCTGAGCTTGACCCGGCGCGTCCCTTATTGGCAGGGATGCCCGCATGGTCGCACGCCTCCTTGTCGTTGTCGCGCTGCTGTCGTCCGGGCTGGCCGCGGCGCAGCAACCTCCTGGCCCGCCGGCGCCGGCCCATCCGTCCGGGCGGCCCGCGATGCCGCCGGCGCCTCGCCAGCCAGTGCGGCGGGAAGCGGCCCCGGTCATTCGCCTGAAGCCTGGCACGACGATCAAGCGCCCGCCGGCCCGTGCCGCAGTGCCGCCGCCGCCGATCGTCGAGAATCCGCCCGAGCCCACCAAGGGCAGCGTCACCGGCCTGCCGCTGCCGCGCTTCGTGGCGCTGCGTGCCGACGAGGTCTATATGCGGATCGGCCCCGGCAAGCGCTACCCGATTGAGTGGGTTTATAGGCGCCGCGACCTGCCGGTGCAGATCGAGCGCGAGTTCGAGGAGTGGCGTCTGGTGCGGGACCAGGAGAACACCAAGGGCTGGGTGCATCAGGCGACGTTGGCCCCGCGGCGCACCGGCGTCGTAATCGGCGGCGAGCAGACGCTGCGGCGCGACGCCCGGGACGACTCGGCGCCGGTCGCACGGCTGAAGCCCGGAGTGATCGTGCGGCTGCGCGCCTGCGACGCGGCGTCGGACTGGTGCCAGACGCAGATACAGGATTATCGTGGCTGGATGAAACGCAGCGAGGTCTGGGGCATCCTCCCTGGGGAAGGCATCCAATGAGCCAGAATGAATCAGCGCGGGCCCACCATGACATGGGCGGCGTGCCAAAATTCCTGTGCGAGCCGATCGACACCGGGACGCATACGCTGACGCAGTTCGACCGTGAGGTGGACGCGATTCGCGGCATCCTGGGCGCCAAGGGTGTGATGTCGGTCGATGAGTTGCGGCGTGGGATCGAGGCCATCCCGGAGGCCGAATATGCCCGCCTGACCTATTATCAGCGGTGGATTCGCTCCATCGCCGGCAACCTGCTGGCGCGCGGCGTGATTTCGGAAGCTGAACTGCGGGCTGCGGTGGAGCAAATTTGATGCTGGCGCCCGGCACCCCCGTCCGCGTGCGGGATGATTGGCCGGAGGCGCGCGGCCCCTGCCACATTCGTACTCCGCACTATCTGCGCGGGCGGCAGGGCACGGTCGTCCGGCACCTCGGTGCGTTCCGCAATCCCGAGGATCTGGCCTTCGCCCGCCCTGCGCCGACGCTCGCGCTGTATCATGTCGCGTTCGAGCCGCGCACGATCTGGCCGGATGCCGGAGGGGACGAGATACTGGTAGAGCTTTACGAGAACTGGCTGGAGGCCGCATGAACGCGTTGACCGAAGCCCCGAGTGAACGCTTGCTGGCCGGGCTCAAGCACCTGCTTGCCGCCAAGGGCATTGCCACGGAGGAGGAGATCGCGGCCCGCGTTGCGCAGACCGATCGCGCCAGCCCGGCCCAGGGCGCCCGTATGGTTGCCCACGCCTGGACCGACCCGGAGTATCGCGCCTTGCTGTTGCGGGACGGTGCGCAGGCGGCCGAGGCGATGGGCATCGCCATGGGCGGCCTGCCCCCGCTTGGCGTGCTGGAGAACACCGAAGAGACGCATAACCTGGTGGTCTGCACGCTGTGCAGCTGCTATCCGCGGGCGGTGCTGGGCTATCCGCCGTTTTGGTTCAAGTCGCCGGGCTATCGCGCCCGGGCGATCCGTGATCCCCGCGGCGTGCTGGCCGAGTTCGGCACGATGTTACCGGACCGAAAGCGCATCCGCGTGGTGGACAGCACGGCCGACTATCGCTGGATGGTGCTGCCGCAGCGCCCGGCCGGCACTGAGGGCTGGAATGCGGACCGGCTGGCGGCGTTGCTACGCGAAGGTGATATGATCGGTGTGACTGTGCCGTCGGCAGCTCCGTCAAGTTAGCATCGGCAACCTGTCGCGTCTGGGTTAGGCCAGGCGCGGCGCCTGGCTGCCCACGCGTGCCACTGCCCCGCCGCGGACAATGTTGCGTAGCCGGTTGACTGTGGGATCGACCAATCGCATCAGGCCATATGACGCTGCGAGGCTTATAACCAGTCCGGTCGTAAATACCAAATAACTGTATCCTGTCGTCAGTGAGATCATTAAGACGAGGATATTTAAATGATGTATGTAAAGCGGGTAAGATAACTCACCACAGTTTCGATCTACGGCGTGGGGTTTGACCAGCCTGAATGCAAGCCATGTCATTAAGGCTATTAATGCTATCAAAATCATGAATTGTTCTGGGATTGCCCGATGGTAGTTAGCATTTGTTTGTAGTGGAATTAGAAAGAAGTAAAGGCTCATACCGACTATGCATAAGATCATGCTGACTCGAAAGCGCCGATGATTGAAGAGTAGCACTCCATATAAAAAGAAGAATCCGAAACCGAAATGGCGAGTGATGAACACCGTCGCTAGTCCAAGAGCGATCAACGCATAGGGAACGAGAGCGGTCCACCGCAGGCAACTTGGGTTCAGCAACACTAGAAATACCGCGACGTAGAACACCATCTCAACGCGGACGGCCCAGATAATATCGACAAACCCGAACGGTAGAAAGCGATTGACGCCGGGTAGGAAGGCAAAGAAGTTTCCGACGACGTTAATCAAATCGAACGCATGTATAGTCGGAAGCTCCGGGTGTTCCCGATTGGCAATTCGAAGAGTTCCGAAATGGTAGAACACCGCATAAATTATGACCGCAATCAATATGGCGACAACAAAATGCGGCATGATGCGAAGGAAGCGATTGGCCAAGTAGGCTAGAGGCTTGTCGAAATAAACTCGTGACACAGCTTCGGTGATGACAAACCCGCTTAGGCAGAAAAACACCAGAACCGCTAGGCTGCCCAGCTCATAGGGAATGACATAATCGTAAAGCGGGCCCAATGGTGCCGCGTTTGCCACAAAATGCTGCAATACAACGAGAAAGGCCAATCCTAGCCTAAAACTACCAAATGGCCGGTATTGATAGCCTGACTGCCCGCCCAAGTCGCAACCTCGTTATTTTACAGACAACCCTATACACTCTCCAATTAATTACGCATAGATCGTAAAAAATTCCCAACGGTCGTGTGTGGAATTGTGGAATAATTGGGTCGGGTGATTTTCCCCTCCGAAAAATGCGTGGAGGACGCCCAATCCAACTTGTAAACTCAAAGAATCAACCGTTTTCAGGCCGCTAAATCCCAAACCGGCGCCCAACCAGGATTGATGAACCGCTGCGTCTTTGGCAGCATCGAGATTGCAGCACGGTCGGTGTCGTCCAGTTCGATCCGCAAGGCGTCCAGATTGGCCTGTTGGCTCTCCGCCCGCATCGCCTTTGGGATCGCTGCGACACCGGGCTGATCCAACAGCCACTTCAATGCCACCTGCGCCGGGGTTGCATCGTGCTTGCGGGCGATCGCCTGCAGCTCCTCGTGCTCAGCCAGCCGACCCTGCGCCAACGGCGCATAGGCCGCCACCGCAACGTCATGTGACCGGCAGTAGTCTACGAGCGGCGCTTGCCCGAGCAGCACATGATACTCGAATTGGTTGCAGGCGATCGGCGCCCCAATCTCCTCAACGGCGCGTCGCAACAGGGCCACGGGAAAGTTGCTGACTCCGATCGCCCGCGCCTTGCCTTGCTCCTTGACCCGCATCAGGTTCTGCAACGCATCCGGCAGGTCCATGCCGGGGCTGGGCCAATGGATCAAATAGAGGTCCAGGTAGTCCGTCCGCAGCTTTGCCAGCGACGCATCGACCGAGCGCTGCATGGCATCTGCTGATAGGTTCTCATACCAAACCTTGCTCGTTACGTGCACTTCGTCACGCGGCACGCCGGCATGGGCCAGCGCCTCGCCGACCGCCTCCTCGTTGCCGTACATCTCGGCCGTATCGATGTGGCGGTAGCCGAGCCCCAAGGCGCGCTGCACCGCCTCGGTGCACTCGGCACCCTTCATGCGCCAGGTGCCCAGGCCGAGCTTGGGCATCGACATACCTTGAGTTGTAATACGGTCCAAAGCGCTACTCCGTCAGCGTGGGGTAAAGTCGATCAGCGCGGCAAACCCGGTCTCGGTTCCGAGCGCCAGGCGGGAACCGTCTGCGCTCCAGGCCAGCGCCGACACCGCACCATGGCCCGGCGGCACCGCCGGCAGGATGCGTCCGGTGCCGATGTCCGCCAACGCCACCAGCCCGTCCGAGAACCCCGCCGCCACCGCCTCATGCTGCGGATGACAGGCGACACGGGTGCAGGTCACGTTGTCCCCTCCCGCAAGCTCGGTCGGCGCCTTACCCATGGGACCGCCGCCGAAGAACGGCCACAAGACAATGCTCTCCGCGCCCGACGTCGCGAGCCACTTGCCGCTGCGGGTGAACGACATGCTTTCGGTCTTGCTCGGGTAGCCGCTCATGCGCATGTGCTGGCCGTCCGCCAGGCGCCAGCCGTGCAGGCTGTTCTCTTGCATGCTGGTGACGACGGCGTCAGCCGCCGGGTGCAGCACGACGCCGGTATGGCTGCCCTTCCACTCCATAAAGCGCGGGCTGTCGGTCTTGGCGGCCACGAACCACAGGCTGCAACCGTTATAGTGCGACGCGGCGACGCGCTTGCCTTTGCTGTCGAGCGCTAGGCCGGTGACGGTCGAGGGATGCGTCAGCGTCTTCAGCGGCTGGCCCGCCACGGTGAACAGATGCGCCGACTTGCCGACGCTGCAGGCCAGCACGCCGGACCTTGCATCGGCGAACGCCGCCACGTGCTCGACCCATTTCGAGCCGAACCGGGCAAGCTCTGTCACCGTACCGTCCGGGCCGATGCGCAGGAACCGGCCGTCGTCGCCGCCAGTGACGAAGCCCGGACGGGCATCGGCGGCGATGGCGAGGACGGTGCCATCATGCGCCTCCACCACAGGCCAATCCATCGTGGGATGCGGCGGCGTCAGGCGCACCGTGCCGTCGCCCAGAGCGAAGGCGGCGACGGCGCCGGTGCGGTCGAATGCAGCGCCCACGACAAAGGCGCCGAGCTCCCGGCTGGTGCCGCGGCTGTCCAGCAGGAACTGCCGCTCGGTCGTCTGGCTCACGCGCTGGCCGCCACGGCTTGATAGACGCCGGCCTGGCACGCCTCGAAGCCGCGGCGCAGCTGCGGGCGGTTCAGGTTGCGGCCGATGAACACCAGCTTCGACTTGCGCTCACCGTCCGGCGCCCACGGACCGATGAAGCCGCCATCCGCGATCATGTGCACCGCCTGGAAGGCAAAGCGGCGGTCATCGTTGGCGTAGGCCAGGATGCCCTTGGTGCGCAGCATGTCCTGGCCCTTTTCCGCCAGCAGCGTGCTCATCCAAGCGTTGAACTTCTCCGGGTCGATCGGGCGCGACACCTCGAAGCTCATGCTGATGATGGAATCCGAGTGCGAGTGCTCGTCGCTGTCGAGGAAGCCGGGCTCACGCTCCAGCACGCGGGCCAGGTCGAAGGCGCCCTGGTCCAGCACCTGGTCGATCGCCACAGCGGCGCGGCTGGTGCGGTGGATGCGGGCGAAGCGGTTGATGGTGCGGATGCGCGCCTCTACAACGTCGAGTTCCTCCGGCGTCACCAGGTCCGTTTTGTTCAGCACGATCACGTCGGCGAAGGCGACCTGCTCCTCGGCCTCATGGCTGTCCTCGAGACGGGCCAGCAGATGCTTCGCGTCCACGACCGTCACGATGGCGTCGAGCCGGGTGCGGGCGCGCACGCCGTCATCGACGAAGAAGGTCTGCGCCACCGGGGCCGGGTTGGCGAGGCCGGTCGTCTCGATGATGATGCCGTCGAGGCCGCCCTTGCGCTTCATCAGGCCGCTGAGGATGCGGATCAGGTCGCCGCGTACGGTGCAGCAGACGCAGCCGTTGTTCATCTCGAACACCTCCTCGTCGGCGTCCACCACGAGGTCGTTGTCCACTCCGAGCTCGCCGAACTCGTTGATGATGACAGCGTATTTCCGGCCGTGATTTTCGCTCAGGATGCGGTTCAGCAGCGTGGTCTTGCCGGCGCCGAGGTAGCCGGTCAGGACAGTGACGGGGACGAGACTATCGGACATGAAGGTTCCTTGCGGGGCGATTTGGCCGTCATATAGGCGCGCGTCTCGGCCAACCCCAAGCCCAGCATGAGGAAGAACCAGCCCGAGAGCGGCATGGAGCTGAAGGCGCTAGTGGATGCGATCGGCCATTCCTGGATCAGCGCCGCCACGAACAGGCCGACGCGCAACGGGTCTGGGTCGCGCCACAGGCCCCTCCCCACCCCGCGCAGCCACGCGACGACCAGCGCGCTGAACAGTAGCAGGCCGGGGATGCCCGATTCGATGTAGGCCTGCAAATAGTGGTTGTGCGGATGCTGGACGCAGATCGCCGCCCCGCCACCGTCGCCCCCACTTCCATCGCCCCCGCCGTCCTTGGGCCAGCCCTGGAAATAGGCCGGGTCGTCGCAGAGCCGGCGGAACGCGTCGAACCCGGCGCCAAACACCGGATGGGCTGATCCGATCGCGAGCGCACGGGCGGCGATCTGGCCATACGGGCTGTCCGGGAAATGCTCCATCTGGCCGGAGAACTTGGTGACCAGCCGGTTGAACGCGGGCGGCGACACTGCCGGAGCCACCGCCAGCAGCAGCCCGGCCGCGATCAGCGAGAACAGCACGACGCCGCGCAGACGCGGCAGCAGCAGCGCGGTGACGAACAGGCCAAGGAAGGTCAGCAACAGCGGCATGCGCTGGCCGATCAGTATCATAACGGCGACGCCGGCGAGCCCCAGCAGCGTGCCGGCGAGTGGCCGCCATCCGGCCATTCCTATCCAACGGCTGGCGATCGGCAGCAATGCCGGGAACAGCAGCCGGGACAGCGGCGGGCCGGCGCGGGGGTGGGCATAGGGTCCGGTCAACTCGCCATCCGCGCCGCGCGGGTAGCCGTACAGGTTCCTCCCGGTGGCGAATTGCAGCAGGGACTGCAGCGCGATGTAGAGCGCCGCCCAGCGCAAGAGGCGGGCGAGCCACATGCGGACTGCCGCGTCCCGCAGCGTCCAATGCTCTAGTGCCGCGACCAGAACCAGGAACCGGATCAGGCCCGCCGCCTGGATCGCCGGCCCAATCCCGGCTGGAACCGAGCACACGAGCAGCCAGGCCCACCACACAAGGCCGATCCGTAGCCAGCCGACCCGCAGCCAGGCCCAGTCCTGCAATGCAATACTACGAGCCATGAACAGTACGCCGAGCAGGATCAGCAGCGCCTCGGCGATGCCGCGCTCATGCAGCAGGAACAGTGGCAGCGCCAGCGTGAGCGCCAGCCCGGCGCGGTCCAGCATGCGGATCAAGCCGGGACTCCTAGACGGTGCTGGCCTGCTCATAGTGCGCGAGCTGCCATTCCGCCGGTTCCTGAGCCGCGGCCCTATACCAGGCATCGATTAGCGGATGCGCGCGGACCGCGTCGCAATAGGCGCGCGTGTCGGGCGCGAGCGGCGGCTGATAGGTCAGCAGCCGGGCCCCGACGGGCGCGAACATCGCATCGGCCGCGTTGAACGCGGCGCCGAACAGGAACGGGCCGCCGGCACCGAACTCTGCCCGGGTCTCCCGCCACAGCGCCTCGATCCGCACGATGTCCGCCAGCGCATCAGGGGTTTGCCCGGCGCCAGCGGCCGTCTTGTTCAGCACCATCGGCATCGCGGTCCGCAGCGCGCGGAACCCAGCGTGCATCTCGGCACTGATCACCCGGGCGCGGGTGCGGGCGGCACGGTCCGCGGGCCATAGGGCCGGTGCGATCTCAGCGCAGTATTCACAGATCGCCAGCGTCTCCCATACCCGCTGCCCAGCGTGCTCCAGATAGGGCACGAGGCCGCTGGGCGACACCGCAGCGACCGCCGGCGTGCTGGCCTCGCGGCTGTCGCCGAGCGGGATCACCACCTCCTCCACATCCAGCCCGGCCAGGCGCACCGCGAGCCAGCCGCGCAGGGACCATGACGAGTAGCGGCGATTGCCGATGAACAGGCGGCCGTCTGGCATGGGACGCTCCTTCGATTGCCGCCGCACGATGCCACGCTTGCCCCGTGCCCGCCAAAGCGCGAACGTGGGGCTCTGGTATGCAGGCCCTATCTGTCGAAAGCCCTCACTACGGAAACCGACCCATGAACGAGATCAGCCGCCCGAACAACCTCGACGCCTTCTGGATGCCGTTCTCGGCCAACCGGTCGTTCAAGGCCGCCCCCCGCATGCTGGCCCGCGCCGAGGGGATGTTCTATTACACCAACGACAACCGCGAGGTGCTGGACGGCACGGCGGGGCTATGGTGCGTGAATGCGGGCCATGGCCGGCGGGAGATCGTGGAGGCGATCCAGAAACAGGCGGCGGTGCTCGACTTCGCGCCGACCTTCCAGATGGGGCACCCCATCGCCTTCCAGGCCGCCGCACGCCTCGCCGAGATCCTGCCGGACGGGCTCGACCGCGTGTTCTTCACCAACTCGGGGTCCGAGAGCGCCGACACCGCGCTGAAGATCGCGCTGGCCTACCACCGCGCGCGGGGCGAGGCACAGCGGGTGCGGCTGGTCGGGCGGGAGCGCGGCTATCACGGCGTGGGCTTCGGCGGCATCTCGGTCGGCGGCATCGGCCCGAACCGCAAGCAGTTCGGCGCCATGCTGCCCTACGTGGACCACCTGCCGCACACCCATGCGCCGGAGCATAATTCTTTCAGCAAGGGAGAACCGGCTTGGGGCGCTCATCTCGCCGATGCTCTTGAGGGTTTGGTAACGCTGCACGGCGCCGACACGATCGCAGCGGTGATGGTGGAGCCGGTGGCGGGCTCGACCGGCGTGCTGGTGCCGCCGGCGGGATACCTGAAGCGGCTCCGGGAGCTGTGCACGAAGCACGGCATCCTGCTGATTTTCGACGAGGTGATCACCGGGTTCGGCCGCATGGGCGCCAATTTCGGCGCGGAGCGGCTGGGCGTCGTGCCGGATTTGATGACCATGGCCAAGGGTTTGACCAATGCCGCCGTGCCGATGGGTGCGGTTGCGGCCAGCGAGGCGATCTACTCGGCGATCGTCGATGGGTCGCCGGCGGGGATCGAGCTGTTCCACGGCTACACCTACTCCGGCCATCCCCTCGCTTCGGCGGCGGCGATTGCATCGATGGATCTGCAGCGCGCCGAGGACCTGCCCGGCCGGGCGCTGGCGATTGAGCCGTATTGGGAACAGGCGATGCACAGCCTGCGCGGATTGCCGAACGTAATTGATATCCGCAACGCCGGGCTGATTGCCGGGATTGAGCTGCAGGGGCGTGCGGGCCTGCCGACTGACCGGGCGGTGCGGGTGTTCCAGCGCTGTTTCGACGCTGGGCTGCTGATCCGCACGACGGGGGACATCGTGGCGTTAAGCCCGCCCTTGATTATCGAGAGGCCGCATGTGGACCGGATTGTGGAGACGCTGTCCGACGCGATCCGGGCGGAGGCGGCTTGATAGGTGGCGGCTGACGCCTCAGACCTAACCGGCCTACCTATCGCCATAAAGTTCTTCGACCGTGATGACGATCCCAGGCGGGTCCATCGTGATCGGGCCGTTGACGAGGACCAGCGTGTCGATGCTGGTGCCAGTCCGGCGGTGATGGGTGAACATTCGCCTGATGGGATGGACGATCAGATAGTGCGCGACTGATGGCACCCGGAAATAGTCGGCCAGCTTGCCGCACGTGTCCGTTGACGCTGTCCCGGGCGAGAGCACTTCGACGATGATCACCGGGTTCGGAGCCGCGACCGCATCGTCGCCCATTGGCTCGCCGCAGTTCACCAGCGCGTCTGGCTCGTAGTCGCTGTCGCCGGTTTATACCGTTGCGCCGTCGGGCAGTGCCTGGCAGTCAACACCAGCCATCGCGACCGCGCGGTCCAGCGCCTTGTAAATGGCCCCCTTGACCCGAAGGTGCGCGCCGCGTTCTGGCGCCATTGCCACGATACGGCCGTCCACCCGTTCGTAGCGGCCGGTCGGCTGCGCTTCGCACCACTGCCTGAACTCCTCGCGGGAGTAGTGCCGGTCCGTTTCGGGCGACGAAAGAATCATCGGGAACTCCGTATCGTCAGGTGGGCCCTTAAACTCTGCCTGAATGGAGCATACACGTAGTGATCGCCTGCGCGGCGGCGATGCCCGTGCTGAACGCTGCCTGCAACAGATAGCCGCCGGTCGGCGCCTCCCAATCCAGCATCTCACCCGCCGCGAACACGCCGGGAAGCCGGCGCAGCATGAGCCCGGCGTCTAACTCCTCCAGCGCGATGCCGCCGGTAGACGAGATCGCCCGCTCGATTGGCCGGGTGCCGATCAGCCGAAGCGGCAGCGCCTTCACCCGTTCCACCAGCGACCCTGGTTCTGCGACCTCCCGCACCAGCCCGGCCGCCGCTGGGGACAGCCCGCCTTTGCGCAGCGCATTGGCCAGCGACTGGCCGTGGCCGCCCAGCCGCTGGGCCAAGGCCGCCGCATCCAGGTCGGGGCGCAGATCCAGAGTCAGAACGGCGCTGCCCTCGGAGTCGATAGCATCGCGCAGCGCGTGGGACAGCGCATAGACCGCGCCGCCCTCGATGCCGTCCGCGGTCAGCATCGCCTCGCCGCGCACCGTCTCGTTGCCGAACGTCGCGGCGATGCGCTTCAGCGGCGCGCCAGCGAAGCGCGATTGGAACACGGGGGACCAGGGGTGCAGGAAGCCGCAATTGGCCGGGCGCAGCGGATTGACCGCAATGCCGTGAGCGCGCAGCAGATCCACCCAGCCGCCGTCCGAGCCTAGCCGGGGCCAGCTTGCGCCTCCTAAAGCCAGCACCGTCGCGGCTGGGCGCACAAGAACCTCGCCCGCCGCCGTAGCAAACCGCAGTGCCCCGGCGTCGTCCCACCCGACCCAGCGGTGCCCGGTGTGGAAGCGCACACCAAGCTCGGCTAGCCGCACGAGCCATGCGCGCAGCAACGGCGTCGTCTTGAACGAACTCGGAAAAACCCGGCCGCTGCTGCCCACGAACGTCGCATGGCCCAATCCAGCGCACCAGCGGCGCAGCGCGTCCGGGGACCAGGCCTCGATCGCCGGTGCGATGATCGGCCGTGCCACGCCGTAGCGGCCCAGAAAGCGCTCCAACGGCTCGGAATGGGTGATGTTCAACCCGCCACGGCCGGCCAGCTGGAACTTGCGGCCCACAGTGGGCATGCGGTCATAGACCGACACCGCCAGGCCGGCCTGCGCCAGGTGCTCCGCCGCCATCAGCCCGGCTGGACCACCGCCGATGACGGCGACGGGGTCTATGCGTCCTCCGGCAGGGCCTGCTTCAGCTCCTTTGCCAGCTCATCAACCGCGGTGACCTCGCCTAGCTCCTGCGTCTCGGCGTCCGCCACCTGCTGCTCGATCTTCAGGTGCGCGGCGATGCGTTCCAGCATTTGGATCACCTTCGTCACCTCCTTTTCCGTCAGAAGGTTGATCTGCAAATCCAGCTGGTTGCGCCGGTCCGCGCGGACGCCCATCCGGTTCTGCTTGATGAGCACGAAGGTCGTGATCAGCACGCCCTCCATGGAGACGATCATCGTCAGCAGGTTGAATGGATAGGGGTCGAACGCCGGGATGCCCGGTATCATGCCCCGGTTCACCACCGCCCAGGCAGCAAACAGCACCAGATGCAGGACGACAAAGGTCATCGTTCCGGCGAAGGTGCCGATCGTGTCGCCGATCCGGTCGCCAAGCCTGCGTTCGTTGTCCTGCTGCTGCTCAAGCCGGATGATCGTCTGGATGTTGTCCCGCACCGTGTGCGGCGTGGCGTTGGTCATCGGTCAGTCCTTGAAGAGGTCCGCAGGCGATGGCGCCTCCCGCGAGTAGCCGGGAATGCAATAGCCACCGCCTTGGTAACGTTCGGCGACAACGCTGCCGCTGGTCTTGCCGGCGAGCTGGCCCGCGAACACATCCGCGCTATCGGTAGGCGACCAACCCACCCGCGCCCGATGATCGCGCCGCCACCAGGTCATGCGCGTGTTGGCCGACGCCCCCCAGACCACGGAATGCCCGACCGGCCCGGCCAAGGTGCAGCGCTGCATCAGCCGGTGCAGGTCCGCATAGGACAGCCAGGTCGCCAGCATCCGGTCGTCGCGCGGCTCCGGGAAGCACGATCCGATGCGGATGTTCACATTCTCCACGCCGTGCTTGTCCCAATACAGCCGGCCCATCAGCTCGCCATAGGCCTTCGAGAGGCCGTAGAAACTATCGGGCCGGAAGTCGCAGTCGGCATCCAGCGCGGTCGTGCGCTCGTGGAAGCCGATGCTGTGGTTGCTGCTGGCGAACACCACGCGGGCGTGCTCTCGGCGGGCGGCTTCATAAATATGGTAAAGCCCGCGGATGTTCGGGCCGAGCACGTCCTCGAACGGCTGTGCCGTTGAGACGCCGCCGAGATGCAGGATGGTGCCGCAGCCCTCAGCAAGGCGCAGCAGTGCCACCCCGTCGTTCAGATCGGCGGTGGTAAAGTCGGCGCCGGGCGGCGTCGCGTCGGGAAACGGCGCGATGTCGGTCAGCCGAAGCTCCCAGCCTAGGCCTGCCAGGTATGCTGCCAGGCTGCGCCCAAGCGCGCCGCTGGCGCCGGTCAGCAGAATGGGTCGTGTCGGACGTTCGGTCATTTTGGCCTCGATAAGCTTTGCTGCACTGTTTCGCGGGCTTGCTCTCTGGTCAACCTCGTTGCAGGCTCGGTCTATGCAGACTCTGACCCAAGCCGCCGCCAGTCTTGCCTCCGGACGCACCACCGCGCGCAAATTGATTGAGACGTGCCTTGAGCGCATCGCTGACCCGGGCGGCGAGGGCGCGCGAAGCTATGTGGCCGTCTATGCCGAACAGGCGCGGGCCAGCGCGGACGCGATGGACATGCTGCGCCGGGTCGGACGTGCCCCAGGCCCCTATGCCGGCCTGCCCATCAGCCTGAAAGACCTGTTTGACGTCGCGGGCGAGGTGACCGCCGCTGGAAGCACGGCGCTGGCGGATGCCAAGCCGGCGACCGCCCACGCGGCCGTGGTGTCCCGCATGCTGGCCCAGGGGTTCGTGCCGGTAGGCCGCACGAACATGACGGAGTTCGCCTTCTCCGGCCTCGGCATCAACCCGCACTTTGGCACGCCGCGCAGCCCGTGGCAGCGCGACCCGGAGGGATCAGGCGGCCGTATTCCCGGGGGGAGCAGTTCGGGCGCGGCCGTGTCGGTGGCCGACGGCATGGCGCTGGCAGCGCTCGGCACCGACACTGGCGGGTCATGCCGCATCCCGTCGGCGTTCTGCGGGGTGGTGGGCTACAAGCCGACGGCGCGCCGGGTGCCGCTGTCCGGAGTGCTGCCGCTGGCGCCCTCGCTCGACAGTGTCGGTCCACTGGCGCCCAGCGTGCAGTGCTGCGCGATCGTTGATGCGATACTGGCCGGCCAGGCGCCACGTGCGCTTGAGCCTATGCAGCTTCGTGGCCTGCGGCTGGCGGTACCGGGCAATCTGGTGATGGACGGCGTGGACTCCGTGGTGGCCGAGGTTTTCGGGCGCACCCTCAACCGGCTTGGCGCATTGGGCGCGCGCGTAACCCACTTGGCCTTCCCACAATTCGAACGAATGGCGGCGGTGAATGCCCAGGGCGGTCTGGCGCCGGCAGAGGCCTATGCCTGGCATCGCACGCTGTTGGCCAGGCAAGGTGACGCCTACGATCCGCGCGTACGCAGCCGCATCGAGCGAGGGGCGGCAATGACCGGATCCGAGTTGATCGCCCTGCAGACCGCCCGGATCGAAATCCGTGCCAGTATGGACGCGGCCACCTCGCCGTTCGACGCCGTCGTCATGCCGACAACGCCAATGCTGCCGCCGCGCATCGACAGCCTGGAAGACGACGCCGAATACACCCGGGTCAACAACCTCGTGCTGCGCAATACCTCATTGGCCAACTTCCTCGACCGCTGCAGCATCAGCATTCCGGCGAGTCGCCGGGGCGACGCGCCGGTCGGCCTGATGCTGATGGGTGAAACCGGCGGCGATGAGCGTCTATTCGCCATCGCCGCCGCGGTCGAGAGCGTCCTAAAAGAGTAGTGCTCCGCGCCTATCAGGCCTTGGCGAACCCGACCTTCTCGTTCTCGCCGGGATGCGGCGGCCCCCCCTTTATGACGGCCTTCAGGTAACCATAGGCGTGCACCATCGTGCTGTTCGGTGCATCCCAGAATTCGGCCTTCGTCACATCCACTTTAAGCAAGGCGATCTCGGGGTCGTCCTTGCCTTTGGGGAACCAGGTCCGCATCGACTCGCCCCAATGCGCATCGATCGCGGCCTTGTCGCGCACCAGGCGGGCATGACCCGACAGGCTGACATAGTCCTGCTTGCCGGGATCGGCGTAAGTGACGCCCACACGCTGGTCGTGCTGCACCTCGTCCACTTTATGGCTGCTGGCCCGGGTGAAAAACCATAGCGTGCCGTCAAATCCGCTCTGCGCCGCGACCATTGGACGGGCGCGCAGGTCATCGCCATCCTCGGTCGTCATCATGGCGAAGTTGATGCTTTTCATCATCTCCCACATCTTCTGCGTGGCTTCGGTGTGGCTCTTTTCGGTCATGGTCGTCCCCTTTGCATGATCAGCTCTCTCAACCGATCAGGGCGGGGTTCGGTTTCCAACGCATCTGCAATCCTAGGGAGACGCGACCCGCAGCAAAGCGGTCGCAGAACGGGCAGCAAGGCTGTCAGTAGCCCGCAGCGTCCAGACGCCGACCGCTGCCGATGGCGGCAACGACACCGTCCAGTCAGCCCCGCCGGGTCCGACCCGCAGCACGCCGGATAGCGGGCGCGCCAAGTTGCCGGCGGGATCGAGCAGATCGACCCGCATCGCGTGGACCTCGGCCGGCGTCGGCCCGTCCAGGCCCACGCGCCAGGTGACCTGCGCGCCAGGCAGGGCCTGGTTCGGTCCGGACAGCGTGGGGCCGGGCAGCGGCGTCGCCGACACGGCCAGGATCGTCGGCTCTATCGGGTCCAGGGTGACCGATAGGCGATCGGTTTGCCGAGCGGCACCCGGCTGACGCATATCATATACGTAGCGCGACGCCGGAAGCTGCACGCCCACCTGGCCCGGCGCGCCCCATGGCACCGTCGCCTGAAGTGCTATGATCAGCACGCCGCCATTGCGAAACACGTGCGCGTCCACATTGGTGGCGGTACGGCCGTCGGGTCCCGTCATCACCAGGCTCGGCGTGACCCCGGCCTTGGCCAGCAGGGCCGCCAGCGCCGCGAGCTTCGCAGCGCTGGACGGCTCGGCATCCGGCCGCACCACCTGCGGCATCTGCGCCACGCCTGCCAATGGGGACGCGGCCCGACGCCGGCTGTGCTGGTCGAAGATGCCCGGCTCGGTGTCGGCCAGCACCGTACCACCGCGCGCCGCAAAGCGCCTGATCTCGTCGAGCTCCGCCATCGACAGCGCGATCGCGTGCGGCAGCATTAAAACCCGCGGCGACGCCTCGCGTAGCGAGCCGCCTTCAAGCGTCTCGGACGACAGCCAGCGCGGCTGGATGCCGAGCTGGGTCAGGCGGTCCACCATCTGCCGCCGGGCCGCACGCCAGGCATTGTCGTCCAACTCACGCTCGGCGTCGCGGTCGGACCAGGCGGCGCCCCGCGGGAGTTGGTCCAGCATCCAGCGGGTCCGGAAGCTGGCCTGCGAATACAGCATCGCGACGGGGCTGACGGCTGGCTGGCTCGCGATCAGCGCCGGAGCGACCACGCGCAGGCTCGCGGTTACCACGGCCAGCGCTCGTCCGCGCGGACCGGGTTCGCCGGCAGGCGTCACGGTGTCGTTCAGCTCGTCCCATACGATCAAGCCACGGCCGCCGCGCAGCATGTCCTGCCAAGTCGAATGGTCGGCCCGCAGACCCGTTTCAAAAATCGTATGGAGCGGGATCAGCGCCGGGTTCAGCCCATGCGCGATCTCCAGCGAGTTGCCGGAGTCGTAGATCTCCATCACGTCAACCGCGTTGGCCAGCCGGCCGTAGTCGTAGCCGCCCCAGCCCGGCACCTGCGCGCCCTCGATCGCCGACAGCGCGGCCGGGTCGGCGCGATGCACCGCGTCGGTGCCCGCGCGGACCGCGCCGGCGAAGGCAATGTCCATCCACGCCTTGAAGTCGGCCCAGGCTGAGAAGTTGTCGTCGGTCCGGCGCATGGCGTCGTCCGTCAGCTCCGGCACGACCTCCTCCCACGCGCCGAACCGGCTGCCCCACTGCTGGTTCAGCGCGTCGAGGTCCCGATACTGCGTCTGCAGCCACGCCCGCATCGTCCTGAGCGAGGCCGGCGCCGTGTCGAAGTCCCAGTTGGCGGACAGATCGCCGATCCCGGTCTCGTCGCCGAGGTTGTAGAACAGCGGTCGGTCGGACATCTGACGCCGGACGACATCGGTCAGCCGTGCCTGGACGGCGTCGAGCCAAGCCGGGTCCGACAGGCCCGGCACGCGCACGAACACGCCGCGGTCCTCCGGTGCCTCCTGCCGGCGGGCCCGCGCGGCGTCGAACAGCCAGGTGACCGGCTTGCCCGGGGTGTAGCGGTGATAGGGCGCGTAGAAGTCGGTGGCGATGTTCTCGACGAACCATGGCAGGCCCGCCTGGTGCCGTGCCGCAACGCTGGCCGGGTCGATCTGGCCGCCGGTGCCGCGCAGCTTAACGCCGGTGAAGCCCAGGCGGGCCAGCCCGGCCATGCCAGCCGCCTCCTGGTCCTGCCACATGATAAGCTGATAGTCGTCCCAGCAACTCGGCTCGGCCCGCACCTGGACGGCTCCGCCCAACAGGCAGAGCAGCACGGCCGCCGCGCGGCGCCTCACTGACCCAGGACCTGCCGCTTCGCTGCACCCAGCAGGCTGCGCACGCTGGACTTTGCCTCAAACAAAACCGCTCCGACACGATGCCGCCAGACGCCGTCGGACCGGACCTCCTGGTCGCCCGGCACGACGATGTTGTTCTCCAGCCTCGGCGTCTCGCTAGTCCAGTCCAGCAGCAGCGCAGCCGGGCGGCCGGTGTCGTTGGCCAGCCGGTTCCGCCGCATGACGACGCGCGTGTCGCCGCTCGCCACCACCGCCGCCTGCCGTCCCGTGTTGTCGTGTGCAAGCTCCAGAACGTTGTCCTCCAGCAGCAGAGCGCCGCCCGCTGCGGAAACAGCAAGCCGAGAGGTCTGGATCCGGTTACCGGTGAGCTCGGTCTGCATGGCGGACGAGCCGACCTGGCTGCCCTTGACGCCGGTGAACACCGATTGCGCCACCTGCAGCGCCGCCACCGGCCCCACCGACAATGCAACCGACGGCTGGTCGCCCGCGACGCCGCCGCCCTCGAACCGGCACTGCTCGACGCGGATCGTTCCGGGACCTCCGATGCCGGCGATCATGCCGACCTCGTTGTTCACGAACTGCACGCGCTGCAGCAGCAATGACTGCCCTTCGAGCCGCACGCCGGCGCCATTGCCGTCCGGCACCCTCGCCCGCGCCAGCGTCAGGTCACGCACGACGGTGTCGTCGCCTTGGATAACCAGGATTGCCTTGGCTCCGCACGTCGTATCGGTCAGCACGACGCCGGGCGCTCGGCCCGCGATGGTGATGCCATTCGCGGCCCAACTGGCGCAGTCATAATAGGTGCCGGGCTCGATCAGCACAGTGTCGCCCTCGGCTGCGACCGCGATCGCGAGCGACGGCCTGTCGAACTCCTGGTCGGGCCCGACGCTCAAGGTGCGTGCCTTTGCTGGCACGGCCGCCAGGAGCGCCATGGCGAGCAGGACCGCACGCATCCGCGGGATCAGCGGGCCGCGGTCACTTCGCCGTCGCCGCGCAGTGCCTTTACCCGGCCCGAGATGTGGTTGCCGCGCACCACGGCCTTGGTCGCAGTGAAGTTCGAGACAAACATCGTATCGTAAGAGCCGGAATTATTGAAATTGTTGTTCTCAATCAGCAGCTCGCGGGTCGCTTGGGTCACGCCCTCGGCGCCGATTTCGATGGCGGTGCTGCGGTTTTCGGCCATCGGCCCCTTGTCCATCGTGTTGTCGCGGATGACCACCGAGCCGCCGTTGGGAATGTCGATCAGGTAGCTCGCCGTGCCCTCGGGACCGTCGGCGATCGTGTTGCCAATGATCTCAGTCCGCTGGGCTCGGGACTTGATGTGATGACCCCGCTTGGTGTCGCTGAAATGCGATCGTTCGACGCGCAGCAGCTTGGAATTGCCGACGTAGATGCCGTGCGAGCAGGCCTGTTCGCAGGTGCCGTTCCCCTCGAAGACGCTGTCGCGGACGATGATGGTCGAGCCGTCAAAGCCGGTCAGGATGCCATTCTCGTCGTTGATGAACCGGACGCCCTCGACGAGCAGCTTCTCTCCCTCGCCGCGGATGCCGGCGCCGTTCGCGTCGGGCACGCGGGCGCGCGTCAATGTAAGGTTACGTATCGTGACGTCGGCGCCGGTGGTGATGAACAGCGCCTTACCGTTGCAGGTCTTATCGGTGATCACAACCTTATCCGCGGCGCCGACGCCCTCCACCACCAGCTTATTGGCTTTCCAGACGGCGCAGTCGAAATACTCGCCGGGGAAGATCTTGACGACATCACCATCGCGGGCGGCAGCGGCGGCGAGAGATGGCAGGATGTAGGTCTTGCCCTCACCAACGTCGAGCGTCCGAGCCTGGGTACCCAAGGCAACGACGGCGAACAGCCCTGTCAGTGCAGCGAGGCGCGTTAGTGATGCGGCCATTGTCGTACTCCTTGAGTCCTTGAGTCCTAAGGCACCCTATCCGACTAGATGCAGAGCCACAACGTTTCAAGTACCGATGCGAGCACTCCGAACCAAAGTGCAACCACTGATCCGCCATAGCCCGCTAGAATCCCGCTCCATCGAATACAGCGCCAGCGCGGGCTCGCCATCCGGACCAACCAGTTCGACCTGTTGCACGATGGCATTGTCGCCGGTCAGAAGCTCGGAAAAATCCACCGTGCGCGGCCGGTGCACGGCGGGGTAGGCCCGACGCACCATATCCAGGAAACGGCCTGGATTGCCAAATTGTTCCTGGATGCTGGGAGAGGCGAACGCATACGCCGCCTCGCCATCGTCGTGCTGGAACGCCTCGATCTGCTGAGTAATCACGGTGCGGATCGCTGCCCGGTCAGCGGCCGACAGCTCGGTCTGAGCCCAGCCAGGCCCAACCCATCCGAATATCAGCAATAGGGCGGCGACGGTTTGGCGCATGGTGTCAGTCCCCGTCGGCGGTGCTGGAGGCTAATTGAAGCCCGGTCATCGAGGAGTGCGGACGCTCAGTGACCAGCCGCCCGGCCATCGCCCGCTGAAACGCGCGCAGGATCGGCGTCGGCGACAGTTCCTCAGGCGTCAGGAACAGGCCTAGCCGACGCGCAAGGCTGCCGAGGCCGGTTCGGCTGGACAGGATCGCCATAGGCAGCGACAGCACGAGACCGAACAGCAGCGGCGCGCACCAGGCGAGCAGAGCCACATCCATCCGCAGCAACAGCAAGGTCCAGCCGGCACCCACCAACAGCGTGCCGCGCAGCCGCAGCCAGCCCTCCGCCCACGAAACGCCGCGGTCGTCCCGTGGCTGCGCATCCCAGCGCACCGTCTGCCCGAGCAGCAGGGCGGCGACGTAGCGGGTATAGAACACGATTAGCATCGCCGAGATTATCAGGGCTGCCACCTGTTCCAGCGCCGCACTGGCGAGCAGACGGAGCCGACCGCCATAGGACTGCGCCTCCCGGTCGTCGAACAATGCGGATCCCAGGCTCAGCAGCTTGCCAGCATAAAGCAGGCCGAGCACCAGCACCGCCAGAGCGGTATGCGCTGCCCCGGCGCCAAGCAGCACCGCCGGCACGAAGCCGCCGCCAAGCGCCGAGTCGAGCGTCGCGAGCGCCAGGAACAGCACCGCCAAGGGACCGGACACGTAGTGCATCACGCCGTAGCCCAAATGAAACCGCCCGACGGGGCGCAATCCAGGATAACGCAGCAGCCTCGCATGCTGCAGGTTGCCCTGGCACCAGCGACGCTCGCGGCTGGCGTAGTCAACAAGGTTGGCCGGCAGCGCCTCGTAGCTCTCGGTCACCTGCGGCAGCACCCACACGTCCCACCCGGCGGCGCGCATCAGCCCGGCCTCCACCACATCGTGGCACAGGATCTCGCCGCCGAACGGCTCCCGTCCCGGCAAGACGGGCAGGCAGCAATGCGCCATGAACGGCGCGATGCGCACGATGGCATTATGGCCCCAGTAGTTGCCGTCGCCCTGCTGCCAGAACGTCAGGCCCTCGACCAGCATCGGCGTATAGAGCCGGGCGGAGAACTGCTGCACCCGGGCAAACAGCGTCTCCCGGCCGACGGGGTAGGGCACGGTCTGCACCATGCCCGCCGCCGGGTTGGCGTCCATCAGGCCGATCAGGGTCGTGATCGCGCCGACACCCATCAGGCTGTCGGCATCGAGCACGATCATATAGTCATATCGGCTGCCCCACGTGGCGCAGAACTCCGCCAGGTTGCCGACCTTGCGGCCGGTGTTGATGGTGCGGCGGCGGTAGTGCAGCGCGGCACCTTTGTCCGCCCGGGCGCGAAGCACCGCAAAGGCCCGCGCCTCCTCGGCGGCGATCGCCGGGTCATGCGTGTCAGACAGAATGAACAGATCGACGTTCTGCAGCCTCGCGGCGGCGATTGCCCGCGCCATCACCTCGATCGCGGGGAACACCGCGCGCGGGTCCTCCTGATGGATCGGCATGACTAGGGCAGTTCGGCTCTTGCCTGAGGGTATCGCCGAGACCTGCAAAGCACGGCCGAACAGCCGGGCGAGAAAGCCCAGCACGGTCGGCCAGCCAGTAAGGGCCATGTACAAAACATTGACCGCCAACAACGCCAGCAAAGGCAGACGCAACGGATCGGCGATGTCCGCGGTCAGGGATGCGGCGAGCCCGGTCGCCAGCGCCGTGGCGCCCAGGATTGGAACGACAAACGCCGCGCGCCGCAGCCAGCCCGGCGCCGAACGCAGCAAACTGACCTGGCAAAGGCTTGCGGCCGCCTGGTCCAATAAAATCGAGTCGCGGAGCGGTTGCATCTTCATTGCCGTTGCGGCCTGTAGTCTGAGAGGAGGTGAGACAGCAATGATCTTACCCCTACAATATGGCCGCCTAATGGCTGCCTGAAAGCAGATCCAAGGCAGCGTTCGAACCCGCCAGGAAGCGCTCGGCCGGACGCCCCTGCCCTTCGCGCACAGCAAACTCCCGCAATGCCGCGGCGAGCGGAGCGGGACCGCCGAACTGGAAGCCGATTTGGCTGCCATAGGTGCAGGATGCGGCAATCTTGCGCTGCAGCCCGTCCGTGATCCCCAACGCGCACTCGTGCATTCCCGACGCTTCTACGTTCAAAACCGCATTTGGGTTGCGGATGGCGTAGGGCGTGTCCCGATAGAAGGCAAGATGCTGCGGTGCCACCTGCAACACGGCACGGATCATCTGCCGGTGGTCCACGTGGTTGCCCAATCCCTGCGGCGCCAGAACCAGATCCGGTCGCATCTCGTCCACCAACGCCGCGATCTCAGCGGCGAGCGGACGCCAGATCTCGTCATCCGACCGGATGGCGCCGAATAACTCGGCCGCCGCGGGGTAGCCACGATGCGGGGCCTCTGGCAGTTCGAGCCAGCGCAGGTCGGTCACGCCCAATATCGCCGCCGCCGTCCGGTCCTCGTTCCGCCGCAAAGCCATGTAGTCGATCTCGGGTCCCAAGCCCTTGTCGAGCTGACACGCCAAGGCGAAGCCCGTGACGGGCAGCACGGTTGCGGTGAACGCCGTAGCCATCACGCTGCGCCAGCCGGCATCGGCCAGCTGCGCCATCAACCCGCCACAGGAGAACGCGGCGTCGTCCAGATGCGGGGACAGGAACAGCGCTGTAGGCATCTACAGCAGATGTGGCTCGGTGCGAAAGCGACAGGGGGTGATGGGCAGCTGCGGCGACCAGGCCAGATCCGGCGCATGTCCCGCGACCGCCGCGTAAACGTTCATGATCTGACGGCCGACCTTGGACCATGAATAGACCGCCCGGCACTCGTCGAGAGCTGCATGCGCCAGCCGCCGGCGCAATGCGCCGTCCCGCAGAACCCGCCGCAGCGCCTCTGCCAAGCCGTCCCGGTCGCCGGGTTCGGTCAGCAGGCCGTTCTCGCCGTCCCGGATGCAGTCCACCACACCGACCGACCGGCAGGACACGACGGCGAGGCGGCTCGCCATCGCCTCTAGGATTGTGTTGCTAAAGCCCTCGGCATAGGTCGGCGAGACGAAGATGTCGGCCCGGCGATACACCGCCGGCACGTCGGCGTATTCAACGTAGCCGCTCATTTCCACCTGGTCCTGCAATCCCAGCAGCGGGATCGACGCGGCAGTCTCGTCGAAGGTCGGCCCGATGCCGGAGATCAGCAGCCGGAACCTGTCCCCGGTCTCCTGCAACTGCCGCGCAGCGTCCAGCAGGTCCAGCACGCCTTTCCGTGCATCAACCCGGCCGTGATAAAGCATCGTGGGCACATCCGCCTCGGCCCGTGCGGGATCTGGATGGAAGCGGTCGATATCGACGGCGCCAGGCACGATCGTGAAACGGGCGCGATCGGTGCCCAAACGCTGCACAACCTCCTGCGCGAACGACTCGCAGCCGATCAGCACGGCGTTCGCGTGGTCCAGCACGCGCGTCATCGCCAGCCGGTGCGTCTCGCAGCAGCTCCCGACCCAGTGCCCGTCGCCGCCCTGGATCGACACGACGTTGGGCACGCCGAGAATGCGTGACGCCTCCAGCACCGCCCAGCCGCAGGGATAGCCATACTGGGCGTGCAGCACGTCGAAAGGCTGGCGCGCGTGCTCGGTCGTGACGGCCGCGACCATGTTGGCGACGTCGCGCTCGAAGTCGCCGCGATCCTGCTCGCCGACCTGCTCCAGGCCAATCACGCGGACGCCGGGCACCTCGGGCGGTGGGCCGCCGCCATACACTTGGCGGCCAAACGCGTCGCCGCGAAACTGGCTGATCATGGTCACGTCGTGCCCGGCCGCCACAAGTTCACGCAGCAGATTCAGCGCATAGACGCTCATACCCGAGATCGCCGGGAAGAAGCGCCGGCTGACGAAGCAAATCCTCATGCCGCAGCCCTTAAGTAGGCCAGGGATGCCGGGATGATCGTGTCGGCGCGATGGCTTTCCCGTGACACCTCGACGCAGATCAGCTTCTGGAAGCCAATTGCCCGCAGAGAGCGCAATACCCCCGGTACATCCATATCGCCCTCGCCAAACGGAAGGTGGACGTGGACGCCGCGTTTCATGTCCTCGATCGTAACGGTGCCGAGATGCGGTGCGAACTCCGTGACCGCCGCCGCCGGCTCGCGCTCGCCGGTGACGATGCAGTGACCGGTGTCCAGTGCCAAAAGCAGCCCAGGAATTGCCAGCGCCGCCCAGTCATCGACGGTTTCGATCAGCATGCCGGGTTCAGGTTCCAGCGCCGCCGTCGTGCCCAAATCCGCCGCCCGGCGCGCGACCTGCTCGGCGCCGTCGCGCAGCCAGGCCCTCGCGTCATCCGGCGCGACATCAGGCTTCGGCACGCCCGCCCAGAACGACATGGCGTCCGCGCCCGTCTCGGCCGCGACCTCGAGCGCGCGGGACAAAAACTCGACCCGGCGAGCCCGGCCGGCGGGATCGGCAGTCAGCAACGTGGGTTCATGCTTGGCTCGTGGGTCCAGCAGGAAGCGCGCGCCAGTCTCGATCACGGAAGCAAGGCCAAGCTGTCGCAGCCGGGCCGCGACGCGCCGGCGCTCGGCGGGGAAATCGTCGGAAAACGGGTCCAAATGGTGGATATCAAGCGTCAGCGCGACGCCGTCATAGCCGGCATCCGCGATCAGCGCCAAGGCGTCGTCGAGCCGATGGTTGGCGGCGCCGTTAGTGTTATAGGCAAAGCGGAGCGTCACGGCCGTTCCATCGCAATGGGCGCGCTGTGCACCTCGGGTTCCCGGTACAGGGGATACAGCCCGCCGACGATGCGGTCCACCGCCGCGACGTCCAGCCAAGGTTGGCCGCCCAGCCGCTCCGCAGCGCCAGCCGGCAGCCGGACCGGGGCAGCGCCCGCCGGCGGCGAGCCTAGGCCGACCAGCGGGCTGCCGCGTTCCATCAGCTTGCGCACACCGCGCTCACCAATGCGGTGGTAGCTCATGGTCTCTACCTCGAGACCCGGCACGACGGCCTTCACCACATGCACGCCGGGCGCATGCGGCGGCGAGTAGTCAAAATAGAGGATCTCCATCCCGGCCGCGGCGAAACGGCGGGCCAGTTCCTCGACGAGACCGGTGCCGGATAGTGGGCCGTCCCAGGTCGGCAACGCGTCGAACGACTGCACACTGCGCTGGGACAGCACGGTGTCGGCTAGCAAACCCTTCAGCGAAGCCTGATCCAGACCCAGCCACTCGACCATGGCACGCAGGCTTCGGCTCTCCTCGCCGCCCAAGGTGTGGTAGGCGCGGAAACGCTCTAGGTAGCCCGGCGGCGCAACGGCCGCGATGTCGGCCAGCGGCGCGTGGCTGAACACCTTGCGCATCCGGGCGGCGGCGAACTCGAACACCGCCTTGCGCAGCGCGTGCTCACGGTCGAGCGATGCTGCCTCTCCGGCCGCCGTCACCATGATTGGATAGGGCGCCGCAATCCCATCCCGCTCCGCCCCCACGCAATACACGTTGGCGGTGCCGAACTCGGTGGTGGCGAACTTCGGGATGACCTCGATGCCCAACCCGCGCAGCCGTTCCAGCAATGCCCGGGTGCGCGGGTCGGCGGGTCCATCGCCCAACTCGAGCGCGATGCCGCGGTCCGTGGCGCGAAAGCCAACCCCATTGCCGTCCCGCTGCAGCAGCTCGCACAGACCATGCCCGATGGCGAAGTCGAGCGTCGGCCCGGCGCCGAGCCCGTTGGTGATCGGCGTCGTGAACGGCTCGTAGCCGGGCGAGAGGTCGCCGACCGAGCAGGCCGCGATGTCGATAGGCAGCCACACCGTCTCGCCGCTGGGCCAGCGCCGCGCCGGCACCCACTCCAGGGTTGTGTCGCCATCGACCGGGCTGCCGGCCGGCAGACACAAGGTCAGCGGATCGGCGACGTGGCGCGCGCCCACAACGGCCCGTAACGCGTTGAAGCTGCTGCTCCGCCGCTCCATGCGGGAGATCTCGGTTGCGGAGTGCACCGCCTCCGCCAACTCGCCCGTCGTGCCGATGATGGCGCTGTCGTCGTCCACGCCATAGCCGACGCCGTGCGGTGCAACCCCATGCCAGCGCGTGCCGTCCTGGTTCAGGAAAATCGCGTTCCAGCACGACACGCCGGTGCGGTCGAGCGGCGACAGCGAAAACAGCTCCACCCGCCCCTCCGGCATGGAAGCAACGTAGGCTGCCGCCGCTTCGGGCAGGGTGGGCGGAAGAAAATGTTTTGTCATCGTTCGATCTGAATGGGAGGAGTTGAGGGTTCAGGCGGCATCGCGGATTTTCGGCGGTTTGGCCATGGCCTGCGCGCGCAGCACCAGGGCCATGATGTCCAGGTCGTGGGCAGCCCTGAAGTCGAATGGCTGCACGCCAAGCACCGCGTCGGCAAAACTCTCGACTTGGTTGAGGAACGGCGAGCGATCGCTACCCGGCACGGGAACCGGATGCGCCACGCCGGTCGCCGCGTCGATCCACTCCAGCGTACCTCCGGCGGTCTGACCCATCGTGTCCGTCGCGACGGCCTGACCGGCGGTCCCGACAACCTCTAGCCTACGTCGCGGCAGGGTCTCCGGACAGTTATACGCGACGTGCATCTGCACCATGACGCCGGAGCGGGACCGCGCCATCAGCAGGGCCCCGTCCTCGACGGTGTAGCGGTGAACACGGGCCTGCCCGATGGCGGCGACGTCCACCAGCGGCTCATTCAGTAGATAGGACGAGAGATCGAGACCGTGCGGGGCCAGGTCCATGAGCGCGCCGCCGCCTGCGCGAGCCGGGTCGATGCGCCAGTTGTCGCCCGCCCCGCCAGCTGCCCAATCCGCCGGCAGCCAGCACGCATAGACGATCCGGATCGCGGTGACGGTGCCCAGCCGGCCCTCGCCGATCAACGCCGCCAGCTTGCGGTGGGCCGCATGAAAACGCTGATCGAACGCAGTGGCATACAGCACTCCGGCGCGATCGCACGCGGCGACCATGGCCTCGGCATCCACCATGGTGGTCGCCATCGGCTTCTCGCACAGCACCGGCAGCCCGGCAGAAGCGGCGGCCTCGACCAGCGCGCGGTGGGCATGGTTGGGCGCCGCGACATATATGGCGCCGAGGCCCGGGGTCGCCAGAAAAGCGTCGATATTGGTGTAAGCGGGCGCATTAAACAGTGTGGCCGCCTGCTGCAGGGACGCAGAGGCCGGATCGAACAGCGCGGCTAGGCGCCCGTTGCGTGATGCCCGGATCGCCGGACCGCCATAGTCGCGCGCCACCCAGCCGCACCCGGCGATGCCCCAGTTGAGCGTCACCATCGCTGCGGCAAATCCAGCAAGACGCGGCGGCGGGCCAAGCGGTCGGTCGTGGGATCGGTTCCCGCTACCGCCCGTTCCGGCGCGTCCGATTGCAGCGGGTAGGTCGCCAGCGGGCCATATTCGGTCTGGTATCGCTCGGACGGCCAATGGATGTTCGCGCCGGCATAAAGCGGGTTGCGGCATAGTGTCGTCCCAGCCTGCGGCATGGTCAGCCCACCCGATAGCACCCGCGGCTTCCCAACGCCGGTCACCAACGCCACGGCCGGAGCATCAGCGGTCGCCGCCGCACTCCCGGGAACCGGTGCCCGCGCCTCTACCAGCGCCTGGGTCAGCTCACGGTCGTCATAGATCAGCGGCGTTCCGAACAGCTCGGCATAGGCGCCAGGCGACAACGGAGCACCGGATGATAGGTTATCGACCAGCGCGTTGTGCGCATGCCCGATCAGAACGCGACCGTCAGGGCCAGCGACCCGCAGCATCTCGGCGGCGACATGCGGCTTTTCCGGCAAGAAATAAAATGCATCGTGGCAGAACAGCAGATCGGCGGACGCCGTGGCGAGCGGCCAGGCCACCGCCGCGTCGAAGCACACCAGCCGCGCAGCCGGCGCTAAAAAGCGGCGGGCCAGCCAAAGCTTGGCGAAAACGATGTCCGCTCCGGCGACCTGCGGAGCGAAGCGGCTGAACTCCCGCAGGTAGTGCCCGGCGCCACAGGCCAGTTCAAACACGCGGGATGGCGCATTCCAATGTGCCTCGGCCAATGCCAAACCGGACAGAAAGGTCGGATCGGACCAGCGATGGGCGAAATAGGTCCCCACAGCGCCGAAGGCTAATCGGTCCATCGCAGCACGGAACGTCAGCGCTTCCGCGTCGCGCACCAGGGCGGCTCGGTCAGCTTCGGATGGCGGTGGCGTATGCGCCCAGTTATCCTGGTCGCCTAAAAGTAATACCAACGCGTGCTCCGCATCGCCCGCGTCGAGCGCCGCTAGCGCCGCGTCTGCCAGGGCACGTCGATCCGCCCGCAGAAAGGGAATGTCTGCGACGACCGGCCAACGTTCAGTGCCATCGCCGACTGAATGCGGCGTGTCGGCGAACAAAGTCCGGCCGGAATCCGGACTGGATAGCGCGCCGTCTGGCCAGCGCGTCACGGCAGCTTGGCGTCCTGCAGCACCGCATAGTGGAAGCTCTGCGTCGGTCCGGCGTGGACCAGATCCATGTCGTCCAGCGCCTGATCGACGGTGAAGCGTGCAACCTGGTCGTAGTGCCGCATCTGCAGCACGCGGTCGATGACGTCGGCGGCGTGAAACGCCCGGCCACCCGGCGTTGAGGCGTCCGGAATGGATGCCAAAGCCGCCGCAGTGGCTGCGGCCAGCGGGCGCGGAAGCGTCGCAAGCTCACGGGCGAACAAATGCTGCATGATGGGACCAAGGTGTTCGCCGAGCAGCATCTCTCCGGCAAACCCGCTATCCGGCAGTTGCGCATTGTGCAGGTGATGCGCCATGCCGGCGAGGAACGCGGTTGTCGGGTCGGTGGTGAAGCAGGGTGAGAGGATGGTTGCCAGCACGGCAACAACTAGACAATGATCGCCGTGGCACTCGGGCGGTTCCAGAACGACGCGCGGCTTACCTGGGCAGGTCGCGCCGGCGCGCGGCTGCCGAATAAGTGTCTCTGCGAACTCCGGTGCTAGCCCAGGTTGAAGGTCATGCCCCAACCTGGCCCGAAGCTGAGATGCCAAAGCCCTATCAATGGGGGTAGCGACCTCATCGAATGACCGCTCTAAAACCGTCGTTGCCTCAAGATTGTTCAATCCGGCCGTTTGCAGTACAGCGCGATCAATGCCGCCTAGCCGCACGGCCGCAATTGCATCGGCGGTTGTACAAAGGGCGACCTCAACGAGATCTTGCCCGGCGGCAAGCGCACCCCAAGCGCGACGGAACAGACGAGTGGCAAGGCTGTCCGGACCGCTCGCATCCCGGACACGCTTTAGATCGCCAAATTCCGTCGCCAAGGGCACGAAGCTGACCAGGCTCAACGCCTGGCCGGTTACGCTATCCAACACGTCGGTATGCTCGATAACCCGGTGCCTAGGCAGCGAGCCAATCAAGCAGCGCGCGCTCCTGCACGGGAAAGCTGTGCTCCTCACGTTTGCCTGCTGGAGTCATGGGCGCCTTGAAGAACAAGCCAAGCTGTTCCTGGATTCCGCCATGGCCGCGCTGACGAGCCAAATCGAGCACCCGGGCGATCTCGATCACTAATGGCGCTGCGAGGATGCTGTCGCGGCAGAGAAAGTTGACCTTGATCTGCATTTTCTGGCCCAAAAAGCCGACAAGGTCGATGTTGTCCCAAGCCTCTTTATTGTCGCCACGCGGCTTATAGTAGCGGATGTCAACGATGTGGTCTTCAACGGGATAGCCCAGGATATCATCAAGCACTGACCCCTTGGTATTCAACTTGCTCTTGAGGCTATCAGGATTGTCCAGCGCAAGACCGTCACGGTTACCAAGAATATTGGTGCTGAACCAACCCTCGACATAGAGGCTACGGCTCCGGAAAGCCGGCGCCAGGACCGTCTTGATGAAGGTCTGCCCAGTCTTGCCATCCTTGCCAGCTACGGGAACGTTGCGGCGCTCAGCCAAGGTGGTCAATGCCGGAATATCAGCAGCGAGGCTCGGGGTGAAGTTGCCGTATGGCACGCCCTCGACAATGGCGGCGTAGGCATAAAGCATCGCCGGGCTAATGGCCGGGTCGCTGCCGTCGAGACCCTTCTCAAAACCCTCCGGCGTGTGCAGCGCCGCTGCGGCTTTGTCTGGCCAACGCTCGACCGACGCGAGGTTCACAACGACTAGATTTTCAATGCCTGACGTCTCTCGATAACGGCGGATATCGTCACGAATGCGCTCCACTGCCTCCCGGTGTGATCCGGCGGCGACCTTGTTGGCACCGTCCACGTTCTTGCAGAAATCCACGCTGCCCACGGCGGGCCAAGGCTTCATGCCACGCATCGCTGGCGCAACCAATTCAGACTGTTCCCGGTCGAGCACTCGATGCTCCCGCACCGCACTCTCGAGATTTTCCCCATGCAAGTCCCAACCGGCAAAATGCAGATTGCGGTAGGCGGCGATCCCTGAAGCGCCCACGCCGGCGAGGGGGAGGCCCGCCATATCGTTCGAACCGGCACGCAGCATTTCAATGCCCGCTGCCGCCGTAGTGGCGACGGCGCCGCCGAGGCCGACGACAAGCACGCCAACACGTCGTCCAGTAGTGGACACGTCTAGCCCGGTATCAGGCATCAGGATTTCTCTTCTAGTTGAGGGCCACGCCCGGAATGGGGGCCTTGGGGTAGGACGAGAGACATAGGCGTTACAGGCAGCATAAGAAGGCGATCATAGTTGTTTTATGACAGGAAGCAGCGCGGCTAGGCTCCTCACAGACACGTGCGTCAGGGTCTTACAGTTGCGACGAACAAAGTTTGGGACATCGGTATGGCTAAAATTTGGCATGATCTTGGACTAATCAGGGCGTCTGCGGCCGCATATCCGGGCCGGTCTCGCCATCCTCAGAATCGGTGTCATCAAGTCTTTTGCCAGAGAAGCTATGGTCCCCGGCGTGCTCGATAACCTCATGTTCCAACTGTCCTGCCGTGCGATCCAGCACGAACACTTGGTCGATGCCTTCCGTTTTGGCCACCTGCTGCGCGGCTGCAATTACCTCGTCCAGCGACATCGATGAGCCGTTGGGATGAGCGGGACGCGCAACCTCCGACTGGCCGGGCGCGCCGGTCAGCGTAATCTCGGTCACGATCTTGCGAGGGTCATCCTCATCGAAGCGGCGCAGGACGATAACGCGGTGGCTGCGCCCCTCCGGCAACGGATCATGCGGATCCAATCTTCGGATTTCAATCATTTTTGGCATCCTTGGCGCCTCCACCCAGTGCAACGGGCCGAGCCGGGCTGGGTTCAATCTTTGTAGGCTCTGGACTATCTAGGCGCTAGGCTATGCGCCAGTGCGGTGGGCAGTCCGGACGTCTTCCCTCCCGAACCATGCTAAGCCGAGTGAAGCGACCTGTGTCTAAAGGATATCCATGAGCGACGAACTCGAGCAGACCGATGGCGCGGGCGGCAAGCATGCGTCGGCGCGGCAATTGGCGGAGCGGGCCTTGCGCGCCCAGGCGGCAGGCGAGGCCGAAGAGGCCGACCGGCTGTTTGCCGCAGCAGAGCGCGCCGATCCACAGGCTGTGATCGCCGTTCTGGAGGAGCATCGGGACGATCCGGCCCGGGCCGGTGACGCCGGGCCGCAGGACGACGCCGAGGTCGCCGCGCAGTCCCGCACCGTCGAGCCTCATGCTGATGCGCCGTCGCGCGCCGGCATCTCCGGCCGCGGTAGCGGAGCGGATTCTCAAGATACCTGACCGCCGACCATAGCCATATTGAGGGTTAGGGCCGCATGGCATGCGGCCCTAACCTTGACTAATGCACAACGACAGCATTGGAAAACCCGATGACCGACGTCCAAACTGAAACCTATGAGTTCAGCGCCGAGGTTGGCCGCCTGCTCGACCTCGTCGTGCACGCGCTGTATTCCGACCGCGAGATCTTCTTGCGTGAGCTGGTTGCCAACTCCGCCGACGCTACGGATCGACGCCGGTTCGAGGCGTTGACGACGCCCGCCTTGGCATTGCCGCCCGACGCCAGCGTCCGGATCGTGCCGGACAA
The DNA here is from genome assembly GCA_025351925.1 of Rhodospirillales bacterium. GTDB lineage: Bacteria > Pseudomonadota > Alphaproteobacteria > Acetobacterales > Acetobacteraceae > CAHJXG01. The sequence continues at coordinate 9,580 of JANXVC010000368.1, read as the reverse complement.
GGCGGCCCGCACCATCCTGATCGCCGATAGCGGCATCGGCATGGACAAGGCGGAGTTGTCGGCGAACCTCGGCACCATCGCCCGGTCCGGCACGCGCCGCTTCGGCGATGCGGCGGCCACTGCCAAGCCGGACGAGAAGGTCAGCCTGATCGGCCAGTTCGGCGTCGGCTTCTACTCGGCGTTCATGGTGGCCGATCGGGTCGAGGTCACGAGCCGCCGCGCCGGGTCGGAAGAGGCGTGGACCTGGGCATCGGACGGAGCGGGCGCGTTCACGCTTGCGCCCGCCACGCGCGTGGAGCCGGGCACCAGCGTGCTGCTGCACGTGAAGTCCGATGCGGACGAGTTCCTGGAGCCGATCCGGCTCGAGACGATCGTGCGCAAGTGGGCGGATCACATCACGGTGCCGATCACGGTCGCGACCGAGGGCGAGGACCGGCCCGCCAATGCCGGCACCGCGCTGTGGCGCAAGTCGAAGAATGAGGTCACCACCGAGCAGTACACCGACTTCTATCGGCACCTTGGCCAGTATGATGAACCCTGGGCCACCCTGCATTGGCGGGCGGAGGGCGCGCTGGAATACTCGGCGCTGCTGTTCGTGCCGGGCGCCCGGCCGTTCGAGGCGGTCGAGGGTCCGCGCGAGAGCCGGGTGCGGCTGCACGTCCGGCGCATGTTCATCACCGACGAGGCCGGATTGCTGCCACCCTGGCTGCGGTTTGTTAGGGGCGTCGTCGATACCGAGGACCTGCCCCTGAACGTCAGCCGTGAGATGCTGCAGGCGACGCCGGTGCTGGCCCGCATCCGCAAGGCGGTGACCAACCGCGTGCTGGGCGAGCTCAAAAGCCGGGCCAAGGACGAGGCCGATTTTGCCAAGCTTTGGGAGAACTTCGGCTCGATCCTGAAGGAGGGCGTCTGGGAGGACGACGAGCATCGCACGGAGCTTGCAGGGCTGATGCGGTTCCGGTCGTCGGCACAGGAGGGCTGGACCGGGCTCGACGGCTATGTCGAGCGGATGAAGCCTGAGCAGGACGCGCTCTACATCTTGACCGGCGACGATGCGGACGCGCTCTCCCGGTCGCCGCAGCTGGAGGGCTTCCGGGCGCGCGGCGTCGAGGTGCTGTTGCTGACCGACCCCGTCGATACGTTCTGGCCGGACCGGCTGACCGACTGGGGCGGCAAACCGATACGCAGCGTCACCCAGGGGGGCGTTGACCTATCGAAGCTGCCGGTCGTGACCGAGCCGGAGGGCGAGGCCGCCGACGTCGAGAAGCTGCTGCCGGCGCTGAAGTCGGCGCTGGGCAGCGCGGTCGGCGAGGTGCGTGCGACCGACCGGTTGGTGGACAGCGCCGTCGTGCTGGCGGCGGCCGGATTCGGGCCGGACCTACAGATGCAGCGGTTGATGCGCCGTCACGGCCAGACCGGCATGGCGATGCCGCCGGCGCTGGAGGTGAACCCGCGCCACCCGCTGATCCATAGTTTGGCGAAACAGCTTGAGGCCGGCGCGGACCTCACCGATACGGCTCACACCCTGTTCGACCTGGCGCGGGTGCAGGACGGCGAGATGCCTGCCGATCCAGCCGCGTTTGCCCGTCGCGTCACCGCGGCGCTGGCCGGATAGGACACGCTGGCAGCACGCTGCCGCCAGTGGCCCGATCAATGATGTGGCAGAAGGGTGACCGTGTGGGCTGTCGTGCTGTTTACGGATGAAACCAGCGCGGCCGTGGTCGGAGCGGCCGGAATGGCGAAGACTTTCGAGCCATTCGAATAGAGCGCCGCGGCGGTAACCACGTGCTGCGTCCCGAGATCGATCGAGTCCACAAAAAGGTTGCGATCGGTTGTGGTCGTCCCGCCCCATGCATCGTTCACGAACGCCACCGACGCCGTGTGCGGCCCGGTCGAGAGCGGAACGGTGAACGAGATCTTTTGGCTCTGCCTCAGCGCATGCAAGGCGGTAATCGTCTGCAGCCCGCCAAGCCGTGCGCCGTCGATGCTGACGTAGCACTGCGCGTCGCCTTGCCAGGACTCCTCTGAGAGGTTGAACACCACGGTACGCTGACCGAGGGCATCGATTGGTGTCGCCAGGTTCAGCACCGGGCGAATGGCAAGCACCGTGGTGCCGGTCTGCCCGACCGTGCCGATCGTCGTTGCCGTGCTGCCCAGGCCATAGACTTGGTTGGCGTCCATCGTGGCCGTGCCACTCGTTGCATTCCAGACCGCGACGCCTTTGGCTTTGTCGTTCACGATGATGTTGCCGCGCACGACCAGGGTGGAGTTGGCGTTGAGCCTGCCCTCCTCGCCGAACGCGATGATCACCGGGTTTGAGCTGCCCGCCCCCTGCTGGATCAGGTTTCCCTGGATCAATGCATTGCCGCCCTGCGGCAGGTCGATCTCGTAGCTCGCATTGCCGGAGTTGTTTTGGATGCGGGACCCGGTGATCGTGGTGTTCAACGCGCGGCTCTTGACCTCGTGCCCGATCACCGCGTCGTGGATGTAGCTGTCCTGGATCGTGAGCTGCTTGATCACGCCCACATAGATATTGTGGGTCAGGCCGTTGCCGTTGCCGTTATGGCTGAATTCCGAGTTCTTGATGGTGATCGTGCCATTGGCGTCGGCGGCACTCAACAGACCATTCTCGTTATCGTGGAAGTATGAGTTGGTGATCGTCAGATTGCCGTTGTCATAGCGAATGCCCGCGCCGTTCTTGTCAGCGACCTTCGCGCCGGAAAATTCGAAGTGATCGATCGTGACGTCGCTCGCCGTGGTCAGGATCGCTTTCCCATTCGTCGGGGGGATCGTCGCGACCATCTTCACCATGCCGCCGACGCCCTGCAGCGTGATCTTATGATAGATCGTTGCGAAGTCGTTGACATAGGTCCCGGCCTGAACCGCAACCACGTCGCCGTCATGCGATGCAGCGACTGCATCGGCAATATGTTGATATTGCTGGTTCAAGCCCACTGTAAGTGTTGCCAATTCGCCCATCCCTGTTCGCAGTCGGCCATGCTGTGCCGCAATCCAAGGCTTAGGGACCAAACCCTAAGCAAAGATGAACAGGAATTTTACGCGAGCGCCCTTGAGTTCACTTTTCCGTGATAACAGATCGCGATAGGACGGTCAACCCATTTTGGAGACGTCACCGTTTCGATGGCGAGCTCGTTCAGCGATGCTGCTGTCAGCGGACGGTGCGGAACCGCTCGACCGCCGACACCAGGGCTCGCCGCACGCCCGGCTCCAGTGCGGAATGCCCAGCATCGGGGATGACGGTCAGCCGGGCGGCGGGCCAGGCGGCGGCCAGCTCGAAGGCGGTGCGCGCCGGGCAGATCATGTCGTAGCGGCCCTGGACGATCTCAGCCGGCAGATGCCCGATCCGGTGCATGCCGCCCAGCAGCCCGCCCTCGGGCAAGAACAGGTCGTGGGCGAAGTAGTGCGCTTCAATCCGCGCGAGGCCCAACGCCGTGCGGTCCTGCGCAAACGAGGCGACCGTGTCCGGACTGGGCAGCAGAGTGCTGCAGGAGCCTTCATAGACCGACCAGGCGCGTGCGGCGGCGATGTGGATCGCCGGATCCGGATGAGTCAGCCGGCGTAGGTAGGCGCCGAGCAGGTCGTGCCGCTCCTCGGGTGGCAGATGGCCGACGAACGCCGCATGCGCGTCCGGAAATACCGCGCCGAGGCCGTGCAGGAACCACTCCACCTCGGCCGGGCGGCCTAGGAACACACCGCGCAGCACCAGGCCGCGCACCCGGTTCGGATAGGCCTGGGCGTAGGCGAGTGCGAGGGTGGACCCCCAGGAGCCGCCGAACAGCAGCCAACGCTCGATGCCGAGATGACGGCGCAGCGTCTCGATGTCGGCAACCAGGTCGGGCGTTGTGTTGTGCGCCAGGCTGCCCAGCGGACGCGAGCGGCCGGCGCCGCGCTGGTCGAAGATCACCACGCGCCAGAAATGCGGATCGAAGAAACGGCGGTGCACCGCCCCTGCCCCAGCGCCGGGACCGCCATGCAGGAACAGCACCGGCTGACCATGCGTCGCGCCGACCTGTTCCCAATACATCACGTGGCCGCCGGACAACGGCATATAGCCGGTCTCGAACGGTCCGATCTCGGGAAACAAGTCTCCGCGTGGCATAGCCCTTCTTACACCGAAGCGCGTGATGGCGGAACCGGCTCGTAGAAGGTAAATGGGTTCCATGATCACGGATTCGTATCGCGGATGGGTCGCGCTGGGCGCACTGGGCGGGCTGCTCGCGGTGGCGGCGGCGGCCGGGGCAGCGCACCTGCCGGTCGATGCCGGCCAGTCCCGCGCCATTGCCAGCGCCGTACAGATGCAGGGCTGGCACGCGCTGGCGCTGTTGGGCTGCGGGATTTGGGGCGCACGCGGCGGCTGGTTGACGCATGCGGCGGGCGCGGCATTTGTGCTCGGCACGCTGCTGTTTTGCGGCACCGTTTATGCAGGGGCGCTCGGCGGGCCGCATCTGGGCGCGCTGGCCCCGGTGGGCGGCAGCTTGCTGATGCTCGGCTGGGCGCTGCTGGGCCTGTCCGCGTTTCGCCGCCGTTGAGCACGGCCTCGTCGATCGGCAGCGCCTATCTCGCAGCTGAGGACCTGGAGCAGCCGCTCCTTGAGGAACTGACTCGGGCCGGCGTCACCGTAAGCGCCTGGCACGGCCGCTTGGCACTGTCGCCAGACCCGCCCTACGCCAGCGTTTGGGCGCTCGACATCTGGACCGCACCACGGGAGCACGCGATCACGTCGTTGAAGGCCGCCGCCAATCTGCTGCGCGCCCAACAGCGCAACTGGTCGGCCTATGCCGTCCAGCAGCACCGCCGCATGGCGTTGATTGAAGGCCATCTGCCGCCGGTCCGTGCCCGCCTGCTGCGCTTCCCAGAGCCAGCGCCGACGTCGCATTTGGGCGCTTGGACACTGCTGGACCGCGACCGGCTGCTTGCCAGTCCGACTAAGTCAAGCCCACTCATCCTGGGAGAATGCCGCTTCGAGGAGGACCACATCGGCCCGCCCAGCCGTGCCTATCTCAAGCTTTGGGAGGCGTTGACCCGGCTTGGCGAATATCCGGGGCCCGACGACGTGTGCCTCGATCTCGGTGCCTCGCCAGGCGGCTGGACTTGGGTGCTGGCCAGCCTCGGTGCATCAGTGCGGGCGGTTGACAAGGCGCCACTTGATTTCCGTGTCGCCGCGATGCCTGGGGTGACCCAAGTGCTCGAAAGCGCCTTTGCCCTGCTGCCTGAGCCGGTGGACTGGCTGGTATGCGACGTGATTGCATACCCAGCTCGGCTCCTTTCCTTGATGGAGCGTTGGATCACGGCAAAAACCGCGCGGCACATAATCTGCACCGTTAAGTTTCAAGGCGAGACGGATCATGTGTCAGCAGACGGCTTCGCCGCGCTGCCACACGGTCGTCTGACGCACTTGTTCCATAACAAGCACGAGCTGACGTTCGTTTGGACGAGAGATAGAGATATGGCTTAGGCGGCTAAGTCTTTTTAGGTACCAGCGGTGCCGTCTCGCTGGCTTGACGGTCGTCACTGGGCGACGCCTTTGCCGCGTGTTCCTCGGTGCCTTTCGGGATGCCATGCGGCGTCTCGCCGGTGGGATTGTGGTCTGGGCTCGCGCCCTCAGGCGGCGGGTCGTCGGTCTGCACTTTTGGCTGGTTCATGCTCTGGCAACGCCGGCCGAACGGGTGGGTTGCCTCAGCCCAGCGCCTGCGTCACCGCGTCGCATACGCGTTCAACGTCGGCATCTGAAAGGTCCGGATGGATCGGCAATGCAAGAATACGGCCGGATAGATCGTCCGACACCGGCAGGTCCGCGCCGTCATGATGTCCGGCATAGGCGGGCTGCCGATGCAGCGGGCGGGGATAATAGATCGCGGTGGGCACCCCGGCCTCACGCAACGCGGCCTGCAGCCGAGTACGGGCCGCCTCGTCCGGCAGCAGCACGGAATAGACGGCCCAAGCGCTGACGCTGTCCGGCACCCGGGCGGGAATGACGACCGCATTGCTGAGACGCCGGTCATAGACCCCGGCGATGCGCTCGCGAATCGCCAGCTCCTCGTCGAACACGTCGAGCTTCGCCAGCAGCACCGCCGCCTGCATGGTGTCTAGGCGGCCATTCATCCCGGTGCGCAGGACCTCGTAGCGCGTCGTGCCCTCCCCATGGCTCCGTAGGATGCGATACAGCGCGGCGCGTTCGTCGTCATCGGTAAACAGCGCGCCGCCGTCCCCGTAGGCACCGAACGGCTTGCTGGGGAAAAAACTCGTGGCGGTCGCCTGCGCCTGGGTGCCGAGGCGCGTGCCATGCAGCACCGCGCCGAAGCTCTGGGCGCAGTCGTCGAGGGTGAACAGGTCTTCCGTAGAGGCGATCCGGTTCAGCGCAACCCAATCCGCGGGCTGACCGAACAGGTCCACCCCGACCAGCGCGCGCGGGCGCAGGCGGCCGGCAGTACGAGTTTCGGCTATCCGGGCGGAAAGGTGCGCCGGATCAATTTGGTAGGTGCGCGGGTCAACGTCCACGAACACCGGGGTCGCGCCCAGTACCAGCGGCACCTCGGCGGTCGCGGTGTAGGTGAACGCCGGCAGAAAGACCGCGTCGCCGGGGCCGATGCCCTCCGCCATCATCGCGATCTGCAGCGCGTCGGTGCCGGAGCTGACGCCGACGCAGTGCTGGGCTCCGCAGTAGGTCGCGAGCCTGCCCTCCAGCTCCGCAACCTCTGGCCCCAGTACGAACTGGCAGTGCGCCAGCACGGCGTCCAGCCGCGGACGGAGCCGATGAGCGATGCGGGCCTGCTGCGCCTTTAGGTCGAGAAATGAGACTGGCCGGTTCATTCTATCCTCCAGGCAGCAGCACCCGTCCCGGGGCGCCCTCGGCATTATGTTCGAATTCCGGGATCATTCGGCCGAGCAAGATCAACGCCAAGCCGATCTGCCCGGCCCGGCAGGCGGCGGCAATCTCGTCGATGGCGCGGCCGACGATCGCCGGGTCGGCGGTGCGAGGCGCCGCCATCAGCAGGCCAGGATGCCCGGTCGGCACTGGCGGCTCGCTGCCGTGGAACAGCTCCTCAAACAGCTTCTCGCCGGGGCGGAGGCCGGTGAAGCGAATCTGGATACGGCCAGGCTCGGGTCCGTCCTCGGCCGGATGAAGACCAGCGAGCCGGATCATCTGCCGCGCGAGATCCACAATGCGCACCGGCTCGCCCATGTCAAACACGAAGATGCCGCCCTGCGCGCCAGTCGGCAGTGTGATGTCGGCCATGCCCAGCACGCTCGCCTGCAGCACCAGGCCGACCGCCTCGCGCACCGTCATGAAATAGCGCTGCATGTCGGGATGGGTGACGGTCAGCGGGCCGCCGCGCTCGAGCTGATGGCGGAACAGCGGCACGACGGAGCCGGTGCTGCCGAGCACGTTGCCGAACCGCACGGTGACGCAGCGCATGCCGGCGCCGCGCCGCGCCGCCACGTCGAGCGCCTGACAATACATTTCGGCCAGGCGCTTGCTCGCACCCATCACGCTGCTGGGGTTCACCGCTTTGTCGGTCGAGATGAACACCATGGCGCTCGCCCCGGCGGCGCGCGCGGCCTCCGCCACATGCCTGGTACCGACAGCGTTGGTCAGCAGGCCCTCCAGCGGGTTCGCCTCCACCATCGGCACATGCTTCAGCGCGGCGGCGTGGAACACCAGCTCAGGCCGCACCCGGTCGAACACCGCGCGGATGCGCGGCTCGTCGCGGATATCGGCGATGACGGTTTCTCGGGGCACCTCGGGATGCGCCTCGTTGAGCTCCTGGTCGATCTGCCACAGCGCATATTCGCCGTTGTCCAGCAGCGTCAGGCGGTCCGGTCCCAGCGCCGCCAGTTGCCGCGCCAGCTCCGACCCGATGGTGCCGCCGGCGCCGGTCACCAGCACGCGGCGGCCGTGCACCAGTCGCGCCATGCCGTCGCGGTCGAGCGGCACCTGCGGGCGGTTCAATAGGTCCTCGCTCGCGCCCGGCGCCAGTTCCAGCGTGCCGCCGCCCTCTGCCGCCGTCTGCAGCGCGGTCGGACGCGGGACTCGACGCACCGGCACGCCTTCCACATCCGCCTGAGCCAATAATGCCGCAAGCGGAGCACCGGACAACGCGGGTTGGGTCAATACGAGGGCGGATGGCAGCCGGCCCTCGGCACGCAGCCGGGCCAGGACGGCGGTGGTCTGGCTGATGGGCCCCAAGATGGTGTGGCCGTGGATGCGTCGGCCGGTCTGGCCCTCCCGCATCGACAGCAGCCCGACAATGCGGAAGGCGGCCCGGCCCTCGCCATACTCCAGCGACCGCATGAACAGGTCGGCCCCATCGCCGGCGCCAACCAGCAGCACGGACTGCGCGTCGGCCCCGTCCCGCCCTGCCCGGCGAGCCAGGCGCAGCCGATAGACCACCCGCGGCGTGCCGAGCGCCACGATCAGCGTCAGCGCATGCACGACCGGGAAGGTCGGCGTCGGCAGCGGAAAACCCGAAACGCGCAGCAGCAGCGCAAACAGCACGGCGCTAACGACGCTGCTGCCCACCAGGCCGAGCAGATCCTCGATCCCAGCAAAGCGCCAGTACTGCTGCGGCATGCGGAACGGCAGGCCGGCCACCAACAGGGTGATCGCCCCGCCGGCGACAAACCACAGCGGGTGCAGCAGGCCGCCGCCGGGATCAGCGATATAACGGGCCAGCGGCGTCGCCACGGCGGCGAGCACGCCGTCCAACGCGACGTTCAGCAGGATGCGATTGACCGAGCGTTGCGGTGGCATTGTGAGGACCCTATAGCCCACCCCGCGCCGCTTAGCAGTCCCCCATCTCCGGAAGCCTCGTTTGACCACAGACGCCGTGCTGAAGCACCTGCTGTTCGTCGCTGCCCTGGCGCTGCTGTCGGCGGCGCTGGTGCGGGTGATGATCGGCCTCGGCCCAGCGGACCGCCCGGACGCGCGCAAGGCGCATACGCGGGTGGTGCCAAAGGGCGGCGGTGTCGGTGTGGTCGCGGCCTTCCTGGTGGGGATCGCCGTGCTCTACCGCTACGCCGAGTTCTCCCGCCTGGCCGATCCGTATTTCCGCGGCGTGATCCTGGCCGCCAGCGCCATCGCGGTCGTGGCGTTCCTCGACGACGTGCTGGACTGGCCCTTTACCGTCAAGTTCGCCGCCCAACTGGGTGCGGCGGCGCTGGCGGTGGGCAGCGGGCTCATCGTCGCCAACCTGCATCTGCCATGGTGGGGAACGGTCGAGCTCGGCTGGGCGGCGGTGCCGTTGACGCTTGCCTGGATCCTGTTCGCAACCAACGCGGTGAATTTCATTGACGGGCTGAATGGGCTGGCGTCCGGCGTGTCGGCCCTCGCCTGCCTCATGCTGGCGGGGATCGCCGCGGCATACGGCGGGTGGTTCGTCTATTTCGCGTCCCTGCTGCTGGCGGCGGGGCTGCTTGGGTTCCTGCCATTCAACTTCCCACACGCCCGCATCTTCATGGGCGACGTCGGCAGCCAGTTCTGCGGATTCGTGCTCGCCATGCTGGGCGTCGCCGCCGCCCGTTTCGGCGCGGTGGAAATGTCGCTCCTGCTGGTGCCCAT
>JANXVC010000335.1 GCA_025351925.1 Rhodospirillales bacterium | reverse complement strand
AATCAGGTCGTCAAGGACGCCGCGCCAGGCTGCCTCGCTCTCACCCCCTCCGGCGCTACTCCAACGGCTTCGCCGCTGGAACCTTGAAGCGCCTCCGCCCATGTTCTTGACGGCGAGAAGCACCTTTTGCCCATCTCGGCGCACGCCGAGCACGACCAGCAGCGAGATGTTCGTCGCCTTGCGGTCCAGGACGCACCCGTACGACCGTGCCGTCCAGGATCAAGCGGACGATATCCTCCCCAGCTAAGTCGCGCTTAGCCCAGGCGTCCCAGTCCACCTTGACCTTGCGCCAGGTGGGGCTGACGACGTCTTTGCCCACCGCGCCACCAAACAAGGCCGCCAACGCGCGTTTGACCCGGCGGGTGTTGGTCCCGGATAGGTAGGCGCCCGCGATCAGTGCCTCGACCTGCCGCGTCATCCGCGAATACCGGGGCAACGTGGCGCTGCGCCACTCCTGTGTGCCTCCGCCCTCGGTTGTCATCCGCGCCCGAGGTACGCTGAGCTCCACCGGCCCGAACGAGCCGAGCAGCTGGCGCTTCCGCGCTCCGTTCCGATACCGCGCAGGCTCGCCCTCTGCCCGCTCATGCCGCGTGCGCCCCAGCGCCGCCGTCAGCTCCTGCTCCAGCAGCTCCTCGATAAACCCACGCACCCGATCCCGGATGCCCGCCTCGATCGGGTCAAACCAGGCGTCCCCCACAAACAGTGACGTGCCGTCCGCACCCGTCTTTGTGCTAGGGCCTGTTGAGGTTCGGTTATCGTGAGTTGATGAGTGCGGCTGAGAGATGGATCATCGCCTCAAAGCTCGTATCGGTCTTGTCGCTTCGCATGGCGATACGTTTGAACTCCTTCAGCTTGCAAAAGAAGTTCTCGATCAGATGGCGCCATTTGTAGACCTCAAGATCGATGTCCAGGGGTGTCTTGCGCTGCGGCATCTGCGAGACGACGATCTTGGCTCCTCGGTCGTTCAACTCGTCGATGATCCAGTTCGCGTCAAACGCTTTGTCGGCGATTAATCCCTCAAACTCGGCGCCTTGGATCAGCGGGGCGACGCCGACCGTGTCGTGTCGCTGCCCCGGCAACAGGACGAAGCGGACGAGGTTGCCCAGTGCATCGGTCAGCGCCAGGATTTTGGTGGTCAAGCCGCCTCTGGAGCGGCCAATAGCCTGACTTTGCGTCCCCCTTTTGCGCCCTGGCCATGGCGGTGAACCTTGACGATTGTGGCGTCGACCATGGCGTATTCCATGTCTGGATCGTCGGACACGGCGTCGAACAGGCGCTTGAAGACGTCGCCTTTCACCCAGTCGCGAAAGCGCTTGAACACCGTGTTCCACTTGCCGAACAACAACGGCAGGTCCCGCCACGGACTGCCGGTGCGGGCAATCCATAACACCGCCTCGACAAACAAGCGGTTGTTTCCGCCTGTTCGGCCGGGATCAGTAGGCTTGCCAAGACAAACAGGCTCCATCCTCTCCCATTGCGCGTCCGTCAGAATGAACCGGTCCATGGCAAACTCCTTTTGGAGCTTGAATCACGACCGCCGTAGCCGTGGGAATCCCCAATTCTCAACAGGCCCTAATGTCTTCCATGGCGTGGTCTCCACCGGCGCTGAAACGCCGGAAATGGTTCGTTGAACAAACCAGAGACTACGCCACCAATCTATTTCCACCACCTTCGCGACGGCACCCACGCGAACGCCCGCATCACCCCCGCCACCCGCGCCGAGATCTCCTCCGCCCGTTCCAGCGAGCCCAGCGGCATTGTAGCCCAGCGTTACGGCATCAGCGCCGAAACTGTGCGCAAGCGGCGCAAGCGTGGCGTAGCAGACTGCCTCGACCGTTCCGCTCGCCCGCACCAGTTGCCTTGGAAGGCCACTGAGAAGGAGCGCGCCATCGTCTGCAGCCTGCGGCGTGCCACCAACTTCCCGCTCGACGACCTCACCTTCGTCGTCTGCCATCTCCTGCCGCACCTCAACCGTGACAGTATCTGGCACATCCTCAAGGCCGAGGGCCTGAACCGCAGGCCAAAACGAGCCACAGACAGGCCCGCTAAAGGCCAGGGCAGCTTCCGTGACTATGACCTCGGCTTCATCCACATCGACATCAAGCACCTCCCTCCGCAGCCATTCCATCCGCTACGCGGCTGAAACCTTGGGCTGCTCCGCCCAAGCTGCGGACCAGCGACCGCGAACGGCGCAAGCGGCTTCTGTTCGTCGCCATCGACCGCTGCTCGCGTGCCGTCCATCTTGCGGTCAAGGACGACGAGACCGAACGGAGTGCCATCGACTTCCTGCGCGAGGCAGCGGCTGCATTCCCCTTCCAGCTCACCCATATGCTGACCGACAATGGTATGCTGACCGACAATGGCAGTTGCTTCACGCCAGCTTTCGCCAAGGCCTGCGTCGCCCTGGGCGCGCAATACCGCCACACCAAGCCACGCACACCGCAAACCAACGGCATGGTCGAGCGCTTCAACGGCCGGATCGGCAGCGAGGTGCTGGGCATCAACATCCACTCGCACCGTGCCCTGGAACAACTGCTGCGCAGCTTCAACCAGGCCTACAATGCCCGGCGCCAGCGGGTGCTGGACGGCAAGACACCAAATCAAGTCACAGCCGAGCACCTCAAAGCCAAACCCAAACTCGCCAACCCCGCACCGCATAGCCGCGCGAGCCCTGCGACACGACCAAGGCACGCCTCATCGCCAAAGCTGCAAAGGAGGTATCACAATCAGACGGCTAGTTGATTGTATTGAAAGTGTTCCACGCGGCGCAGTCGCGCCGGGGTGAGCTGGGCCATGACGACCGCAAGTTCCTTGAAGCGGTGCACTTCTTTACGGTCCACAACGGTATCAGTGGATGGGCATGGTTGGTGGCTGACGTCGGCTGTGCAGCGACTTTCCTTTCCTGCGGCTCAAGCGCGCCGCCGCCCGCCGTCAGCGCAGCCCGCGGGCCCGCCACTGCGTCGCGAACTGGCCTGTGCGTGAGG
>JANXVC010000300.1 GCA_025351925.1 Rhodospirillales bacterium | reverse complement strand
CATCCGGCAACGAAGCCTGGCGTGCGATCGATAAAATCATAACAGGCTGGGGAAATACCATGGGGGCACTCTCGTGTCGCGCCGCGACGTTGGCTGCGCCGATTAGTCTTGCGACGATCCTGACTTTTGCGACGCCTGCGTTTGCAGAAACCTCGACCATCAGCCCTGCCGACACCGCGTGGATGATCGTGGCGACGGCGCTGGTGCTGATGATGACGGTGCCGGGGCTGGCGCTGTTCTACGCCGGGATGGTGCGCAAGAAGAACGTGCTGGCGACCCTAATGCAGTCCTTCAGCATCTGCGCGCTGGTGACGGTGCTGTGGATGGTCGCGGGCTACAGCCTCGCCTTCACCAATGGCAATCCCTACATCGGCGACTTCTCACGCCTGTTCCTGAATGGGTTGGGCACCGGCTGGGACAAGCCGTTCACCTTGGGCGCAGGCACCGAGAACGCCACGGTCAACACGATCCCCGAGACCGTTTACCTGATGTTCCAGATGACCTTCGCTATCATCACCCCGGCGCTGATCGCCGGCGCGTTCGCCGACCGAATGAAGTTTTCGGCGCTCATGCTGTTCATGGCGCTGTGGTCGCTGCTGGTCTATTCGCCCATCGCGCATTGGGTATGGAGCCCGCTGGGCTGGATCAACGCGCTGGGCGTCGCGGACTTCGCTGGCGGCACGGTGGTGCATATCAACGCTGGCGTGGCCGGGCTGATCTGCGCGCTCGTGCTGGGCAAGCGGCTTGGCTACGGGCAGGACAACATGAGCCCGTATAACCTCGCCTATGCGGTGATCGGGGCGTCATTGCTTTGGGTCGGCTGGTTCGGCTTCAACGCCGGGTCGGCGCTGGGCGCTGGCGGCCGGGCCGGCATGGCGATGCTGGCGACGCAGGTCGCGACCGGCGCGGCTGCGCTGGGCTGGGTGGCAGCGGAGTGGGTCGCCAAGGGCAAGCCTAGCGTGCTCGGCGTGATCTCTGGCGCGGTCGCGGGCCTCGTCGCCATTACGCCAGCGTCCGGCTTCGTGTTGCCGGGGCCGGCGCTGATTATCGGCGTCGTGGCAGGCGTAGGTTGTTTCTGGTCGGCGACCGGGCTGAAGCACCTGCTGGGCTACGACGACAGCCTCGACGCTTTCGGCGTGCACGGCGTCGGCGGCATCATCGGCGCGCTGCTGACGGGGGTGTTCGCCTATGGCCCGCTCTCGGCCACGACGGACAAGCCCGAGGGCGTCTATGTCGCGGGTAAGGCGCTGCTGATCGCGCAAGGCTATGCGGTCGGGGCGACGATTGCCTACAGCGCCATCGCGACGTTTGTTTTGCTCAAGGTCGTTGATGTCGTTGTCGGCCTGCGTGTCTCCGTCGATGAGGAGCGTGAGGGCCTGGACGTTGTGCTGCACGGCGAGCAGCTCGGCTAGCCTCGTCGCATACCTGAAACGACACAACGGGATCGTGAAATATTCGCGATCCCGGTTTTCCGTTCCAATTCCGCATGTTCTTGCATTAAACTCCGGGTTTCCTTCAAGCTGACCGGACAACAGCATGGCATCAATTGCCCAGGGCCGCCGCTTCGCCTCTCCGGAGGTGCGCAACATCCTTTCGACGCGCCTTGGCCAGTTGGGCGGTCTTGGGTTCGCGGTCGGCGCACTCCTGCTTTTAGTGGCGCTCGTGTCCTATAATCCGCACGATCCATCGCTCAACACCGCAACACCGCGCTCGGCGAGCAATCTCGCAGGCTTACCAGGTGCCTTGGTGGCCGACGTGCTGCTGCAGGGTTTCGGCGCGGCGGCCCTGCTGCCCAGCCTCGCCATGCTCGCTTGGGGCTTCCGGACCGCCACCCGACGTCCGCTGCGGCTGACAATACGGCTGCTATGCACTTTATTGGCACTGCCCGCGTTGGCCGCCGTGCTGGCGGTGGTGCCCGGGCCAACCTGGCCGACCACCGCCGGATTGGGCGGCGCGGTCGGACAAATGCTTAACGACACCGTGGTCCGCATGGGGCACGGGCTGCTCGGCACCGTCGGCGTCATGCTGGCTCAAGGCCTCGGGACAATGCTGGCGCTGATCCTGGTGATACTCAGCCTTGGGCTGTCGGCCTTGGAATGGCGCATTGCCGGCCGGGGCGCGATGGGCGCAGCTCGTGTCTCGGTACGCGGCGGCGGGCATGCGGCAGGAGTGCTTGCCCGCGCCGGCTCCTACACGGCCAACGCTGTCAGATTGGTCGCGAAACCGATCGAACGTTTACTGCATCCGAAAGCCCAGACGTGTCCATCGACAGAGCCCGCCACGTCCCGGCGCCTAGATCCAAGCTCCGCTGCATCAAGCCGCGGACGGTCAGAACCAACCCAGGAACCTATCCAGCCATCCGCTCCGCCTCGGCCGCCCGCCACGTCGAAGCCGACCGAGCTGTCGATCCCCATCATTTCCGACGCCATTGTCGCCGAGGCCAAGCGCAAGCCGGTCGCGACCCGGCCGGACAACCCGCCGGCCGCCGCAGCAGGCTGGCAGTTCCCGCCGCTCTCCTTGCTCAGCCGCGTCCCGATCCGCGCCGGATCGGGTCCCAGCGAGGCGGCGCTGCAGGCCAATGCCCGCCTGCTGGAGACCGTGCTGGGCGACTACGGCGTGCAGGGCGCGATCCGCGAAATTCGGCCAGGACCGGTCGTCACGCTGTATGAGCTGGAGCCCGCCCCCGGCATCCGCAGCGCCCGGGTGATCGGCCTCGCGGACGACGTCGCACGCAGCCTGTGCGTCACCGCCGTCCGCATCGCCACCGTGCCCGGCCGCAACGTGATCGGCATCGAGGTACCGAATGAGAAACGCGAGACGGTGTTCCTAGCCGAGCTGCTGGGCAGCGAGGACTGGCGCAGCCATCCCGGCCGCCTCGCCTTGGCGCTGGGCAAGGACATCGGCGGCACCCCGGTCATCGCCGACCTCGCGCGCATGCCGCATCTGCTGATCGCGGGAACCACCGGGTCCGGCAAGTCGGTCGGCATCAACGCCATGATCCTGTCGATCCTGTTCCGCCTGTCGCCAGACCAGTGCCGGCTCATCATGATCGACCCGAAGATGCTCGAGCTTTCGGTTTACGAGGGCATCCCGCATCTGCTCGCACCCGTCGTAACGGAGCCTGCCAAGGCGGTGACCGCGCTGAAATGGACCACGCGGGAGATGGAGCGTCGCTACCGCGCCATGAGCCAGCTCGGCGTGCGCAACATCGGCGGTTATAACGACCGCGTTGCCGAGGCGCTGGCCCGGGACGAGACCGTGACCCGGCGCGTGCAAACCGGCTTCGACAGCGAGACCGGGCGCCCAACCTTTGAGGAACAGCCTCTGACCTTGAAGCCGCTGCCGTTCATCGTCGTGGTGATCGACGAGATGGCGGATCTGATGATGGTCGCCGGCAAGGAGGTCGAGGCGGCGGTGCAGCGCCTGGCGCAGATGGCGCGCGCCGCCGGCATCCACGTCATTATGGCGACGCAGCGCCCGTCGGTGGACGTGATCACCGGCACGATCAAGGCGAACTTCCCGACCCGCATCAGCTTCCAGGTCATCAGCAAGTTTGACAGCCGCACCATCCTGGGTGAGCAAGGCGCCGAGCAGCTGCTGGGCCAGGGCGACCTGCTGCACATGCAGGGCGGCGGGCGCATCGCCCGGGTGCACGGCCCGTTCGTCGCCGACCGCGAGGTGGAGGACATCGTCGCCTTCCTGCGCGCCCAGGCTGAGCCGACCTATGACGACGAGGTTACCGAGGGCGCCGACGCCGAAGAGGGCAGCAGCGGGAACTCGGCCCTGTCAGGCATCGCCGCCGCCGGAGACGGAGAAAAGGGCTTGTTCGACCAAGCGGTTGACCTAGTGTCCCGCGAGGGCAAGGCGAGCACCAGCTTCATCCAGCGGCACCTCGCCATCGGCTATAACCGCGCCGCCAAGCTGATCGAACAGATGGAGAAGGAAGGGATCGTCGGGACCGCAAATCACGTGGGCAAGCGAGAAATTTTAGTCCGGCGGACAAACAACGACGACATGGACTGCTAGTTGGGGCTGCCGAGGCAGCGCGGCCGTCGGTCGCCCCGAGCGTGGAGATCCGGGGCGCTCTCATCCCCGCAACGATTCGTTAAGCGTTGCAGGGGAGGGTTTCCGTCAGCCAGCCAAACCCTGGCCGCCGCCACGCTGCTCGGCCGAATAGAAAACGGCCCCGACGCCGGCCATGATCTGAAAGCCGGTCGGGTCGCCAACGGTCCTCTGTTGCTGGACGAACGATCCCAACCAGCACCAAAAAAGTGAGCCCGCAAAAGTCGCCGCGTCGGATAAACGCGCCATGTTGATCGGAGTCTAAAAG
>JANXVC010000299.1 GCA_025351925.1 Rhodospirillales bacterium | reverse complement strand
AGGATGTCGAGATAGGCGCGATAGCCGAAGACCCGGCCGCGCCTGCGCCCGGTCACCTCCTCGGCGATCCCGAGGCGCACGAGGTCGGCCAGCGCGGCGTTGATCGTAGGCGCAGTCAGGCCGGTGCGATGGACCAGGATGCTGGCAGTCGCGAACGGGTTCTGCTGTAGCAGGTCATGCACCCGAAGCGCCGAGCCGGCCCGTTCGCTTTCTGTCGTAATGCGGTCCCGGTCGCGTTTGAACAGGTCGACAATCCGGGTGGCCGCGTCAAAAGCCTGGTTGGCAGTCTCGGCGACGCCGTCAAGGAAGAACTCGAGCCACGCTTCCCAGGCGCCCCGCTCGCGCACCTCCTGGAGCAGCCGGTAGTAGTCCGCGCGATGGGCTTTCAAATAGAGGCTCAGATAGAGTAGCGGTGTCCTGAGCACGTCGTTGGCGCACAGATAGAGCGTCACCAGCAGCCGCCCAATACGCCCGTTGCCGTCCAGGAAGGGATGGATGGTCTCGAACTGCACGTGCAGGAGCCCCGCCTTGAGCAGAGCCGGCAGGCGCGAGTCCTCCTCATGCATGAAGTGCTCGAAGGCATTGAGGCAGCCGTCGAGTTCGCTGGGCGGCGGCGGCACGAACAGCGCATTCCCCGGGCGAGTGCCCCCGATCCAGTTCTGCGACCGCCTGAACCTGCCGGGGTCCTTGGTGCCGCCACGACCGCTCTGGAGCAACCGGGCGTGCAACTCCCGAATCAAAGCGGAGCGACAACGGCAGGCGCTCAAGTCGCTCCAGGCCGCACATCATGGCATCGACATAGTTGGAGACCTCGCGGATGTCGTCGATCGGCTGGCCGGCTTGGGCCTCGGTCTCGAAGCGCAGCAGGTCGGATAAAGTCGACTGCGTGCCCTCGATCTGGGACGACAGGACCGCCTCTTTCCGCACATACATGTACAGGAATAGGTCCTGGCGCGGCAGGAGGACCGTGATACCGTCGAGGCGGCCAAGCGCGCGCTCGGCGGCGCCCAAGCGGTTGAGCAGGCCCAGGATGTCGATCGGCGGGTTGGGCGGGAGTGAGGGCGGGACAAAGGCGCGCACCCCCTCCCCCGTCGCTACGGTGTCAACGAAGCGGCCGAGGCGCATGTTGGGAGGGACAACGTTGCTCATCTACTCTGAGTGGCGGGCGAGCACTATTAAAGCAAGAGCCAAGTTTCTTTAATAGATCAGGCGGTAAAGTAAGCCTGCTTAATCAGTGCCAAGGCTGCCGTCCAAAACGGCGGTTGTGGATTGCCGCCGAACATCGACTTCACCCGCCTCGGCGAATGGCCGACATCCGAAACAAGACATTAGACTTACACGGGAGCCCATGCTGGCGTCCGATATCGATCGTAGCCACACGGTGAGAGCGATTCCCGGAGGGGATTTAACCGCAACGAGAATGCGCGGCATCGTCGCTGTCGCGTGCCCGAGATCGCAAGAATGCCGGTGCCGAGATAGTGTTTGGCTCGGGAAGGTACCCTTAACGTATCCATCCGGTGAAGGCCGCGGATCAGTTGGATAGCTTCCGCTTGGCTGACGGTTTGCGGGTCCATGCCTTGGCCAGTGCTGCGACATCGTCGGCAAGCGCCTCGACGTTGACGGCAGTGGGATCAAAGGCTTCGCCGATCCAGCCCTTCATCTCGGCGTGGTTCTCGTGCGCTGGGTCGGCGAGGGCGTCCAGGATCTCGTCATAGCCTCAGGGACCACCGACATCTTCGGGCGGACAGCATCCGGTGGCGTTGATCAGAACCGGATAGGCAAGGCCGGGTATCGCGTCGGTGATGCGCTCGACCCTGACCGTGTGCTCCCAGCCGTCGCCGAAGTCGTAGAGGTACTTGATTGTCTTCGTGCCGGCATCTTCGAGCACGTCGATGAGGCGAGCTTTCTTGGCGTCAAGCGGGCCCTCGCCGAAGTCAGGGTCCGGCAGGCCCCAGCCGACGTCCCGGGCCCTGATCTCGTAGAGATGGCTGTTGGTCCAGCCCCTGATACGAAGGTCAGACGCTGGAAACGGTAAGCATATTGGACAACCGCCAATCCAACCGGATCTCAACAATGGTCCGCGACCTGCTAACTCTAGGAATTTGGGCGCTCGAACGTCCGCTCAGTCGTTTGCACGCAGTTTGCGGCTGCAGCTCACCTATTCACGCAACACGGTCTCAGTCCGCCTTCAACTCACAAGAGGTAATCCAATGACGCAGCATCTGGGCCGCATTCCGCGTCTCTGCTCAACCCGGGTAGGTAGCAGTTTGGGCGCGCAGGGTTTGTTGGATAGCCTGGTAGGCGTCCATGCCGCGGCGTGCGGCGGTGCCGATGACCGAGCGCACGCCCGCAAACAGGTCAGCGCCCCACTTGGAGCGG
>JANXVC010000298.1 GCA_025351925.1 Rhodospirillales bacterium | reverse complement strand
GCGGCATCAGAAAGCCAGTGTCGCGATCAATCAGGCGAAAGTTGCTCATGCGCGAAATATCCAAGGCGAGAGGCGGGCAAACCAGTGTCCCCATCCTATCGGAAACCTCCGCGTCGCGTTAAGTCCGACAGACTGCTAGCTGCCGTTATTGGGCCTCTCTGCCGCCTCATCATTACGAATAAGAAACATCTATGGACGGCGATAAGCCGCGGCGCTGTATCAGCGATCGCGGCGAACCGGGGAGACGCGCAATGGCCAGTAACCGCCCAGGCGACGATTTCAGCAATAACGGGCGACAGTGCCGGGTCGTTTCAACATCCCGGATCCGGGCTGGGCATCGCGTGGCTACGGGCGTCCTACTCGCGCTCGGCACGTGGACGTTCGGGCTCGCTCTGCCCAATGCGGCGCAAGCGCAGTGCAGCACCGGCCCCAACCCTGCTCCGCCGCCTCCGCTGCACTCCGACTTCTCGAACCAGAGCTTCGGCAACACGCCACCGCTGGCACCTTACAACCTGGCCACGCCTTTCAGCCGAGGCTGCGACGGTACCCAGGGCGGGGACGGAAAGTCCGGTGGCGCCGGCAATCCGGGCCAGCCCGGCGCCAATCTCGACACTACGAACAGCGCCCTGACCATCATCGGCGGCAAGGCTCCTGTTTCCAAGGCTCCATCGCTCGGCGCATTGATCGCAGCCGTCGGTGGCGCCGGCGGAAACGGAGGTGCTGGCGGCGCCGCGGGGAGTAGCAGTGTCGAGGGTGGCAAGGGTGCCATCGGCGGCGCTGGCGGCTCGGTCACGGCGAGGTTCGACGGGTCCTTCGTGCCGGATCCCAGCACGGGCCTGGCTACCACCGCGCTCCTTGTCAACACGAGCGGCAACCTCGGTGGCAATGGCGGGAACTCCAGCATATTCGGGATATTCACCAAGGTCGCTGGTAGGGGAGGCACGGGAGGCGCCGGAGGGTCGGGAGGTCTGGTTGCCAGCGGCTCGCTTCATGCTTACGTCTCCGGTGCGCTTGTGGTCGCAGGCAGTGGCCTCGGCGGCGGAGGCGGCAACGCCGATACGGCCTTTGGTCTCACCACGGTTGTCGGCGGGGCTGGCGGGAACGGTGGGTTGGGTGGTACGGCCTCCGTCGAATGGCTGGGCGGCTCGGTGGCCGCGGGGCGGATCGGCCTGGACGCCGTGGCGGACGGCGGCGCGGGCAACGTGGGCGGCAGGGCCGACCGCGGTTTGAAAAACGTCGGGGGTAATGGCGGCGCGGGCGGCAACGGTGGCGCCGCGAGCGTCAGGCTGAGCGGCGGCGACGTTGCCATCGGCGCGCTTGATTTCCTGGGGGACCGGGGCGCCGCGATCTACGCCTCGGCCAATGGCGGCGGCGGCAACAACGGGGGCCAAGCCGGAGAGACGTTGGGCGCGGGAGGCGGCTCGGGCGGCGCGGGTGGCAGCGGGGGCAACGCGAGCGTGACGATCCTCGGCAAGGTGTTTTATAACGGGCTGACCGGTTCCGGCCAGATAAACGGGAAGGGTATCCTGGTCTAGGCCAATGGCGGCAGCGGCGGCAACGGCGCGAACGTCAATTCGCTCGTGGGCCAGGGCGGGGGCGGCGGATTCGCCGGCGCGGGCGGCAGCGTGACGCTGCCCCTCGGTGACGCAACGCGCACCGCCACGATCCGGACATCGGGCAACTTCGCCCACGGCGCCCTGGTGCAGAGCGTCGGCGGCGGCGGCGGCAATGGCGGTCAGGCGACGCTCCTCGCCCAGGGCGGCGCCGGGGCGGCGGGCGGCAATGGCGGCGCTGTCATGGTCGATGCGCCGCATGCTTCGGTGATCGCGACCGGCGAGAGCGGGATCGCGGTGCTGGCGCAGAGCGTCGGCGGCGGCGGCGGCGCGGGCGGAGACACTAACGGCGTCGCGATCGGCGCTTCGCTCGCGATTGGCGGCAATGGCGGGCTCGGCGGCAACGGCAGCACGGTCCGGCTCAACCTGACCCAGGGCGTGTTCGCCTCAACCAATGCGCTCGGCGGCGCGGGTATCCTGGCGCAGAGCATCGGCGGCTCCGGCGGCTCCGCCGGCAGTGCCACGTCGACCGGCGTCGGGCTGATCTCGCTGGTGATCGGCGGCGACGCCGGCGGTGGCGGGTCGGGCGGCGCGGTCAGCGGCACCAACGACGCGCTGATCACGACCGATGGCGATCACGCTGCCGGGTTACAGGCGCAGTCGATCGGCGGCGGCGGCAAGGGCGGCTCGGCGACGTCGTTCCTCGCTGGCATCCTGCCGACCACCTCGGTCGCGGTCGGCGGGCGAGGCGGTGGGGGCGGCCCGGCGGGCAACGCCACGATCGTCAACACGGGTCAGATCGCCACATACGGCGCGGACGCGCACGGCGTGCTGATCCAGAGCGTCGGCGGCGGCGGAGGCAGCGGCGGAGCCGCGGTCGCGCGCGCGGTCGCCCTGTCGCCAACCAAGGAGATCCCCGCGGTCTCCATTTCGGTGGCGACCGGCGGCCGGGGCGGCATCGGCAACACCGGCGGCGCGGTCGGGCTCGACAACTCCGGGCTGATCACCACGGCCGGTGACGGTAGCATCGGCGTGATGGCGCAGTCGGTCGGCGGCGGTGGCGGCACCGGCGGGGACAGCACGGCGGCATCCTACTCGGGCGCCAAGGAGAGCGGCATCGCGATCTCGGTCGCCGTCGCCGTGGGCGGCTCAGGCGGCACCGGCGGCGTCGCCGGCCCGGTGACCATCACCAACAAGGGGCTGATCGCGACGTTGGGCCAGGACGCCTACGGCGTGTTCGCCCAGAGCGTCGGCGGCGGCGGCGGAACCGGCGGAGCCGGCGACGCCACCGCGTCGGCCAGCGAGGCCAAGTTCAGCATGGCCACCTCGCTCGCGGTCGGCGGCACCGGAGGCACCGGCGGCAATGGCGGCACCGTCAGCCTAAGCAACACCGGCGCGATCACGACCCGGGGCGACGGGGCCGACGCGGTGTTCTCGCAAAGCGTCGGCGGCGGCGGCGGCACGGCCGGTGGCGGCACGGCCACGGCCAGCGGCGGCAACCTGGCCATCGCCGTCGGCGTCGGCGGCAGCGGCGGCGCCGGGGGCGACGGCAACGCGGCGACAGTCCAGAACAGCGGCAGCATCGCCACCCGCGGCACGAACGCCGTCGGCATGTCGGTGCAGAGCGTCGGCGGCGGCGGCGGCAAGGCTGGCAAGGCGGGCGCGACGGCCGGTGGCGTCAGCTCGCTATCCAACGCACAAGCCCTGTTCGATACGATGGCGGCTGGGCTGAACTTTGACCAGAAGGTGATCGATCTCGGCGACAAGATACTTCAGATCGGACAGACGGGCGAGAACATCAAAGCGTCTTATGACGAGCTGAAGGGCATCTTCTCGCAACCCCAGGCCGGCAAGCCCGAGGAGGGAACCAGCATCCAAATCAACGTCTCGGTCGCGGTCGGCGGAAGCGGCGGCGCGGCCGGCAGTGGCGGCATCGTGACCGCGGCCAACACCGGGTCGATCGCGACGTTCGGGGCGCAGTCGGACGCCATCTTCGCCCAGAGCGTCGGCGGCGGCGGGGCCGGGGGCGCCGCGACCTCGACCGGCGCCGCGGCCGACGACTCGCCGGCGCAGAGCGCGATCGGGGTCGGCGGCAAGGGCGGCGCGGGCGGCCTCGGCGGCCCGGTGAGCGTCGTCAACGGCGCCGTTGGAGCGATCGTGACGCAAGGGGTGGCGGCATTCGGCATCTATGCGCAAAGCGTCGGCGGTGGCGGCGGCGAAGGCGAGCTGGCCGGCGTGGTCAGCGGCTCGCTCAAAAGCTTGTCGGTGAGCCTTGGCGGCAACGGCGGCCGTGGTGGCGACGGCGGCAAGGTCACGGTCACGAACGGGGACGGCAACGGCGGGGGCGCCATCACGACGACCGGCAAGCACGGCATCGGCATCTTCGCCCAAAGCGTAGGCGGTGGCGGCGGGTTGGTGCGGACCATGACCACCGACCAGACCTTCGATCCCGCGAAAATCCTGGAAAACCCGCAGGGCCGCCTGGCCGACATCCAGGGGCTCACCCTGACGTTCGGCGGCCAGAACGGCACGTTGGGAGAGGGCGGCGACGTCCAGGTCACCAGCAGCAGCGGCATCGCCACCTCGGGCCTCGACGCGCACGGCATCCTGGCGCAGTCGATCGGCGGTGGCGGCGGCATGGCGGTCGGTGGACAGGTCCGGCTTCCTTCGGGCGGCACCGGTGGGGCTGGCGGCGCCAGCGGCGATGGCGGAACGGTTCTCGTGGCACTTCAGCCCCACGCCGGGATCGTCACCGGGGGCGATGGCGCATACGGGGTGCTGGCGCAAAGCATCGGCGGTGGCGGCGGCGCCGCCGGCGATCTCTCCTCCGTCAAATCTTATCAACTCGGCACCGCCAACGCGGTCAAGTCCAGTAACGGCAACGGCGGCGCCGTCTCCGTCACGGCGGACACCGCATCAATCCAGACGACCGGCCGCTACGCCCCGGCCATTTTCGCGCAAAGCGTCGGCGGCGGCGGCGGGCTGGTGAACTACGACATCGCTGGCGGCTTGGCGAAGGTGCAGGCGCGCGGCACCGCCGGAGGCGACGGCAATGGCGGGGCGGTGACGGTATCGATCGTCGGCAGCCGTGTGTTCGCGGACGGGGTCGGTTCGGCTGGCATCCTGGCACAGAGCGACGGCAGGTCGTCCGGCCCCATCCAGGTCAAGATCGACGCATCGTCGCAAGTCCGAGGCGGACTTGGCGACCCAAGCTTTCCGAGCGGCCAGGGGGAGGGCCGACGAACGCGACGCCGCCGCCATCCGGCTGTTAGGCGGCACGGCCGACAAAATCGACAATGCCGGCCTCATTCAAACCGCTGGATTACCGGGCAGCAGCCTGGCGATTCTGGCCGAGTCGCCGCAAGGCAATACCACCCTCACCAACACGGGCACGATCATAGGTAATGTCGTCCTCGACGGCGTGGGCGGGGTCGTGGACAATCGGCTGGGCGGCGTGATCTCCGCCCCGACCACCATCGATGTGGGCGGCTGCACGATCCGCAACGCCGGCACGTTGCAGGTCGGCGGCATCCGCAAGGTCGGCGCGACCACGCTGACCGGCAACCTCGTGCAGACCAGCACCGGCAGCATCGTGGTCGACGTGGCGGCGGGCTCGAACACGGCCGACCACCTGCAGGTGAACGGGACGGCGAGCCTCGCCGGCAACGTGGTTCCGCTGATCGCCAACCCGGCCAAGCTCAAGCCGGGGAGCAAGGAAGTGAATATCCTCACCGCCACCGGCGGGGTGACGTGGAGCGGTCCCCAAGGCGTCGTGTCGAACACGCCGGTGGTGCGGTACGGCCTGGTCGCGCCGGACACGAACAGCCTCGACCTCACCTATGCCGGGTCGCAGCCGTTGCAGGTGCAAGGCCTTGGCTCGGCCAACCGCGCCGAGGTCGGGCGGGCGCTGGATGCGATCCTGTCCAATGACCCGGGCGCGCTCGGGCCGCTGGCGGGCGACCTGGCCGTCCTGACCAGCCCTCAGGCGCTCGCGGCCGCCCTCGACTCCCTATCCGGCGAAGCGGTGGCCGACGTGCAGCAGACCGTGTTCGCGGCACAGCAGATCTACGCCGACGCCGTGCTGCGCCACGTCACGAATGAAACCCGCGACACGGGGCCGGCCTCCTACGCCACCGCCTCGCTCGTTCCGGCCGCGGGTGCGCCGGCCAATCCACAGGGCATGCGGGTTTGGGTGGGCGGCTTCGGCGGCAACAACGTGCTCAGTGGCACCAGCGGCCAAGGCAGCCTGCACACCCAGGTCGCGGGGGCGCTGATCGGCCTGGACAAGTGGTTCGACCCGGACCGCATGGCCGGGATCAGCGTCGGCGGTGGCAGTTCCGATTTCAGCGTCGCCGGCCGGGGTGGCCAAAGCCAGACCACCTCGGTCGACGTCGCCGTCCATGGCTTGGCGCGGTTTGGGCAGGTCTATACCGCTGCGATCGTGTCGTATGGCAACTTCGGCAGCGATGTCCGGCGCACGGCATTGGGTGGCGTCACCGGCTTGAGCACGACCGGGTCGGTCAGGAGCAACGTCGTCGGTGGCCGTGCGGAGTTGGGCTGGCGTCACCTGATCGGAACGGTCACCCTGACCCCGTTCGCGGCGCTCGAAGTGAACCACGTCTGGCAAAACTCGTTGACGGAAAGCACGGTTGCCGGCCCCGGCCCCGGCGGCGGGGCGCTGGCGCTGCGCTTTGGCGCGGCTGAGCAAACCTCCGTGCCGCTTACAGTCGGGGGCCGGGCCGGCAGCGACTTCCAGATCGGAGGCGGGCACGTGCTCAGCCTGTCGGCCGAGCTTGGCTGGATGCACGAGTTCAACCCGCAGCGCTCGCTGACGGCGGCGTTCGTTGCCGCGCCGAACGTGCCGTTCCAGGTGCTCGGCGTCAGCGCGTCGCGCGACTCCGCGGTGACCGGGCTCGACGGGAAACTCTCGCTGACCCAAAGCGTCGCGCTGCTCGGGAGCGTCACCGGGCGGTTCTCGGGCGTGGAGACCGCCGTCGGCGGCTTTGGTGGCCTCCAGGCGACTTGGTAGCAACGCGTTTGAGGGTGCGTTGCGCTCGTAATGATCTTCAACGTCGACCCGGCGAGCGCCAGTGCCGTGAGAACCGCGCTTATGCTGCTAGCCCAAAACCGGCAGGCGCGCGTCGGTGCCGACGAAGTAAATGCACAAGAGCATCAACGGTATCTCCTGTGTTTTCGTCACTTGATCTTGCCCCGCCTTCGTGGAGTGTTGGCGGGCTTGGGTGGTTACGGTTCTGCTGTGGTCATCTCCATGGCTGCTTCGTAGGCGATGGGCGAACGATAGCCCAGGCCGGAATGGAGGCGAACCGGGTTGTACCAGCCCTCAATAAAGCCAAAACAGGCCATGCGGGCCTCGGCGTGCGAGGCAAAGCGGCGCCGTTCGAGCAGCTCGCATTCGAGGGTGGCGAAGAAGCTCTCGCACATGGCATTGTCGTAGGCATCGCCGACCGATCCCATGGACGGCCGCACGCCGGCTTCCTTGCACCGGTTGCCGAACGCCAGAGACGTGTATTGGCATCCCTGGTCGCTATGCAGGATCACGTTGTGCGGCCGACGCTGGCCCAACGCCATCTCCAAGGCATCAACCACCAGCTCGGTCCGCAGGTGGTTCGCCATGGACCAGCCGACGATCTTGCGGCTCCAGGCATCGAGCACGACGGCCAGATAGAGGAACCCTGCGGTCGTTGGCACGAACGTAATATCTGCGACCCAAAGCTGGTTCGGCGCGGTGGCCGTGAAGTTCCGGTCCACCAAGTCCGGCGCCGGGCGCGCTTCTTTGTCCCGTTTTGTGGTCGTTACCCCGACCCGGCGTCGGCTGGCACCCACCAACCCGGCGGCACGCATCAGGCGGGCTACCCGCTTGCGCCCGTGCTTCCCCCCGTCTGCCCGCAATGCAGCATGCACACGCGGCGCTCCATAGGTTTCGCGCGAGCTGGCGTGGATGGTCCGCACCCGCTTCAGCAGCGCCGCGTCCGCCAGGGCGTGGGCGGAGGCAGCAAAGGTTCCAGCGACGCAGTCGTTGGAAAGCTGGCGGAGGGAGACGGGAGGCGGCTACGCCAGGCGTAGTAGCCCGCCTCCGACACGCCGAGGACGCGCGCCATGGTGGCGATCGGGAAAGTGGCCTGGTTCGCGCTCATGAATTTGAAGACCCGGACGGCACGGCGCCGGTCTCGCGCGCGAACCAGGC
>JANXVC010000286.1 GCA_025351925.1 Rhodospirillales bacterium | reverse complement strand
CTGACCCGGCGGTCGCGGTGAACCCGCTCTCGGCGCTGACGCCGGGTTTCCTCCGGCGGCTGTTCCGGATATTCGATTAGCAGACGATTGGGAGATGGCTGATGGACGTGCGCGCGATCCTGTTCGACGTGTTCGGCACCGTGGTGGATTGGCGCGGCAGCCTGATCGAGGAGCTGCAGGCCTGGGGCGCCGAGCGGGCGCTCACGGTCGATTGGCCCGGCCTGGTGGACGCCTGGCGCGGAGCCTATGCGCCGTCGATGGACCGGGTGCGGCACGGCGAGCTGCCCTGGACCAACCTCGACGCGCTGCACCGGGCCAGCCTGGCCGAGCTGGCGCCGCGCTATGGCTTGGTGGACCAGTCGCCACAGGACATGGAATGGGTGAACCTGGGCTGGCATCGCCTGCGGCCCTGGCCCGACAGCGTGCCGGGCCTGGTCCGGCTGCGGCCGCACTACATCCTGAGCCCGCTGTCCAACGCCAACGTGGCGCTGCTGGTCGATATGGCGCGGCTGCGCGGCTTGCCCTGGGACCTCGTGCTGTGCGCCGAGGTATTCCAGCACTACAAGCCCGACCCCGAGTCCTACCTCGGCGCCTGCCGCCTGCTGGCGCTCGAGCCGTCGCAGGTTATGCTGTGCGCCGCCCATAACGCCGACCTGGCGGCGGCGCAGCGCGTAGGCCTGCGCACCGGGTTCATCAAGCGCGTCACCGAGTACGGGCCGCACCAAGTCCGGGATTTCGGGCCGGAGGGCGAGTGGGACGTGGTGGCGGATGACTTGGAAAAGTTCGCTGCGAAGATGGCGGCTTGAAGGAGGATCGCGGCATGAAACGTTTTATTGCCCTGGCCGCCGCCGCGGCATGGCTCACAGCCATGCCGGCGGCGGCGCAGCTCCAGCTCCGCACCAAGGTCGCGACGATGCAGGAGATGGTGGTAAGCGCCAACCCGCTGGCGTCGCAGGCCGGGGCGCGGGTGCTGCGGGCCGGCGGCAACGCCATCGACGCGGCGATCGCGGTCGAGGCGGTGCTTGGCCTCACCGAGCCGCAGGCGACCGGGATCGGCGGCGGCGGATTCATGCTGTACTACGACGCGGCATCGAAAAAGGTCACGAGCTTCGACGCGCGGGAGACGGCGCCGGCGGCGGCCAACGGATACTATTTCTACGACGCGGCCGGCCAGGTCCTCGACTTCAACACGGCGGTGTTCAGCGGACGCTCCGTGGGCGTGCCCGGCACGGTCAAGCTGTGGGAGACGGTGTCGCGCCAGTACGGCGCGAAGCCGCTGGCGGTGGCGCTGCTGCCGGCGATCGAGCTGGCGATCGAGGGGTTCGCCATCAGCCCGCGCATGGCCGCGTCGATCGACAGCTACAAGGCAAGCCTGGCCCAAGATGCCAACGCGCGCACCTATTTCCTCAACTCAGACGGCAGCGGCAAGGCGGCCGGGACGCTGCTGCGCAACCCGGCCTATGCGCAGGTGCTCGCCCGAATCGTCTTCACCGGGCCGCAGACGTTCTACCAAGGGCCGATCGCCCGCGACATCGTGGGCACGGTCACCATCGATCCGCGCGCCGGCGGGCCGGGCTCCATGACGCTCGCAGACCTTGAAGGCTACAAAATCGTCGAGCGCACGCCGGTCTGCGGCAACTACCGGGCCTATGTCGTCTGCAGCATGGGGCCGCCATCCTCAGGCGGCATCGCCGAGCTGCAGATTCTCGGCATCCTCGACCATGTTGACCTCGCGGCGCTGGGGCCAAACGACGTGCGGACGGTGCACGCTTTCCTGCAGGCCAACCGCCTGGCCTTCGCCGACCGTAACCTGTATGTGGCCGACCCCGCCTATGTCGCGGTGCCAACGGCCGGGCTGATCGACCCGGACTACATCAGCACGCGGGCGACGCTGCTGACGACCGGTCCGCTGGCGCCGAGCCTCGCCACCGCCGGCACGCCGCCCTCGGTTGGGGCCGCCGGCACTGCGGACGCGAGCCCGCCGCGGTTTGGCGGCACCAGCCACGTGTCGATCGTGGACCGTTTCGGCAATGTCGTGTCGCAAACCATCACGGTCGAGAGCGGGTTCGGCAACAACCGCCTGGTGGACGGCTTTATCCTGAACAACGAGCTGACGGATTTCTCGTTCGACCCCGGCCCCGACAGCGCGCCGATCGCCAACCGCGTGCAGGGCGGCAAGCGGCCGCGCAGCGCGATGACGCCGACGATTGTCTTCACCCAGGACGGCAAGCCGGCTTTCGTCGCCGGGTCGCCCGGCGGCGCGTCGATCATCGGCACCACGACGCAGGCGGTGGTGGCGATGGTCGATTTCGGCCTCGACCCGCAGCAGGCGGCGAACCAGGCGCATTTCCAGAACAACAACACGGGGTCCACGACGCTGGAGTCGCTGTTCCCTGACGGCGGCGCGCCGGCTGGGAGCACCGGGCTGATCGGACCGTTCGACGTGCGCAGCCTAATCCCGGAGTTGACAGCTTTGGGCTGGAGCATCCCGGCATCGCCGTCGGTGCTGACCAGCGGACTGAGCCTCATCAAGGTGGTGCCGGGCGGACTTGAGGGCGGCGCCGATCCGCGGCGGGAGGGGATCGCAGCGGGACGTTAGGCGACCCGGATCAGCCGGTGCTGCTTTTTG
The DNA here is from genome assembly GCA_025351925.1 of Rhodospirillales bacterium. GTDB lineage: Bacteria > Pseudomonadota > Alphaproteobacteria > Acetobacterales > Acetobacteraceae > CAHJXG01. The sequence goes on along the minus strand of JANXVC010000286.1, from coordinate 12,996 downwards.
CCGGCTGAAAGCTTGACGGCACCGTAGCGCAGATCAGCCTCGGTGATCACCGAGGCCTCGTCCGTCAGCGGCACGTCATTCACCCGCGCGCCGCCGCCGCGGATCAGGCGCCTGGCTTCACCCAGGCTCAAAGCCAGGCCGCACTCGGCAAACAGCCGGATGGCGGCAATCCCCGTCGCGAGGTCCGCACCGGCCACCAAGTGGGTCGGCAGCGTTTCGGCGGCGGCGCCCTCCTCGAAGGCACGCCGAGCAGTCTCGGCGGCGGCCACGGCGGCCACGTGCCCGTGCAGCAGGGCCGTCGCCTCGGTCGCCAGCGTCTTCTTCGCCTCGTTGATCCCGGCGCCAGGCAGCGCCTCGAGCCGGGCAATCTCGTCCAACGGCACGTCGGTGAACAGCCGTAGGAAGCGGCCCACGTCGCCGTCCTCGGTGTTGCGCCAGAACTGCCAGTAGTCGTACGGCGACAGCCGCCCGGCCGCGAGCCAGATGGCGCCGCGCGCGGTCTTGCCCATCTTGGCGCCGCTGCTGGTGGTGATCAGCCGCGTCGTGAGGCCGAACACCTGATGTCCCTCGGTCCGCCGCACCAGCTCGACGCCCGAGACGATGTTGCCCCACTGGTCCGACCCGCCCATCTGCAGCAGCACGCCATGCCGGCGGTGCAGCTCGCGGAAGTCGAAGCTCTGCTGAATCATGTAGTTGAATTCGAGGAAGGTCAGCGGCTGCTCGCGCTCCAGCCGCAGCCGCACGCTGTCGAACGTCAGCATACGGCCGATGGTGAAGTGCGGACCCACGTCGCGCAGCAGGCCAATGTAGCTGAGCGTGTCCAGCCACTCGGCGTTGTTCAGCATGATGGCGTCGGTAACCCCGTCGCCGAACTGGACGAAGGGAGCAATGCAGCCGCGGATGCCGGCCATGTTGGCGGCGATCTGCGCCTCCGTCAGCATCTGCCGCGCCTCGTCCTTGCCGGACGGATCGCCGATCCGCGTGGTGCCGCCGCCCATCAGCACGACCGGACGGTGCCCGTGCCGCTGCATCAGGCGCAGCAGCATGATCTGCACGAGGTTGCCGACATGCAGGCTGTCGGCGGTGCAGTCGAAACCGGTATAGCCGCCGACGGGACCGGCATTCATGGCCTGGTCGAGCGCCGACTCGTCCGTCGTTTGATGAATGAAGCCGCGTGCAGCGGCCTCGGTCAGAAATGGACTATTCGACATCCGCGGCCTCCTATCACGCAAGGCCTCGAGCGGCTACGCCCTTCGCACAACGTAGCTGCCGGCCAGCGACTGCACGATGGCGTCGGCGTGGGCCGGGTCGCGCGCCTCGATCATCAGCTCCAGCTCCGCCGACTGCACGCTGGGCGCGTCGAACAGCCGCTGGTGCACGACCTCGATGATGTTGCCACCGGACACGCCGATGCGCCCGGCGATGTCGGCCAGCACGCCGGGACGGTCGGGAATGTCCATCACCAGCCGCAGCAGCCGCCCGTCGCGCAGCAGCCCGCGCAGCAAGACGTTGGCCAAAATACGCCCGTCGATGTTGCCGCCGCATACCGGGATGCCGACGCGCCGCCCGGCGAAGCGTGCGGGATGCGCCAGCAACGCCGCCAGTCCAGTGGCGCCCGCACCCTCGGCGACCTGTTTCGCGCCCTCGGCCAGCAGCGCGATCGCGTCCTCCACGACGCGCTCCGGCACGACCAGCACGTCCGACACGTGGGCGCGGATCACCTCCAGGCAGTGCGTGCCGATGGTGTGCACGGCGATGCCCTCGGCGATCGTGCTGCCGCCGGTCTTTACGATCTGCCCAGCCAGCGTTTGGCTGAGCGACGCATAGGCCGCGACCTCGACGCCGATGACCTCGATGCCGGGCCGCATGGCGCCGGCCGCCACGGCGCACCCAGAGATCATCCCGCCGCCACCGACCGGAATCACCAAGACATCCAGGTCGGGCGAGTCCTGCAGCAGCTCGAGCGCCAGCGTGCCCTGGCCCGCCATCACCGCCGGATCGTCAATGGGGTGCACGAACACCAGGCCATCGCGTTCGGCCAGCATGTGCGCGTGCTGCGCCGCCGCCGCCAGGTCATCGCCGTGCAGCACCACCTCGGCACCCCAGCCGCGGGTGCGCATAACCTTGGTGGATGGCGTGAACACCGGCATGACGATGACTGCGCGGATGCCCAGCAGCGACGCGTGCCGCGCCACCGCCTGCGCATGATTGCCGGCGGACATGGCGACGACGCCGGCCCGGCGCTCGCTCTCGGTCAGCAACGCCAGCCGGTTCGCGGCGCCGCGCTCCTTGAACGAGCCAATCGCCTGCAGGTTCTCGAGCTTGAGCGTGACCTTGGCGCCGGTCGCACGGCTGACGGCGTCGGACGGCAGCGCCGGGGTGCGCAGTATTTTTCCGGCGATGCGCCCGGCCGCTGCTTCGACATCCGCCAATCCGATCATGGATCGGCTCTTAACACGAAACGAAGCCTAAATGAACTTCACTGCCAGAATCTCATAGGTGCGGTCTCCGCCCGGCGCCGGCACGGAGATGGTGTCGCCAATTTTCTTGCCGATCAGCGCCTTGGCCAGCGGCGACGAGATGCTGAGCCGCGCGTGCTTGATGTCCGCCTCGTGCACGCCGACGATCTGATACGTCGCCTCCTTGTCGGTCTCCTCGTCCACCAGCTTGACGTGCGCGCCGAACTTCACGTGATCGCCCGACAGGCTGCTGGGGTCGATCACCTCGGCGGCCGAGACGATCTCCTCCAGCTCGATCACCCGGCCCTCGATGAAGGACTGGCGTTCACGCGCCGCGTGGTACTCGGCGTTCTCGCTCAGGTCGCCGTGGCTGCGCGCCTCGGCGATGGCACGGATGATCGAGGGCCGCTCCACCGATTTCAGGTGACGCAACTCGTCTTCCAGTCGCTGAAGTCCCGGTCCGGTCATAGGAAACTTTTGCAAAGCGCGCCGTCCCGTGAAGTTCTAGGTTGAAGTGATCGCAACCGTGCTAAAACGATCCGCGAAAGTAAGACTGCAGCGGTGCGACTTCAAGCGTCCCGGCTTTCAGCGCCGCGATGGCGTGCACCGCCGCCCGCGCCCCAGCGATCGTGGTATAATGCGGCACGCCATGCAACAGCGCACTGCGGCGGATGTCGAAGCTGTCCGATACCGACTGCGCCGATCCGGCCGTGTTGATCACCAGCTGCACCTCGCCGGAGCGGATCGCATCGACGCAGTGCGGCCGACCTTCCAGCACCTTGTTCACCACCCGCACCGCCAAGCCAGCATCCCGGATGCGCGCGGCGGTGCCGCGGGTGGCGAGGATGGCAAAACCCATGTCGGTGAGCCGCCGGGCCATGGGCACCAGGCCGACCTTGTCCGCCTCCCGCACTGACAGGAACACCGTGCCGGCGTCCGGCAGCTTCACCCCGGCGCCGAGCTGCGACTTGGCGAAGGCCCGTTCGAAGCTGGCGTCGAGGCCCATGACCTCGCCGGTCGATTTCATCTCGGGCCCGAGGATCGTATCGACGCCGACGAAGCGGGCGAAGGGGAACACCGCCTCCTTCACCGCCACATGCGGCGCGATGGCCTGGTCGTCCAGCCGGAACTCCGACAGCCGCGCGCCGGCCATCACCCGGGCGCCGATCTTCGCGATGGGAACGCCGGTCGCCTTCGCCACGAACGGCACGGTACGCGACGCGCGCGGATTTACTTCAAGCACGAAGATCACGCCGTCCTTGATCGCGTACTGCACGTTCATCAGCCCGACAACGCCCAGCGCCCGCGCCATCTCCTCGGTTTGCGCCTTCAGTTCCGTCACCGTGCTGGGCGACAGCGAGTATGGCGGCAGCGAGCAGGCGCTGTCGCCGGAGTGGATGCCGGCCTCCTCGATGTGCTCCATCACCCCCGCGACATAGACCGTCTCACCGTCCGAGATGCAGTCCACATCGACCTCGATCGCGTCGTTGAGGTAGTGGTCGATCAGCACCGGGCTGTCGCCGGAGACGCGCACGGCCTCCCGCATGTAGCGGTGCAGCCCGGCGCGCTCATGCACGATCTCCATGGCGCGGCCGCCTAGCACGTAGCTCGGGCGGATCACCACGGGGTAGCCGACGCGGTCGGCGATGGCCTCGGCCTCGACGGCCGAGCGGGCGATGCCGTTCTCCGGCTGACGCAGGCCGAGTTTCTGCAGCAGGACTTGGAAGCGCTCGCGGTCCTCGGCGATGTCGATCGCGTCGGCGCTGGTGCCGAGGATCGGGATGCCGGCGGCCGACAGCGCCTGCGACAATTTCAGCGGCGTCTGCCCGCCGTACTGCACGATGCAGCCCAGCACCTCGCCGCTCTCCTGCTCCTTGCGAACGAGGGCGATCACCTCCTCGGCGGTGAGCGGCTCAAAATACAGCCGGTCGGACGTGTCGTAGTCGGTGCTGACCGTCTCCGGGTTGCAGTTGACCATGACCGTCTCGAACCCAGCGTCGCGCAGCGCATAGGCGGCGTGCACGCAGCAATAGTCGAACTCGATGCCTTGGCCGATGCGGTTCGGACCGCCGCCGAGGATCACCACTTTTTTCCGGTCAGTCGGCGCGCTCTCACAGGCCGGGGTGCCGAAGCCGCCTTCATAGGTCGAATACATATACGGCGTCGCAGAGGCGAACTCGGCGGCGCAGGTGTCGATGCGCTTGTACACCGGGTGCACGCCAAGCCGGGCGCGGGCGGCGAATACCTCCTCGGACGAGCCGCCGGTCAGCTCGGCGAGGCGGATGTCGGAGAAGCCCATCGCCTTCAGCCGTCGCATCGCCGTCGCATCGGCCGGTAGTCCCGCGGCGGCTACGTCGCGCTCGGCATGCACGATGCGCTCCAGCTGGCGCAGGAACCAGGGATCGAACTTGCAGGCCTCATGGATGTCCTCGACCGACAGCCCGGCGCGCAACGCCTGCGCCGCCATCAGCAGCCGGTCCGGCCGCGGCGACGACAACGCTGCGCGGAAGGCGTCGTGCCCGCCATCGCCCGGCGCCTCGACGGGGTCCAGGCCGTCATAGCCAGTCTCCATGCTGCGCAGGCCCTTCTGCAATGCCTCGGCGAAGCTGCGGCCGATTGCCATCGCCTCACCGACCGACTTCATGCTGGTGGTCAGCAGCGCCGGCGTGCCGGGGAATTTCTCGAAGGTGAACCGGGGGATCTTAATGACGACGTAGTCGATCGTCGGCTCAAAGCTCGCCGGCGTCGGCCCGACGCGTTTGCCGTCGATAACGACGGACGTGATGTCGTTCGCCAGCTCGTCCAGCGTATAGCCGACCGCGAGCTTGGCCGCGATCTTGGCGATCGGGAAGCCAGTCGCCTTCGACGCCAAAGCGGACGAACGCGACACCCGCGGGTTCATCTCGATGACCACAAGGCGCCCGTCCGCCGGGTTCACCGCGAACTGCACGTTGGAGCCGCCGGTATCGACGCCGATCTTGCGCAGGCAGGCGATGCTGGCGTCGCGCATCATCTGATATTCTTTGTCGGTGAGCGTCAGCGCCGGGGCGACGGTCACACTGTCGCCGGTATGGATGCCCATCGGATCGACGTTCTCGATCGCGCAGACGATGATGCAGTTATCGGCGCTGTCGCGCACGACCTCCATCTCGTATTCCTTCCAGCCGAGCACGCTTTCCTCGATCAGCACCTCGTCCGTCGGGCTGGCGTCCAGGCCGCCGGCGACGATCTGCTCGAACTCCTCGCGGTTGTACGCGATGCCGCCGCCGGTGCCGGCCAAAGTGAAGCTCGGGCGGATCACCGCGGGCAGCCCGGTGATCGCCAACGCGGCGCGGGCCTCGACCATGCTGTGCGCGATGGCGCTGCGCGGGCTTTCGAGGCCGATCTCGCTCATGGCGTCGCGGAACTTCAGCCGGTCCTCGGCGCGGTCGATCACGTCGGCCTTGGCGCCGATCAGCTCGACGCCGTGGCGCTCCAGCGCGCCGTTGGCATACAGCTTCATCGCCGTATTGAGCGCGGTCTGCCCGCCCATGGTCGGCAACAGCGCGTCCGGCTTCTCGCGGATGATAATCTTCTCGACGATGTCCGGCGTGATCGGCTCGATATAGGTTGCGTCCGCCAGGCCCGGGTCGGTCATGATCGTGGCGGGGTTCGAGTTGACCAGGATGACGCGATACCCCTCGGCCCGCAGCGCCTTGCAGGCCTGCGCGCCGGAGTAGTCGAACTCGCAGGCCTGGCCGATGACGATCGGCCCGGCGCCGATGATGAGGATGGACTTGATGTCGGTGCGTTTGGGCATGGGTTACTCGCGGGTTGCGGTGCGGCGGGCGCGGGCCGGCGGATCAGGGACGATGCGGCGCATGAACTCGTCGAACAGCGGCACGGTGAACGCGGTGTCGCCATGCGCCGGGCTGTAGATCATGCCCTTGTTGATCAGCCCGGCACGCAGCGGCGCGGCGGAGGTGACCGCGATGCCCAGGAGTGCCGCGACATCGCCGGAGCGGTGCGGGCCGCCGCCCAGTTCGGCCATCGCCCGCAGGTAGTCCCGCTCCCGCGGCGTCAGCCGGTCGAGCCGGACCCGGAAAAAGCTTTCGTCCAGAGCCCGAAATGCGGCTGGACTTGCGCCATCGACGTCGCCCGCGGTGATCGGGCTGTGGTTCGCGTAGTTCCAGCTATGATAGCCCCACTCCTGGACGAAATACGGGTAACCCTGGGTGAGCGACACGATCCGGTCGAGCGCACCCTCCGAGAAAATAACCTGCTCCTGCCGCGCCGGCTCGGTCAGCGCCAGCTTTGCGTCCGGCGGATCCAGCGCGTTGACCCGCGGAAAATCAAAAAGACGCTCGGCGTAGGACTTCGACCGCCCGGTCAGCCCAACCACCTGGGGCAGCCCGGCGCCGATCATCACCAGCGGCAACCGCTCCTGGGCGATCTGGTGCAGGCCCATGATCAGCGCGCTCATGTCCTTTTCCGAGAGATACTGGATCTCGTCGATCAGCAGCACGATCGCGGTCTTACGCGATGCGGCGGCGCGGCCGATAGCAACCAGCAGGTCGGGCAGGTCAGCCTCGATGTCGCCGCTGTCGGCCGACCCGGTTTCCCCATCGATGTCGAGGCGCAGCTCCGCGTCGCCAAGCTTGATCGTCAGCGCCGACATAAAGCTTTTCAGCACCCGCAGACCGCGTTTGACCCGCTCGTCCAGCGCGCCGAGTCGGTCCAGCTCGAGCAAGGTTCGCCGCAAATGCGGGACCAGCAGGTCAGCCAAGGGCTTCTGGTCATGCGCCTCGATCGAGCAGATGCGGTAGTCAAGCTCCTTCGCCAGTTCCTTGATCCGGGACAGCAAGACGGTCTTGCCGACCCCGCGCAGTCCGACGGCGATGAAGCTTTTGGAAAACCGGCTCAGCTTCGTGCGGGCCAGCGTAATCCGCGCACGATCAAGCAGGGCCTCGCGCCCGGTCAGCTCTGGCGGCGGCGTGCCGGCGCCGGGCACAAAGGGATTGCGGATCGGGTCCATGTATAGAGAGGTTATCAGGTTATCTACGATCCACCCTATAATTCAATAAGCTCTTTCTAACTCGCGTCCATCATTGCGGTAAAGTGCCGGAACAAGTGCTGGCTGTCGGCCGGGCCGGGGCTGGCCTCCGGATGGTACTGCACGCTGAAGGCGCGGCGGTCGTCGCAGGCGATCCCCTCGTTGCTGCCGTCGAACAGGCTGACATGCGTCACGCGCACGCCAGGCGGCAGGCTGCTGTCCACGACCGCGAAGCCGTGGTTCTGCGCGGTGATCTCGACCTTGCCGGTCGCCAGGTCCTTCACCGGCTGGTTGGCGCCGCGGTGTCCGCGGGCGAGCTTGTAGGTCCGGCCACCCAAGGCGAGCGCCAGCAACTGGTGGCCTAAACAGATGCCGAACAGCGGCAGGCCGCGCTCCAGCACGCCCTGGATGGCGGGGACGGCGTAAACGGCGGTGGCGGCCGGGTCGCCAGGGCCGTTGGTCAGGAACACGCCGTCGGGCTCATGGCGCAGAATGTCCTCGGCGGTCGTGGTGGCCGGCACGACCGTCACCCGGCACCCGGCGGCGACGAGGCTCCGCAGAATGTTCCGCTTGGCGCCGTAATCCACGGCCACGACGTGATGCCGGTGCGGCGGCGTGTCGTGGCGGTCCGGCCAGGCCCAGGTGCCCTCGTTCCAAGTATAGGTCTGCGTGCAGCTCACTTGCTTCGCGAGGTCCATGCCCTCCAGTCCGGGCCAGGCCTGCGCCTGCGCCTGCAGCGCCGCCACGTCGAAGCGGCCGTCGAGGGGGAACGCCAGGACGCCGTTGGGCGCGCCGACGTCGCGGATGCGGATCGTCAAGGCGCGGGTATCGACGCCCGCGATGCCGGGCACGCCGCAGGAGCGCAGCCAAGCATCGAGCGTCTGGGTGGAGCGCCAGTTGCTCGGCTCCGTCACGTCCTGCTGCACCACGAGGCCCAGTGCGGCGATGGTCGTAGCCTCCAGGTCCTCGGGGTTGCAGCCAGTGTTGCCGATATGCGGGAAGGTGAAGGTGATGATTTGCCCGGCGTAGGACGGGTCGGTCAGCGTCTCCTGGTAGCCGCTCATGCCGGTGTTGAAGCAGACCTCGCCGACCCGTCCGGGGCTATGGGCGCCGAAGCCGCGGCCCCAGAACACCGTGCCGTCCGCCAGCACGAGGGCGGCGGTGGCGCCGGCGGGCGTCTCGGGTTCGGGCATGGCAGGGGTCTCCTGGGTTGGGACGCCCGACAGGGCTGCGAGCGGCAGGCCGGTGGCGGCGATGACCGCGGTCCAATGTTTGCTGGGGATGGCGCGGGACTGCCGCCATTTGCGGACCGCCTCGGTCCCTACGCCGGTGAGCCGAGCGGCCGCATCCGCGCCGCCGAGCTGGTCGATGATATCGTCGATGCTAATCACGGATAGTACCCTATGGGAAAAAACTTCCCAGGGCAACGTGAGGACGCACCGGCGGAGCTTTCTTCCGGGCAAACTTTCGCGTGACGGCGAAGTTGCCTATATTATCGCTGACCACAGCACTGGACCGGAACGATGGGCTTGCGTGAGACATTCAGCGACGGTTTGAAAGCGTCGATGCGGGCGGGAGACGCGGCCCGCACCTCGACTCTTCGTATGATCCTGGCCCGGCTGAAGGATCTAGACATCGCCGCCCGGCCGAAGGGCATCACCGCGATTCCAGACGACGAGGTGACTTCAATGCTGCGCGGCATGGTAAAGTCCCGGCGCGAATCGGTCGAGCTGTACCAGCAGGGCAACCGGCCGGAGCTTGCGGCCAAGGAGGAGGCGGAGATCGCCGTGATCGAGGGCTTCCTGCCGCAGCAGATGGGCGACGCGGACCTGTCGGCGGCGGTCGATGCGGCGGTGGCGGCGACGGGTGCGGCGGCGCCCAAGGACATGGGCCGGGTGATGGCGGCGCTGAAGGCGGCGCATGGCGCGGCACTGGACATGGGCCGGGCCGGGCCGCTGGTGCGGGCGCGCCTGGCGCCCTGATGGCGCTGCCGCCGGCCTTCCTGGACGAGCTGCGGGCGCGGACGCCGCTGTCGGCGCTGATCGGGCGCCGGGTCAAGCTGTCGAAGTCGGGCCGCAACTGGAAGGGCTGCTGCCCCTTCCACGGCGAGAAGTCGCCGAGCTTCCACGTGTATGACGACCACTTCCACTGTTTCGGCTGCGGCCAGCACGGCGATGCCATCAGCTTCGTCATGCAGAGCGAGGGCGCGTCATTTCCCGAGGCCGTCGAGCGCCTGGCCGGCGAGGCCGGGCTTGAGGTGCCAAAACAGTCGCCTCGCGCGATCGAAGCCGAGCGGCAGCGCCTGGACCTGCACGGCGTGCTGGACCTGGCGCAGGCGAGCTTTACCCGGCGGCTGCACGAAGGCGAGGGGGCCGCCGCGCTCGACTACCTGCGGCGCCGCGGCCTGTCGCCCGAGACGATCGCGCGGTTCGGCCTGGGCTGGAGCGGCGACGGCCGCGGCGCGCTGACCGCCGAGCTCGCCCGCGCCGGTGTCGAGACCGCCCGGATGCTGGAGGCCGGGCTGCTGCGCGAGGCAGAGGACGGACCGGTGCGAGAGCTGTACTGGAACCGCGTCACCTTCCCGATCCGCGACCGGCGCGGACGGCTGGTGAGCTTTGGCGGGCGCACCTTGGGTGACGCCAAGCCGAAATACATCAACGGCCCCGAAAGCCCGGTGTTCTCCAAGAAGCGCAACCTCTATGCGCTCGATCTGGCGCGGGCTGGGCTGCGGGCTGGGCAGCGGCTGGTGGTGGCCGAGGGCTATATGGACGTGATCGCGCTGCATCAGGCGGGGTTCACCGGGGCGGTGGCGCCGCTCGGCACCGCGCTGACCGAGGAACAGCTGGAGGAGCTTTGGCGCCTGGCGCCCGACCCGGTGCTGTGCTTCGACGGCGATGGCGCCGGCGCTCGCGCCGCCGCCCGGGCGGCCGAGCTGTGCCTGCCGCTGCTGACGCCGGAGCGCACGCTCTTGCTGGCGGCGCTGCCGGGTGGCGACGACCCGGATACGCTGATCCAAAAGCGCGGCGCGGCGTCGTTCCAGGCGGTGCTCGACGCGGCGAGGCCGTTATCTCACGCGCTGTATGATTTCGTGCGCGAGCAGGGCGGCGGCGACACGCCGGAGCAGCGGGCGGCACTTCGGGCGCGCCTCGTGGCTGCGGCTGGACGCATCGCCGACCGGTCGCTCGCGGCCGAATACCGCAGCGCGCTGCTGGACCGCTTCTACGCCAGCCGCAAGCGCTTCGGCAAAGCGGCGCCGGCCCAGGCCCGGCCGGTGCGGACCCATTCCAGCCTCGATGCGACCCAGGCGGAGCGCGGGCGCTGCCTGGTCGCGATCCTGCTGCGCCATCCCGACCTGCTGCGCGACACCGAGGAGGCGTTCGCGGCGCTCGACCTTTCGCCCGTCATGGCGCGGCTACGCGACGCAATGCTGCACGCTTCCGAACGAAATGCGCTTGATTCCACAGCCTTGCTGACCCAACTGAATGCATCTGGTGCAATGGAGGAGGCGGTCCAGGCTCTGTCGTCGGCGCCATACCCCTTGCCGGCCTGCGCCCATGCCGACGCTATGCCCGCGGAAGCGGAGGCTGGTTGGTGGCATATCTTCGGGCTGATGCACCGGTCGCGCCTGGACGAGGAGGTTGCGGCGGCGGGCCAGGCCTTCATTGACCGGCCGGACGAGGCGGCGCAGCGCCGCCTGATTGCGCTGTGCGCTGCACGAGACGCGCTATCCATGCCCGACCAGGGCGCGGAGATTGAAACCTGATGCGCCGCACGGGACGCCGTGCCGCACACATTTTTGGAGTGCCCTAACCCATGGCGACGAAGCAAGCCGCGACCGCCGACGCAGCGCCCGCCGACCAGGATGGCGACACCACGCTGCTCGATACGAACGCGGTCGCCGTCAAGCGCCTGATCGCCAAGGGCAAGGAGCGCGGTTACATCACGTTCGACGAGCTGAACGCCGTGCTGCCGTCCGAGCAGAACAGCTCGGAGCAGATCGAGGACGTGATGGCGATGCTCAGCGAGATGGGCATCCAGGTCGTCGAGAGCGAGGAGGCCGAGGATCCCGAGAGTCCCGCCGCTAAGCCGGAAAAGGCCGACGGCGAGGACGAGAAAGAGAGCGACGAGCCGACCGGCAACGTCGATGAGGCGAACCTCGGCCGCACCGACGACCCCGTCCGCATGTACCTGCGTGAGATGGGCAGCGTCGAGCTGCTGTCGCGCGAGGGCGAGATTGCCATCGCCAAGCGGATCGAGGCCGGGCGCGACATGATGATCGGCGGCCTGTGCGAGAGCCCGCTGACCTTCCGCGCCATCATCACCTGGCATGAGAGCCTGAAGGCCGGGCGGATGCTGCTGCGTGACATCGTCGATCTCGAGGCGACGCAGGGCGGCCCCAAGGAGGTCGCCGGTGAGCCCGCCGACGCCGTTGCCGAGACGTTCGAGCCGGCTGAGGACCTGGACGATGACGGGGAGGGCGAGGGGCCCGGCATGTCGCTCTCCGCACTTGAGGAGAAGCTGAAGCCGGATGTGCTGGCCACCTTCGAGGAGATCGAGGGGCTGTACCGGAAGCTGCAGAAGGTGCAGACGAAGCGGCTGGAGACCATCACCTCTGGCGAGGAGATGAACCTCAAGTCCGAGCGCGTCTATGAGAAGCAACGGGAAGAGGTTGTCGGCAAGGTCGAACAGGTCCGACTGCATAACAACCGGATCGAGGAGCTGGTGATCCAGCTCAAGCAGATCAGCCAGCGGCTGAACGGGCTGGAGGGGCAGTTGCTGCGCATGGCGGAGGCGGCGAAGGTCGGGCGGGACGAGTTCCTGCGCGAGTACCGCGGCCATGAGCTGGACCCGAACTGGCTGGAGCGCGTCGGACACCTGCCCGGCAAGTCGTGGAAGCTGTTCGTCACCAAGCATATCGACGGCGTGCAGGAGGTGCGGGCCAAGATCGGCGTGGTGGCGTCGGAGGCCGGGCTGCCCATCAGCGAGTTCCGCCGGGTGTATGCAACGGTGAGCCGTGGCGAGCGGGACAGCGCGCGGGCGAAGAAGGAGATGATCGAGGCGAACCTGCGTTTGGTGATCTCGATCGCCAAGAAGTACACCAACCGCGGGCTGCAGTTCCTGGATTTGATCCAGGAGGGCAACATTGGCCTGATGAAGGCGGTCGATAAGTTCGAGTACCGCCGCGGCTACAAGTTCAGCACCTATGCCACGTGGTGGATACGCCAGGCGATCACCCGCAGCATCGCCGACCAGGCGCGCACGATCCGCATCCCGGTGCACATGATCGAGACGATCAACAAGCTGGTGCGCACCAGCCGGCAGATGCTGCACGAGATCGGGCGTGAGCCGGCGCCGGAGGAACTGGCGGAAAAGCTTGGCATGCCGCTCGAAAAGGTGCGGAAAGTGCTGAAGATCGCCAAGGAGCCGATCAGCCTGGAGACGCCGATCGGCGACGAGGAGGACAGCCATCTTGGCGATTTCATCGAGGACAAGGCGGCGGTAATC
>JANXVC010000028.1 GCA_025351925.1 Rhodospirillales bacterium | reverse complement strand
TGGCCAGCGGTCCCGCCGCCAGCAGCAGGGGCACCCCAGTGGCCAGCCAGTGCGCCAGCGCCTTCACCGCGGCCACAGAGCCGGCGGGCAGGCCGCTCAACAGCAGTTGATCGAGCGATCCGTCGTCGAAATCCGCTCCGAACAGCCGGTCGAGCGGCAGCAGCGCCGCGAGCAACGCGCACACCCAGACGATGCCGGGGGCCATGCGGGACAGCGTCTCGGGCGCCGGACCGATGGCGAGCGGGAACAGCGCGCCGGCCAGCACGAAGAACAGCACCGCGGCCAAAGTGTCGGCGCCGTGCCGGACCGACAGCCGCAGCTCTCGGAACAACATGCCCCAGAACGCCGTCACAGCCGTAGTTCCGCCACGTCGTCCAGCGGCAAAGGCAAATGCGTCGCGGTCACCACCACGCCGCCCGCGGCCCGGTGCGCCGCCAGCAGGATGCCGAGCCGCGCTACGGAAGCGGTGTCCAATCCCAAGGTCGGCTCGTCCAGCAGCCACAACCCGGCGCGCGACACCACGAGACGCGCCAGCGCCAGCCGCCGCTTCTGCCCAGCCGAGAGCAGCCGCGCCGGCAGGTCGCCAAGCGCCGCGAGGTCGAGCGCCTGCAGCGCCGCCGCCGCACTGCCGCGCCCGATGCGCGCCGGCAGCGCCAGGTTCTCCATCGCGGTCAGGCCGGGCTTCACCGCGTCGAGGTGACCGAGATAGGCCACCATCGCCGGCTGCTCCCGCGCATCCAGCCCGCGCCACGTCACCTGCCCAGCGTCCGGCCGCTTCAACCCGGCAAGCACACGCAGCAGCGTGCTTTTTCCCGACCCATTGGCGCCCAGCAGCAGCAGCGCGCCACCATTCGGGACCTGAAACGACAGGTCACGCAGCACCAGCCGCTCTCCCCGGAACGCCGAGACGCCAGCGACCGTCAGGCCCGTTTGGCTTGGACTCTGCATACATCCCTATCTAGGTCGGGCCGGTCTGTGGACGCCAGCCCGCCAAATATGGTTTATGGCGATTATAATTCGCAGCAGCCGCCCGCCTCGCTTTTAGCCGGGCGCGGCTTTGAACATGGGGCACACTGCCATGAAAATGATCGGGCAAGACAGCCTGAAGACCCGCCGCACCCTCTCGGCGGGCGGGCGTGACTACGAATATTTCTCCGTGCCCGAGGCCGCCAAGGCATTGGGTGAGCCGACCGACCGGCTCCCGGTCAGCCTCAAGATCCTGCTGGAGAACGTGCTGCGCTTCGAGAACGGCGGCAGCTACACCGTGGAGGACGCGCGCGCCCTCGCCGAATGGGCCCGCAGCGGCAGCAGCACGCGCGAGGTGCCGTTCCGCCCGGCGCGTATCCTGATGCAGGACTTCACCGGCGTTCCCGGCGTCGTTGACCTCGCCGCCATGCGCGACGGGATCACCAAGCTCGGCGGCCGGCCGGACCAGGTGAACCCGCTCATTCAGGTCGATCTCGTGATCGATCATTCGGTGATGGTGGACTATTCCGGCACCGCGCAGGCGCTGCACCAAAACATGGATGCCGAGTTCAGCCGCAACGGCGAGCGCTACAGCTTCCTGCGCTGGGGCCAGACCGCGTTCCAGAACTTCCGGGTGGTGCCGCCGGGTGCAGGCATCTGTCACCAGGTCAACGTCGAGTACTTGGCGCAGACCGTGTGGACCGCTGAGATCGAGGGCAGGACCTTCGCCTACCCGGATACGCTGTTCGGCACCGACAGCCACACCACCATGGCGAACGGCATCGGCGTGCTCGGCTGGGGCGTCGGCGGTATTGAGGCGGAGGCGGCGCTGCTCGGCCAGCCCATCGCGATGCTGATTCCCGACGTGATCGGCTTCCGCCTGACGGGCGAGCTGCCGGAGGGTTCGACGGCAACGGACCTGGCGCTTCAGGTCACGCAAATCCTGCGCAAGGCCGGCGTGGTCGGCAAGTTCGTCGAATTCTTCGGTCCGGGCCTGGCGAACCTCTCGGTCTCGACCCGGCTCACCATCGCCAACATGGCCCCGGAATACGGCGCCACCTGCGGCATCTTCCCGGTGGACGCGACGACGCTCGACTACCTGCGCCTGACCGGGCGCGACGAGGACCGGATCGCGCTGGTCGAGGCCTACGCCAAGGCGCAGGGCATGTGGGTGGACGGCGCGACGCCGGACGCGGTGTACACCAGCGTGATCGAGCTGGACCTCGCGACCGTGATGCCCAGCATCGCGGGTCCGAAGCGCCCGCAGGACCGCGTACTGCTGAAGGACGCCTCGGCGGCATTCCGCGCCGACCTCACCAAGGGCCTGGGCGTGCCGGCGAACGACGCGAATAGATCGG
>JANXVC010000240.1 GCA_025351925.1 Rhodospirillales bacterium | reverse complement strand
CTTCGCCACCGAAGAATTCAGCATCCTGCTGGTGGCCAACAAATTCCAGACCGGCTTCGATCAGCCGTTGCTCTGCGCGATGTATGTCGATCGCAAGCTTGGCGGCGTTCAGGCAGTGCAGACATTATCGCGGCTGAACCGCGCCTATCCAGGGAAGGACACGACCTATGTCGTTGACTTCTTCAACGAACCGGACGCCGTGCTGGAAGCGTTCCAGCAATATCACATCACCGCGCATCTGGCCGACGTGGCGAACGCCCGCGCCATGGCGCTGCAGCTCGCGCAATCCGGCAGCGCCATGGCGTGGGGCGCGCCGGTGACCAGCGTGGTGGTGCTGGTCACCTTCGGCACCGTGATGGGCCTGGTGCTGCTGCATGCAACTCCGGTTGGTTCCGAGACGGTTTTGAACGTCCTGCTCGGCACCCTGGGCGCTATGGCGACGAACGTCGTCGGTTATTGGGTCGGCAGCAGCGCCGGCTCCGCCCGCAAGGACGCGCGCCTGGCGCAGCGGGAGGGGGGGTAGGCGGGCGAGTACTTTTCTCCACGCCGCCCCAAATACTCATCGCGTATGCTATGCATAAGCGGGTGGTCGTAAGGGGACGCGAATGGTCAGTGGCACAATCGTCGTGCGGGCGATTTGGGATGCGGAGGCGGACATATTCGTGGCGACCAGCAGCGACGTGCCGGGCCTAGTCGCGGAAGGCGCCACATTCCAGGAGCTTCAGGCCAAGCTGAGCGTCCTGATCCCGGAATTGCTGGAACTCAACCGTGACCTGAGTTCCACTGATCGCGCTGAACCCTATCCTGACGAGATGCCGCTGGTGCTGCTCTCCGAGCAGGTCACGAAGATCCGCCTGCGAACGCATGGCTAGCTGGACACGGCTCGTCAAAGAAGCTCTTGAGAAAGCCGGATGCAGCTTCTACCGACAGGGTGCGGGCGACCATGAGATATGGTTCAGCCCGCATACTGGCGTGAAATTTCCAGTCGATGGAAAGATACTGTCCCGGCACACCGCAAACGAAATCATGAAGCAGGCCGGGATACCGCACCGGTTCCGCTGACCACCCTACCCCCCCGCACCCAGCAGCACCGCCCCCCCATCGATCCGCCGCGTCGCCTGCCATAGATACTGCCGCGTCCACTCCGGCGACTGCGGCGCACCCAGCAGCCCGCCCTGCACCTGGCCGCAGCCCAGATGCGTCAGCATGTCGAGCTGCACCTGCTCCTCGACCCCCTCCGCCACCACGTCGATCTGCATCTCCGCCGCCATGTCCAGCACGGTCCGCACCACGCCCATCGCGTCCGGATCGATCAGCATCGCCGCAACGGAATACCGGTTGATCTTGATCTGCTGAAACGCCCCGTCGCGGAAAGTGTGCAGCGCCACCTTCGCCTGGCCGAAATCGTCCAGCACCAGCCGCACCCCGAGCGTCCGCAGCGGCAGCATAACCGCCAGCACCTGCTGCGAATGCTCCAGCAGCACCGCCTCGCTCACCTCAAGGTCCAGCCGCTCCGGCGCCAGGCCCGAATGCTCCAGCGTCTCGATCACCAAGTGCTCCAGGTCGCCCCGCCGGAACTGCGCCGCCGCCAGGTTGACCGACAGCCGCACCGGCGTCGCCCAGGTCGCAGCCTCGGTGCACGCGGTCAGCAGCACCCAGCGCCCCAGCTTCTCAATCAGGCCGGACCGCTCGCATAGCGGCATGAACACCGACGGCGGCACCATGCCCCGCGTCGGATGCCGCCAGCCCACCAGCGCCTCGAACGCCAGCGGCGCCCCGCTCCGCACGCCGAACACCGGCTGATAGCTCATCTCGAACTGCTCCAGCTCGAGCGCTTCCTGCAAGTCCTGCTCCATCAGCAGCGCGTCCGCCAGCGCTGCCGGCGATTCACTGCAGGCGACCGCGCTGCGCCCGGTGGACTTCACCCGCTCCAGCGCGCCGCGCGCCTGCTGCAGCAGCGCCGCCGCCGTGTCCCCATCCGCCGGAAACAGCGCCACGCCGATCGACGCGTCGATCCGGCTGGTGACCCCGCCCAGCACGTACGGCTCCCGCAGCACCGCCGCCAGGCGCAGCGCCGACCGCCGGGCCTGCTCGACCGCGGCGACGCCGGGCAGCACCACCGCGAACGCGTTCTCGCCCATCCGGCCCACCACGTCCGCCCCGCGCAGCGCACCCTGCAGCCGCTGCGCCACCTCGATCAGCAGCAGGTCGCCCACCGCGTGGCCGCGCGCGTCGTGCACCTGTTTGAAGCGGTCGAGGTCGAGATACAGCAGCGCGCAGCCGCCCACCGGCCGGGCCTGCTCGATCACCTGCTCCAGTCGCTCGGTGATCGTCGCCTGGTTGAACAGCCGCGTCAGCTCGTCGTGCAGGACGGACCCTGCCTGGCCCCGCCGCTCCGGCATGTCGCCCAACCCAGCCGGTGCCTCCGGTAAAGCCTGCTCATTGGTCCGCAGCGCCGCCTGGCTGGTCCGCTGCCGCCACAGTTCATGCAGCAGGGCCGCCAGCACCAGCAGCAGGCCAGAGGCCGCGACCAGGCTGGCCAGCATGACCGGCTGCCCCTGCGGCGCCGGCACATGCGGCCAGACCGCCATCCCGCTCGCCACCGCACCCGCCGCAATCAGCGCGATGCCGGACCACATCACCCGCCGGGGCGGGGAGACATGGTGCAGCCAGCGCTTAACGATCCCGCTCTCAACGCTGGTCATGCCCATCGTCCCGTTTGCCATTCGCCGTTTGGCCCGCGCGATCGCCAAGGTGGCAACTGGGGCTACAGGGCGCATCCTAGCCAGGAATGTGCGATCAGTCCCGTCATAATTCGTTTGGCGCAACATAAACCGCGCAAATGTTACTAGGGAGCGATGGTCCTGCGGCCCCTTACGCCGTCAGCCGCGCCAGCCGGTCGAACTCCGCGATGTCCAGCGTCTCCGCCCGACGCTCCGGCGCGATGCCCGCCCGCTCCAGCAGCGCCTCGCCGCCCAGCCCCCGCAGCGAGCCGCGCAGCATCTTGCGCCGCTGCCCGAACGCCGCCGCCGTCAGCCGCTCCATCGCGGCAAACAGCTCCGGCGCCGGCTGCTCGGCGTGCGGCACCAATCCGACCACCGCCGACCAGATCTTCGGCGGCGGCACGAACGCGCCCGGCGGCAGCCGCATCAACAGCGCGGTCCGGCAGGTCCATTGCGCCAGCACCGACAGCCGCCCATACGCCGAGGTGTCCGGCACCGCCGCGATGCGCTCGGCGACCTCCAATTGGAACATCAGCGTCATCCGCTCCCACGCCGCCGCCTGGCGCAGCCAGCCGATCAGCAGCGGGGTCGCGACGTTATACGGCAGGTTGGCAACAAGCTGCCGTGGGCCCGACGCCAGCGCCGCAAGGTCGGTCCGCGTCGCATCCGCCGCCAGCACGCGGAGCCGCCCGGGATACGCGGCCTCCAGCTCCGCCAACGCCTCGATCGCCCGGGCATCGACCTCGACCGCCAGCACGCTGATTGCCGCGGTCTCCAGCAAGGCGCGGGTCAGCCCGCCGGGACCCGGCCCGACCTCGACCACATGGCGGCCCGCGAGGTCCCCCGCCAGGCGCGCAATCCGCCCCGTGACGTTCGCATCCAGCAGGAAATGCTGCCCAAGCTTACGCCGCGCATCCAGCCCATGCCGCGCAATGACGTCCCGAAGCGGCGGAAGCTCCAGCTCTACACGCCCCGATCATCCATCACCGCCCGCCGCCGCAAATCCCGCTGCAGCTGCCGCGACGCCAGCTCCACCCGCTCCTGCAGCAGCTTCTCGCTGATCTCCTCCTTGGTCGGCGTCGCCGCGGTCTTCTGCTCGCGTGAGCACACCATCAGCACCGCAGCGCCCTCATTGGCCACCACCGGCTTGCTGGCGACGCCGGTGCTCATGCCGGCCAGCAGGTTGCGCAGCTGCGGCGACGCCACCGTCTCCAGCCGCACCTCGCCGGGGTCGGACGGCCGCACCGCGCCGACGCGCTGGTTGGCCTCCTCCATGTCCTTGCAGGTCTTGGCGCTGCGGCTGATGCCCTGCGCCTGCTCCACCGCGCGCCGCTGCTGATCCGTGGGCGCCGCCGGGTTCAGCGCGCCGACGAACGGCACGAACACCTGGCGGATGCTCATCACCGTCGCCTGGTCGCGCCCGATCTCGCGCTTGGCGCGCAGCGAGACGATGCTGATGCCGCCCGGCACCTCGACCGGGTTGCTGACCGCACCCGGCGGCATCTCCCGCACGACGCTGGCGATCTCCGGGTCCAACTGGCTCGCCCGCACCCAGCCGAGATCCCCACCCTGCAGCGCCGTCTGGCTCTGGCTGAACTGCGCCGCCACCACCGGGAACGGCGCCCCGGCGCGAAGCTGCGCGATCACCGTGTCGGCGAACTTCCGCGCGTCGGCCGACTTCGCCGGCTCGTCGATCGGGATGAAGATCTCGGAAACTCGGAACTCCGGCTTGCCGATCTGGTCCTTGAAGATGCGCAACTGCTCGGCGACGTCGGCGGCTGTGATGTCGGCCTTGGTCCCCAGCTCCTCCCGCAGCACCCGGGTCCAGCCGAGCTGCACCCGCACCTGGTCGATCAGCGTCCGCATTGCCACGCCCTGGCCGCGCAGGCTGCCGCCGAGCGCGCCCTTGGCCATGCCGTTGCGCTGCTCGATCTCGCCGATCGCCTCGGCGATCTCGCGGTCGCTCACGCCGATGCGGCGGCGCTGCACCTCCTGCAGCCGCAGCCGCTCGTCCACCAGCTGTTTCGCGACCTGCGGGCGCAGCCGCGCCAGCACCTCGGGCGTCACCGGCAGCCCGGTGCTCAGCGCGAACAGCCGGCCGCGGTTGCCGACATCGCCGCTGGTGATGACGTCCCCGTTCACCACGGCGACGATCTGCCCGGCATTGCCGTCCTCGGGCCCCGAGACGCCTGGTTGCGTCACGCCGGGCTGGGCGACCGCCGGGATGACCGGGCGGCGCGGCTGCGCATCGGCGCTATGACCAGCGCTGTGGATGGCGGCCAGCGCGGCAATCAGTGTCAAAAAGCTGCGGTTCGTCATGGATGTCCCCGTCGGCATCAGATGCGGTTCACGCCGAACTGGCCGACCGTCTTGAAGGTCAGCTGGAACAGGATCGAGGTCGCCCCGTTGTCGCCGTTCAGCGGCGTATAGCGCTTGTTGTAGCTCACGTCGAAGATGAAGCACTCGTCCTCGTAGGTCGCCCGCACCCCAGCGCTGCTGAATTTCGCGAGGTCCAGGTCCCGCCGCACATAGGCCGAAGCGCGGTATTTGTCGAATTGCGTACTGGCCGAGACCGTGCTCTCGTTCCGGTGCCGGAAATAGCTCGCCGGGATCGTCGGCGTGTCATACAGGAAATACGGGTTCACCGCCGAGTAGATATAGCCCCCCGACACCCGCAGCAGCGGCGTCCCCGCGCTGCCGATCGCGTCGGCGAACCGCACGTTCGCGTTCCGGTGATCGAGCCGCGTCCGCCCGGTGAGGTCGAGCCACGGCGCCGGCGACACCGTCGTGCGCGTCACGATATCGGACGCCCGATTTTCTAAACCGGAGCCGACCGGAAACGTATCGTCCTTGTGGCTGCGAAAACTCTCGCCCACCAGCCCGTCCACCTGCGCCCCGCCCACCGTCCAGTTCAGGTGCAGCGCCACGTTGGCCCGCACCCCGCCCTCCAGCCGGTCGAGCCCCGGAAAACGGTTCAGGCTGAACAGGTTCTGGTCGGTGAACTCGAAATCCAGGCTGTCCTCGTTCGGCACGCGCTGGTTGCGCCCGCCCCCGGTGTTCGGGCCCGCGATGATCTGCGCCCGCGGCTCGATCAGCTGCGTGCCCCAGCCGTCCCGCACCAGCGGCCAGCGCACGTCGATCGCCACCTGCGGCTGCGCCCGCGCCAGCTCGGTGCTGCCGTTCCGGGCATAGTTCGGATTCTGGTCCAGGCTGGTCGCGCTGTACGCGGCGGCGTCGGCCTGCAGCGTCAGGCCGTACACCTCGCCGAACGACCCGGCGAACGGCCGCTGCCAGTTCAGCGTCGCCGCCGTGCGCTGGGTGTTCGTGCCGATCTGCCGCAGCACGTTGAAGTTCTGCGTGTCGAAGCTCAGCCGCCCGCCCAGCGCATCCGGCTCGCCGAAAAAACTATACTCGTATCGCGGCAACACATACGGCAGCCGGTTCTGCCGGATGCTATCGACCAGCCCCTGATAGGCGATGCTGTCGAGCTTGGTGTAGGCGCCGGTGCCGAACCCCTCCAGGAACACCCGGCTGGTCAGCACGTCCGCGCGGTTGTTCACCCGGTAGTCCCGCAGATACCGCGAGCTGGTCGCCCGGTCGATATCAAAGCCGTAGCGCCAGGTATCGTCATAGGCGAACCGTCCGCGGGCAAAGATATCCGCCTCGATCTTGCCGAGATCCCTACCAAAGCCCGCGTCGATGTCCAGCGTGCCGTCGTTGAAGCGCCGGCGATACTGCGTGTTCAGGTTGCCATACTGCTGGCTGCTGAGCGTGGGGGTGATCGTCGCGTCCGAAACATCGTCGATCGCCCAGAAATACGGCACCGACAGGAAAGTGCCCAAACGGCTCGCCTGCCCGAACTGCGGCACCAGGAACCCGCTCGCCCGCTTCACCGACGGGTCCGCGTGCCAGAAATACGGGAAATACGCCACCGGCACGCCGTAGATGTCCAGCACCGCGTCGCGATACTCGATCTTCTTGTTCTGCCCGTCCTGCACTCCGGACCTCGCGCGGATTTGCCACAGCGGCGGCTTGCTCGGGTCCGTCGTGCACAGGTTGCACGTCGAATACACCACGCGGGACAGCTCGTTGATCGCCCCCTCGGTCCGCCGCGCGCCGTTCGCCACCAGCTTGCCGTTCTCCGCCAGGATCGCCCGCATGCCCTTCAGCACGCCGTCGCGCAGTCCCTCCGTCAACTCGGCGTAGTCGCTGAACAGCACCTGCCCGTCCGGCTGCAGCATCACGACATGGCCAGAGGCCGCCGCCACGTTGGTGTTGCGGTCAAAGGTGATCTTGTCGGCCTTCAGCACGTTGTCGTTCTGCCATGCTTCGACGTTGCCTGACGCCGAGACGATGGCGTTGTCGCGGTCATACTCGACGCGGTCGGCGGTGAAGGTCACCGGGTCGGTCCGCGTCAACGGCTGCGGCGCCACCGTCGGCCGCGCCCGGCGCACCCCGCTGAACTGCGCCCGCGCGTCCGGTGCCGCCAGCACGCCAGCCGCGAGCCCCAGCAGAACCAGGCTGCGCATCACGGGGGAAGTGCGAACGATGGGCATCCGGCCTCTATACATGGGCGCGCGTGCCCGCAAAAGCCGAACCGCCCGCCGTCCAGGGTTCCGCGCGGCGCCTGTGTCTTGCCGGCATCGCCCCTCTTGCCAGCGTCGCCTATCTTGCCGCGCCGGGCACGATCCCGGCATCGGACGCAACCCACCCCAGGGCGCCAGCGTAGCGCTGCCAACCCAGCCGGCAGGAGGCACCGCGATGGCGAACCGCGCCCTATGGGACTGGCAGGTCGGGGTGTTCGGCCACAACGAGGCGGCCCGCATCGGCCAGTGCATCGCGAGCATCGCCCAGGCCGCGGGCGGACGGCGCGTGCTGGCCACCGTGCTGCTTAACGGCACGACGGACGACAGCGCGGCGATCGCCCTGCAGGCGGCCGACGCCTGCTCGCTGCCGATCGAGGTTTACCGGATCGAGCACGCGGACAAGTCGAACGCGATCAACCACTTTTTCCACGACCTCCGGGTGCCGGCCGAGGGCTATTGCTGCGTGGACGCGTATGTCGTGATCGGGCCGGACACCCTCGCCGGCTTCGCCCAGACCCTGTCAAGCCGCGAGGAGGCGCGGCTCGCCACCGGCATCGCCATCAACGGCCGGTCCGAGCGGCTCGCGGTCGAGAA
>JANXVC010000239.1 GCA_025351925.1 Rhodospirillales bacterium | reverse complement strand
ATCAACCCCTCACGCCGCCGTATCGTGCCGCCAGCATGTCATCCCCGAGGTGGCCGCGTATCCGCACGCCCGCACAACCATCACGCGAGAAACGCCTGTCTCGCAGGAGGTCGCTTCGGGCTGATGAATAATAGCGGCTAGGGCATTCCCCAGGGAGACGCCGCTACTTTGCACTTCACGGCGCGAACGTTGGGTGTGCCCCTACCTGCTCCGTTCTTTCCCGCAGCCACCTTCAGCTGCGCTACATTGACCGATGCCATCCTGCTGTGGTCTGGGAAACCCTGTCTTTTAGTCCCATGCGGGCGCAGCAAATCAAAGGAGACTACCGATGCAGAAGACCTCAGCCGCGCTTCTTGCGGGCACCGCGGTGATCTCTGCCCAACTCAACGGGCGGCGGTTCAACCCGACCGCAGACCATCCAGGCACGGCCGCGTGGTATGCAACCTTGCGCAAGCCATCGTTCACGCCCCCTGGCCCGGTCTTCGGCATCGCCTGGACAGCGCTCGACGCGCTGCTGGGGTACTCGGGATACCGGCTGCTGACGGCAAGGCCGTCGCAACCCCGCAGCCTGGCGCTCGGGGCATGGGGCCTGAACCTGCTGGGCGTCGCCGGCTTTTCCTGGGTGTTGTTCAAGCGCAAGCGGCTGGACCAGGCCCTGGAAGTCACGGCAGGCATGGTCGTGACATCGGCTGCAACGGTGGCCACGGCAGCTTCCGTGGACCGGCGAGCCGCCTGGGCTGGGCTGCCGCTGCTCGCCTGGGTCTTGTTCGCAAGCGTGCTGCAGGAGGAGGTTTGGCGACGCAACAGATGAGGAACGGCTCGGCCCATGCGTTGTTCTTGATTTTGCCGTTGTTCAGACGGGTTCAGCCATGGCGACGCTCCTGACTTGTGCCGAATTCGACGTGAGGTACAGGTCGTCGCCAAAGTCCAACACGATGCACCTGACGCGACAGCACGCATGAGAGGCTGCCCGCCGATGTCTAGTCGGCCCAGTCACCTCTATAGGCTGAAAAACGGCCAAGTTGCGGAACGGAGTGGCAACTGGTGCGCGGTTGACTGTTGCCATTGCTGACCTGATTATCTGGCGAACAGCCCGGGATGGCGATGTCGATGGTAGGCGCTTTGGACGGGAGGGGATGGACCCTTCCGCCGCCTCGGCTCAGTGGCTG
This sequence comes from Rhodospirillales bacterium, assembly GCA_025351925.1. Lineage (GTDB taxonomy): Bacteria > Pseudomonadota > Alphaproteobacteria > Acetobacterales > Acetobacteraceae > CAHJXG01. Next base: position 1,294 of record JANXVC010000239.1, on the reverse strand, counting down.
ATCGGCTCGAAGCTGCCAATTGCCGGCCTAATTAGCTCGCCCAAGCGAATCTAGCGACCTCGTAGCAAGGTGATCGAGAATACGTTTCAGTGCTGCGATATTGTTCTCGTCTTCGGCGCTTTCGAGCGCGTCCTGGAGAACTTCGCGGATGTCGTCGGCACCGACCCGCTCCATCTGCCAATTCGGATACAGACGCTCGCGCTTTTCCTCGCTCTGGTCCAGCGAGACGATATCGTAATGGCGAGGATCGCCGTGCAGGCTCGCCATCAGCTTCCGCACCTCGGCTGCCGGCCCCTCGATCCATTGGAAGAAGACGCCGCTGCCGAAAACGAGCACCCCGGTGATGCCGCAGGTGAGATTGTAGCGTTGCGCCGACTCGATGAGGCGGTTGACCTCTGCGTCGTCCACGCCCTCGGCGGCACGACTGCAATATACGAAAGTGTACAGCGTGGGCGCGGTGGCGTCATAGTCAGGGTCGCTTGGAAAACCGGGTTCGTCGAACATGGGTTGGCTCGCTTTGTATATGCCAGGCAGGCCGTGTCATACGGTTGGTAAGGGTCAGGTTAGCGCATTGATCTTATTTGTGTAAGAAGGGAGCCCATCTCAAAACGTGGGCAACCGGTGCGGTGATACCCGGGGGCGGCGGTAAGGCAAACGAGCCGTTACCTGCCTCGTCCGGTTCGGTCTTGGATGGCGGCTGGAACCCCGGCCATCGGCGCCGGAAAGCGTTCTCCAGCTCGCCGTTGAGTATGTCACGCTGCGCTTAACCGTGAGACTGTATGTTGAGTTTTATCAGATGCTTATGCACTGCACCCAACGTGAGACGCTGCACTTAACCCTGAGATTGGTGGCCAAAGCACTGCACCTAACCTGCAGGGATTTCGCATCAAGCGACGGGCATATGGTCGAGGATGTCGGCGAGGACGCGCACGTCCAGCACTGCATCCCGCATGGTGTGGCGCATGGAGTTCTTGCCCGTGACGATGCGGACGGCGTTGAGCGCCACGCGCTTGAGCGTGGCGCGGTTGCGCGGGCCGTGGCCGCGCCGCACCAGCGACGCATCCTCGCCCATGGTCACGTCCAGAACCCAATGCAGGTTGTTCTCCACGGCCCAGTGGCCGCGCGACAAGGCAAGCAGGCGCTCGGGCGTGTAGGCGTGTCCGAGCAGGTAGAGCTGGGTTTCCGTCGTTGTCGCACCAGTCCGCTTGCAGGTGCGGGTGCGATCGACGCGGCCGACGGCCGCAAGCCCAGGCCAGCAGTGATGGGCCAGACCAGCCACGTCGTTGCAGACGCG
>JANXVC010000229.1 GCA_025351925.1 Rhodospirillales bacterium | reverse complement strand
GACGAACACCAGCGCGATGCCGACGGCGAAGCCGAGGTCGCCGATGCGGTTGACGACGAACGCCTTGATGGCGGCGGCGCAGGCGCTCGGGCGGTCATACCAGTAGCCGATCAACAGATAGCTCGCGAGGCCGACGCCTTCCCAGCCGAAGAACAGCTGCACCAGGTTGTCGGCTGTCACCAGCATCAGCATGGCGAAGGTGAATAGGCTCAGGTAGCTGAAGAAGCGCGGGATGGTCGCGTCGTGGCTCATGTAGCCGACGCTGTAGATGTGGATGAGTGTCGCGATGAAGGTGACCATCGCGACCATCACCGCCGACAGCGTGTCATAACGAAGGGCCCACTCAACGTGGAAACCCTCGACCTGTATCCATGTGCCGAGCGAGACCGTATCCGGGTGACCTTCACCGCCGAGGAACGGCAGGAAGCTTGCGGTTCCACAGATGGCTGCCACGATCATGCATAGAATGGTTACCGCTTGGCTGGCCTTATCGCCGATTTGGCGGCCGAGCAGGCCGGCGACCAGCGCGCCCAGCAACGGGGCGAAAACGGCGACGGCATACAGCATCCGCTAGCCCTTCATCAGGTTCACGTCCTCGACCTGGATCGAGCCGCGGTTGCGGAAATAGACGACGACGATGGCGAGACCGATGGCGGCTTCGGCGGCAGCGACAGTCAAGACAAACAGCGCGAAGACCTGGCCAGCGAGATCATTCAGCGCCGAGCTAAATGCAACCAAGTTCAGGTTCACGGCGAGCAGAATGAGCTCGATCGACATCATGATGACGATCACGTTCTTCCGGTTCAGGAAGATGCCGAAGATGCCGAGCACCAACAGGATGGCCGCGACCGTCAGATAGTGGCCGACGCCGATGGGGGCCATCAGTGCTCTCCGGGTCCAGGAAGGCCGACACCGTGGGTATGCGGCTCGTCAGCCAGCACCGGCGCCGGCTCACGCTTCGGGCGGATGATGCCGGTGACGTTGGTGCCGGCGCCGTAGCCGACCTCCATGATCTCCAAGGTGTCGGAGACCTGGCGAGCATTCTGCCGGGCGATGCTCTGGCGGCGGGTAGTGGTCCGCTCACGATGGGTGAGCACGATCGCGCCGATCATCGCCACCATCAGGATCAGCCCGGCCATCTGGAACAGGAACACGTAGTCGGTATAGATCAGCCGCCCTAGCGCCTGGGTGTTGGTGATCCCGGCCGGCGTGCTGCTGAGCCGCAATGAGGACGCCTGCGGGGCAAACTGCCAGCCGCCCAGCACCAGCAGCAGCTCGGCGAACAGCACGGCGCCCACGGTCGCGCCCACCGGCAAGTAGCGCTGATAGCCCTCGCGTAGCTGGCCGAAGTTCACGTCTAGCATCATCACGACAAACAGGAACAGCACCGCGACCGCGCCGACATAGACGATGACGAGGATCATCGCCAGGAACTCGGCGCCGGCGATCAGGAATAGGGCGGCCGCATTGAAGAACGCCAAGATCAGGAATAGCACGGAGTGCACGGGGTTACGCGATGTCACCACCGCGGCGGCCGACCCAATCAGGATCGCGGAGAAAACATAAAACGCAGCGGTGACGATCATCAGAATGCCCTAGCGGTATGGAGCATCAAGCTCAAGCCGCTTCGACAGTTCGCTCTCCCAACGATCGCCGTTCGCGAGCAGGCGCTCCTTGTTATAGAGCAACTCCTCGCGTGTCTCGACGGCGAACTCGAAGTTCGGACCCTCGACGATAGCATCGACCGGGCAGCTTTCTTCGCATAGGCCGCAATAGATGCACTTTGTCATGTCGATGTCGTAGCGCGTGGTGCGCCGGGTGCCGTCGTCGCGCGGCTCCGCCTCGATGGTGATGGCGAGCGCCGGGCACACGGCTTCGCATAGTTTGCATGCAATGCAGCGCTCTTCGCCATTGGGATAGCGACGCAGAGCGTGCTCACCTTTGAAGCGCGGCGAGATCGGTCCCTTTTCGTAGGGATAGTTGATGGTCGCCTTTTGCCGGAAAAAATACTTCAAGGTCAGCGACATGCCAGAAAGCAGTTCGCCGAGCAAAAGGCTGCGCGCAGTACGGTCCAGGAATGCCATGGGTCGGTTCCTAATCTGCCCGGCGGCATAGGCCCAGCCGGGCGTCAGAGCAAGTCAGTCGCGTCAGACGGGATGCGCGTTGGGCAGCCAACCCATCGCCAGCAGCACGCCCGCGGTCAGGATCAGCCAGCCAAGCGACAGGGGCAGGAATACTTTCCAGCCGAGCCGCATCAACTGGTCGTAGCGGAAGCGCGGGAAGGTCGCGCGCACCCAGACGAACATGAACAGCACGAGGCAAATCTTCGCGATGAACCAGAGCGGGCCCGGCACCCAGGTGAAGGGTGCGAACGGGATCGGGCTCAGCCAGCCGCCGAGGAACAGGATCGATGTCATCGCCGACATCAGGATCATGTTGGCGTATTCGCCGAGGAAGAACAGCCCGAAGGTCATCGCGCCGTATTCAACGTGGAAGCCGCCAACGATCTCGCTCTCACCCTCCGGCAGGTCGAACGGCGCGCGATTGGTTTCTGCCAGTGTCGAGATGAAGAAGACGATGAACATTGGGAACAGCGGGATGAAGAACCAGACGTGCTCCTGGGCGCGGACAATGTCGGTGAGGTTCAGGCTGCCAGCGCAGAGCAGCACGGTCACGATGACGAAGCCCATGCTGACCTCATAGCTGACCATCTGCGCCGCCGAGCGCATCGCGCCGAGGAAGGCGTATTTCGAGTTGCTGGCCCAGCCGGCGATGACGATGCCATAGACGCCAAGGCTGCTGATGGCGAACAGATACAGCACGCCGACATTGATGTTGGCGATCGCCCAGCCGTCGTTCACTGGGATCACCGCCCAGGCGATCATCGCCAGCGTCATGGTCAGCAGCGGCGCCACGATGAACAGGATACGGTTCGCGCCGGTCGGCACGATCGTCTCTTTCATCAGCATCTTCAGCGCGTCGGCAAACGGCTGCAGCAAGCCGAAGGGTCCGACGACATTCGGGCCTTTACGCGCTTGCATGGCCGCCATCACCTTGCGCTCGGCCAGGGTCAGATAGGCGACGCTGACCAGCACCGGGACGAGCATCGCCAGCGTTTGCACGACGGTCAGGATCAACGTGCCGAACGGGGCGGCGGCGAACGCGTTCACTGGATGCTTACTCCGCCGCCTGGAGCAGCGGGGCCGTGTAGGTGCGGGTGCACTCGGCCATGGTGGCGCTGGCGCGATTGATGGCGTTGGTCTGGTAGTAGTCGAGCACCGCGGGCTGCAATGCGGCAGTGCCGACGCTGGCGGGATCGCCAGACGGACCGGCCTGGTCGGTGCAGCCGTGCGGTGCCAGCGTTTGAATGGTTGCGAACACCGGGTTGACGATGGCCAGACGCTCGCGCACGCCCTGGATGGTATCGTATGGCAACGGCTTGCCGAGCACGGCGCTGAACGCACGAAGGATGGCCCAATCCTCGCGCGCCTCGCCGGGCGGCTGAGTGGCGACGTAGCCGCGCTGCACCCGGCCCTCAGTGTTGACGTAGGTGCCACCTTTTTCCGTATAGGCGGCACCCGGGAGGATGACGTCGGCGCGGGCCGCGCCACGGTCGCCATGGTGCCCCTGATAGACGACGAAGGTGTCGGCGCCGATGGCAGCGGTGTCGAACTCGTCAGCGCCCAACAGCCATAGCAGATCGATGCCACCACCGAGCATAGCGGAAAGCGCCTTGCCGTCTGGCCCCGGCATGAAGCCAAGGTCGAGCGCGCCGACCCTGGCGGCAGCGGTATGCAGAACGTTGAACCCGTGCCACTCGGCGGTCAACGCGCCGACCGAGGCCGCGAGTGCCCAGGCCGCTGCCAGCACGGCTGCGCCGTCCGGCCGGGCTAGCGCGCCCTGCCCTAGGATGATCATTGGCCGCTTCGCATCCCGCAGCATATCGGCCGCACCCTCGATCCCGACCATGGTGTCGCCGAGGTGTCGCGCCGGGTAGGTGAGATCGGCGGGCTGGCCGACATAGGCGACTGGACAGCCCCCATGGTTCAGCCGCTTGCGAATGCGCGCGTTCAGTACAGGAGCCTCGCGCCGCGGATTGCTGCCAATAAGCAGGATCGCATCGGCGTCCTCGATCCCGGCGACGGTCGTGTTGAACGTGTAGAAATCACGCCGCCCGGCATCGAGCGCGGCGCCGTCCTGGCGGCAGTCAAGGTTCTGCGATCCGAGCGACGCCATCAGGTCCTTCATCGCCATCATACTCTCGGCATCGCAGAGATCGCCTGCCAGGGCCCCGATGCGCTCGCCGGGCAGACCCTGCAGCTTGGCGGTGATAGCGCCGAACGCCTCGGGCCAGCTCGCCGGACGCAGTTTGCCATCTTGGCGCACCCAGGGCTTGTCCAAACGGCGGCGCTTCAGGCCGTCATGGCTGAAGCGGGATTTGTCGCCCAGCCATTCCTCGTTCACGTCCTCATTGGTACGTGGCAGCACACGCAGCACCTCGGAGCCGCGGGCGTCCACTCGAATATTGGCGCCGAGCGCATCGTGCACGTCCACGCTGTCAGTCTTACGCAGCTCCCACGGCCGGGCCGTGAAGCTGTATGGCTTGTTCAGCAACGCACCGACCGGGCAAATGTCGATCAGGTTGCCGGACAGTTCGGTGGTCAGCGCCTTCTCGATGTATGTGCCGACCTCCATGTTCTCGCCGCGCGCCGTGGCGCCCATCTCCGACACGCCGGCGACCTCGCTGCTGAAGCGGATGCAGCGGGTGCAGTGAATGCAGCGGGTCATGAACGTCTTGACCAGCGGGCCCAGGTACTTGTCCTTCACCGCCCGCTTGTTCTCAGCGAAGCGGGAATGATCCATGCCGTAGGAATACGCCTGATCCTGCAGGTCGCACTCGCCGCCCTGGTCGCAGATCGGGCAGTCGAGCGGATGATTGATCAGCAGGAACTCCATCACCCCGCGACGCGCCTGGCGCACCATGGCGGTGTCGGTCCGAACCACCATGCCGTCGGCCACGGGATAGGCGCAGCTCGCGATCGGCTTCGGCGCCTTTTCGACCTCAACCAGGCACATCCGGCAATTGCCGGCCACCGAGAGCCGTTCGTGATAGCAGAAACGCGGGATCTCGACGCCGACGGCCTCGCACGCCTGCAAGACGGAGGAGCCATTCGGCACTTCGACGGCCATCCCGTCC
>JANXVC010000214.1 GCA_025351925.1 Rhodospirillales bacterium | reverse complement strand
GCAACGCCCCAGCGGCCCGGCGCGTCCGCTGCCTGCCGCGCGAGATCGGCCATCCGTGCGCCGCGCAGGCCACGTCCGGGTTGCAGCAGTGACACGGCCTCCAGCAGGTTGGTCTTGCCGGACCCGTTCGGCCCCGTCACTACGGCGATGCGCGCGGCCGGTCGCCAGGTCAGAGCAGGGTAGTTGCGGAACTGCGTCAGCGTCAGACGCGTGAGCCGCAGCAAGATTGGCCTACAAGTTTGGCCTAAACGCGCATCGGCATCAGCACGTACAGCGCGCTGGCGTCGCCGGCGTCGCGCACGATCGTCGGCGCCGAACCGTCCGAAAAGTAGAACTCGACGTGGTCGGAGATCTGGTCGGTGATGTCGTTGAGGTAGCGCGCCTGGAATCCAATCTCCAGCGGTCCCGACGAGTACTGCACCCGGTCGCCGTCGAGCTCCTCGCTCGCGGTACCCTGCTCGGGGCTCGCTGCGGACAGCGTCAAAAGGTCGCGGTCCAGCGCCATCTTCACCGGGCGCGACCGCTCGCTGCTGATGGCCGCCACCCGGGCGACGGCGTCGGAAAAGTCCTTCTTGCCGACCCGCAGCACCTTGTCGTTGTCCTTGGGAATCACCCGCTCGTATTCCGGAAAGGTCCCATCGATCAGCTTACTGGTGAGCGTGACCGTTCCCGCCTTAAACTGGATGCGCGTGTCGGATAGGGCGACCTCGACCTCGCCGCTCTCCTCATCCAACAGCTTGCGCAGCTCACCCACGGTCTTGCGCGGGATGATGACGCCGGGCATGCCGGCAGCGCCCTCGGGGATCGGCTCCTCGACCCGCGCCAGCCGATGGCCGTCCGTCGCCACGGCGCGCAGCACATGCCCGCCGTCGCTTTCGGCCGCGTGCAGGTAGATGCCGTTCAGGTAATACCGCGTCTCCTCAGTGCTGATGGCGAAGCGGGTCCGGTCGATCAGCCCGCGCAGCGCCAGGCCCGAGAGCTGAAACCGGTGCGGCAGCTGCCCGGCCGTCATGCTGGGAAAATCGTCGGTCGGCAGCGTCACCAGGCTCGTGCTGTAGCGCCCGGCCCGCAGCGTGAGCTGGCCACCCTCGCTCGCCATCTCAAACTCGAGCTCCGCCGCCTCCGGCAGCTTGCGCACGATCTCATACAGCGTCGCGGCCGGAGCGGTGGTGGCGCCGTCGCGCGACACGCTGGCCGGGACCTCCTCGACGATGGCGATTTCCATATCCGTCGCGGTAAAGCTAAGCGTGCCGCCTTTGGCAACAATTAACGCGTTCGCTAGGATCGGGATGGTGTTGCGCTTTTCGGCGACGCTCTGGATGTGGGCCAGTGCTTTCAACAGCGTGGCGCGTTCGGCCTTGAACTTCATGAGACCATTCCTGTTGGGTGCCGAACCCGGCGCCGCGGCAGGCAAGTGTATCTGAAATAGATACACTAGGAAACAGTCACGCTCAGCTTTCCAGCATCCGCCGCAGCAACTCAACCCGCTCGCCGAAATCGGCGTCCTGCGCGATCAGCTCCGTGACCCGGCTCACCGCGTGCATGACGGTCGTGTGGTCGCGGTTGCCGAACTTGCGGCCGATCTCCGGCAGTGACCGGCTGGTGAGCTGTTTCGCCAAATACATCGCGACCTGCCGGGGACGCGCCACCGCACGGGCCCGCCGCGCGCTGCTCATGTCGGCGAGGCGGATGTTCCAGTGCTCGGCCACTCGCTTCTGGATCTCCTCGATCGTCACCCGGCGGTCATGCGCCTTGAGGATGTCGTGCAGCACCTCCTGCGTGCTCTCAAGCGTAATCGGCCGGCCGAACAGGTTCGCATGCGCGATCAGCCGGTTCAGGCTGCCCTCCAGCTCGCGGACGTTGCTGGTGATCTTGTGCGCCAAGAACTCGAGCACCTTCGGCGGGACCTCTGCCTCCGCCCGCGACGCTTTCGCCTCCAAGATCGAGATCCGCAACTCGAAAGTTGTCGCGTGCAGGTCGGCGACCATGCCGCAGCCGAGCCGCGTGCGCAGCCGGTCCTCAAGGCCCGACAGATCCGATGGCGACTTGTCCGCCGACACCACGATCTGCTTGCCGGCGTCCACCAACGCGTTGAAGGTGTGGAAGAACTCCTCCTGCGTGTTGTCCTTGCCGATCAGGAATTGCAGGTCATCCACCATCAGCACATCGACGCTGCGCAGCTGCTCCTTGAATTCCATGGTCGATTGGCTGCGTATCGCCGCGATAAAGCGATACATGAATTTCTCGGCCGACATATAGGCGACCTGGATCGGCGCCGTGTCGCGGCGGGACAGCTCGATCCCGATCGCGTGCATCAGATGCGTCTTGCCCAAGCCCACGCCGCCATATAGGAACAACGGATTGAACCCGGGGCTTGACGGCCGCTCGGCCACGCGCCGGGCGCAGGCATAGGCGAATTCGTTTGGTTTGCCAACGACGAAGCTGTCGAACTCAAACCGCGTATCGAGGGGCGCGGCCATCTCCGGCCGGGACGCTTCGGCGCGCGGGTCCGACCGTTCAGATGCCTTCACCGTGGCAGCGACTTCGATCACTGTCCCATCCGGGCGGAATGCATCATCGGGTTCCGCCACGGATGGCGCGACCGAGACGCCGATGCCGCCTACCCGGATATCCACCCGACGAATGCGCTTATTTTCCGACTGCCACAGTGCGTTCAGCTTGTCCGCGTAGTGCCCGCGCACCCAGTCCCGCAGGAACCGGGTCGGCAGATGTACTGTGACCTCGTCACCATCGACGCTGCCGAGAGTAATCTGCCGGAGCCAGGTGCGATACTCGACATCGCCAACCTCCTGCTGGAGGCGGTTGCGGACACGATTCCATTGTTCCAGGAGCTGCACGGCGACGTCTTCATGTGCGGCTTGTTCGACTGCCGAGCGGGCCGGGATTGGGTGCGTCGTGAAACCATCCAGGGCTGCCATCTTGGTTTTCGTATTACCCTGGTTTGATTCCATTAAGACCTGCCTGGGTTCAACGGCTAAAACCTGCCTGGGTTTAACGGCACAGGGCCGCCGCGAGAACAAAGTTGCGCCAATCGCTGAAGCAGGCGCTGCTGGAAGCAGTTAGCAGTCGCTTCATGGCAACCGCATGACACAACTAGGTCAAACCGTTCTTGAAGGCAATACAAAACTCAGTTGCTATTTTACAGCATAGTAATAACAAAGAAAGCGGACATGCAAATATGTCCGCTTCCCGAAAACAATACAAAAGTGCTGGGCGAGTAAACCCGCCTGGCCAAATATCAGGCGCTGGCGAGCGCCTTAACTCGAGCAGCCAGCCGCGATATTTTACGTGAGACCGTATTCATGTGGATCACACCCTTGCCGGCCGCACGCTGCATCTCCGGCTGCGCTACGCGCAACGCCTCAGCGGCGGCAGCCTTGTCACCGGCAGCGCAGGCGACCTCAACCTTCTTCACAAACGTTCGCATGCGGCTCTTGCGGGCCTGGTTGCGCTCGGTGCGCTTGGCGGTCTGACGGATGCGCTTGCGCGCTGATGCGGTGTTCGCCATAGGAGCTCTTCTCAGACAATGCGATGCGGGGGCACGTCAGGCGCGCCAGAAGCCGCCCGTTCTATGGAGGCGCAATGTTCGAGTCAAGCCGGAGCGTTCCAAAAACTGATCCCGATCTTGCCAAGCCAACCTTAACCCTCGCCGCTGAACGCCGGCGTGCGCTTCTCGGCGAACGCCGCCATGCCCTCGCGCTGATCCGGCGTGCCGAACAACGACAGGAACAGCGCACGCTCGCTCCGCACGCCCTCGGTGAGCGTCGTCTCGAACGCTGCGTTCACCGCGCGCTTGGCCATGGCGGCGGCAACCGGCGATTGTGCAGCAACCTTGGCGGCAAGTTTTAGCGCCTCCGTCACTAGGTCGTCCGCTGGGAAGATGCGACTCACCAGGTTGCAACGCTCCGCCTCGGCCGCGTCCATCATGCGGCCGGTCAGGCAGATGTCCATTGCCTTTGATTTGCCGACCGCGCGGGTCAGGCGCTGGGTGCCGCCAGCACCGGGAATCACGCCCAGGTTGATCTCCGGCTGACCAAAGCGCGCGTCATCGCCGGCGACGATCATGTCGCACATCATCGCGAGTTCGCAGCCGCCGCCCAGTGCAAAGCCGTTCACCGCCGCAATGACCGGCTTCCGGACGCGCAGCACCGTCTCCCATCGCGCGCCGATGAAGTCGTGCAAGAACACGTCGGGATAGTTGCGGTCCTTCATCTCCTTGATGTCGGCGCCGGCGGCAAACGCCTTGTCCGACCCGGTCAGCACGATGGCGCCGATCGCCGGGTCCGCGTCGAACGCCAGCAACTGGCGGCCTAGCTCATCCATCAAATGGTCGCATAGCGCATTGAGCGCCTGGGGCCGGTTCAGGCGGATCAGGCCCACGCGCCCATGCGTCTCGACCAAAATCATCGTAGGCGCTGGCATTTCGGGCATAAAAATCTCCTTCGGGTGTGCGGTGTAACTCAGGCCTGCAGGCGTGGACAATAGAAGGTGCTGCGGCCGGACTGCACGATGCGGGCGACGCCAGGGCAGGGCGGGCCCGGACACTGGTGGCAACGCTCGCCCTCGCGGCCATAGACCCGCCAGGCGTGCTGGAAATAGCCGAGCTCACCATCCGGCTGCACATAGTCCCGCAGGCTGGAACCCCCGGCGGCGATCGCCTCCAGCAGCGTCGCCTTGATCTCGGACACCAGCCGTGCCGCCTGCGCTCCGGTCACGTCGGCTGCAAGGCGGCTGGGCGCGATGCCGGCCCGGAACATCGCCTCGCACACGTAGATGTTGCCAAGGCCCGCCACCACGCGCTGATCCAGCAGCGCCGCCTTGATCGGGGTGCGGCGCCCGGCCAGTGCCCGCGAAAGCACGTTAGCGTCGAACGCATCATCCAGCGGCTCCGGCCCCAATCCGGCCAACAGGCGATGCGCGTCCTCCGCGGCGGTCGGCACCAGGTCGATCGAGCCGAACCGCCGGGGATCGACGAACCCGACCAGCCAGCCGTCATCCGTCTCCAGCTCGACATGCTCATGCAGCACTGCGGCGTTCGAGCCGTGCTGCCGGATCAGCATGCGGCCCGACATGCCGAGATGCAGCAGCACGCTGGTGGCGGCGTCGTCGGAAAACGGAGCGAGCCGCATCAGAATGTACTTGGCCCGGCGCCGGAACCCCAGCACACGGGCACCGGTCAGCCGCGTCTGCAGGTTGAGCGGCAACGGCCAGCGCAGGTCCGGACGCCGCACCTCGGCACGGCGGATCACCCGCCCCTCCAGCCGCGCCTGCAGCCCGCGCATCACGGTTTCAACTTCAGGGAGTTCCGGCATCGCTGCAGGACAAGCTATATGCTGCTCCTATGAGCAGCAATCCCGAGACCGCCCCCAGCTTACGCCCTAACACGGACTTCGGCTTCCGCAGCGTACCCGTGGCCGAAAAGAAGCCCATGGTCCGCGCGGTGTTCGACAGCGTCGCCCCACGCTATGACCTGATGAACGACCTGATGTCGCTCGGCGTCCACCGGGTATGGAAGCGTGGGTTCATCGCGGGTCTGCAGCCCCGGCCGGACAGCACATTGCTCGACCTCGCGGGCGGCACCGGCGACATTGCGTTCGGCTGGCGCGCCCGGGGCGGCGGGCCGGTATGGCTCACCGACATCAACCCTTCGATGCTCGCCGAGGCGCGCAAACGGCCGTACGACGCAGACGTGGCGTTCCTGGTGGTGGACGCGGAGGCGATCCCGCTGCACGACCGCTCGGTGGACCGGGTCAGCATCGCGCTCGGCCTGCGCAACTGCACGGACAAGCCGGCGGTGCTGGCCGAGGCGCGCCGGGTGCTGAAGCCCGGCGGGCAGTTCCATTGCCTTGAGTTCTCCCGCGTCCAGGTCGCCGCCCTCGCGCCGGCCTACGACGCCTGGTCGTTCCAGGTGCTGCCCCGGCTCGGCCGCGCCGTGGCGGGCGACGCCGACAGCTACCAGTATCTCGCGGAGAGCATCCGCACCTTCCCGGATCAAGCGACCCTGGCGGCGATGATGCGCGCCGCCGGACTATCGCGCGTGCGCCACCGCAACCTCACTGGCGGGATCGCCGCGATCCACACGGGCTGGCGGCTTTGAAGCGCGTACTGCTTATCGTCAGCGGCGGCATCGCGGCCTACAAGGCTCTGGAACTCGTGCGCTTGCTGCGGCGCGACGGCGTCGCGGTCAGCACCGTGCTCACCGAGGGCGGTGCGCAGTTCGTGACGCCGCTCAGCCTGCAGGCACTGACCGAGGAGAAGGTTTATTCCAGCCTGTGGTCGCTCACCGACGAGAGCGAGATGGGCCACATCCAGCTCTCCCGCGCCGCCGACCTGGTGGTGGTCGTGCCGGCCAGCGCCAACATGCTGGCGAAGATGGCGGCCGGCTTGGCGGACGACCTCGCGAGCACCGTGCTGCTGGCCACCGACAAGCCGGTGCTGGTGGCCCCTGCCATGAACGTGCGGATGTGGACGCACCCGGCGACGCGCGCGGCCATGGCGACGCTGCGCGCCCGCGGCGTCCACGTGGTCGGGCCCGAGGAGGGCGCCATGGCCTGCAACGAATACGGCTTCGGCCGCCTGGCGGAGCCCACCGCGATCCTCGCCGCTATCCAGGCCCTGCTGCAGCCGTCCCATCCGCTGGCGGGTCGGCACGCGCTAGTGACCAGCGGTCCGACGCATGAGCCGATCGACCCAGTGCGCTACCTCGCCAACCGCAGCAGCGGGCGGCAGGGCCACTCGATCGCCGCCGCCCTGGCCCAACTCGGCGCGCGCGTCACCCTGGTGAGCGGACCCGTTGGGATCGCGGACCCGCCCGGCGTCACCGTGCATCGGATCGAGACGGCCGAGCAGATGCTGGCCGCGTGCACCGCAGCGCTTCCGGCAGACGTGGCGGTCTGCGCCGCGGCCGTCGCAGACTGGCGCGTGACGGCACCGGCCAGCGCCAAGATCAAAAAGGCGCCGGGCGCCGCACCGCCCGCTTTGGCGCTGGTGCCCAACCCGGACATTCTGGCGACGCTTTCCGCAACCGGCTCTATGCGCCCGCAATTGGTCGTCGGCTTTGCTGCGGAGACTGAAGACATGCTGGAACACGCCCAAGCCAAGCGCACCCGCAAAGGCTGCGATTGGATCGTCGCGAACGACGTGCGGCCGGAGACCGGCATCATGGGCGGTGAGCTGAACGAGGTGCATCTGGTCACCGCCGCAGGGATCGAGGCGTGGCCCAGGATGCCGAAATCCGACGTTGCCGGGCGTCTGGCGCAGCGCATCGCCGAGGCGCTGGACATCGCTGAAGCGCTGGATATAGCCGAGGCGCTGGCGTGAGCGCGCCGGCCGTGCGTTTCTTGAGGCTGGGCGGCAACCCGGATCTGCCAATCCCCGCCTATGCGACCACTGGGTCGGCCGGGTTCGACCTGCGCGCCGCGGTCTCGGACGACATGCCGCTCACGCTGGCGCCGGGCGAGCGTGCGTTGATACCGACCGGCTTCGCCTGCGCTGTGCCGCAGGGCTATGAGATGCAGGTTCGGCCACGGTCTGGACTTGCGGTCCGGCACGGCATCTCGGTCGCGAACAGCCCCGGCACGGTGGACAGCGACTATCGCGGGCCGCTGATGGTGTGCCTGATCAACCTAGGAGATTCGCCGTTTGCCATCCATCGCGGTGACCGGATCGCCCAGGCAGTAGTCGCGCCGGCGCCGCAACTGACGCTGATCGAGGTTAGCGACCTGGACGCGACCATGCGCGGCGACGGCGGTTTCGGCTCGACTGGACTTCGATAGGCCTAATTAGGTCTCAAAGCTGCCCGGCGAGCGCTGGCCGATCATCGCCATCAGCTCGCGCCGGGTCGTGGGATCGTTGCGGAATGCGCCAAGCATGCGGCTTGTGACCATGCTGACACCGGGCTTGTGCACGCCGCGGGTCGTCATGCATTGGTGCCCGGCCTCGATCATCACGCCGACGCCCAACGGCTGCAGCACCTGGTCGATCGTGGCGGCGATCTGCACCGTCAGCTTTTCCTGGATCTGCAGGCGCTTGGAATAGGCATCCACGACCCGGGCCAGCTTGCTGATCCCGACCACCCGGCGGTTCGGCAGATAGGCTACGTGGCAGCGGCCAATAATGGGAACCATGTGGTGCTCGCAATAGCTTTCGAGCCGAATGTCGCGCAATAGGACAATCTCGTCATAGCCCTCGACCTCCTCGAACGTGCGTTCCAGCAGGGAGACCGGGTCAATGGCATAGCCGCCAAACAATTCTTGATATGAGCGCACAACGCGCTTCGGCGTGTCGAGCAAGCCCTCCCGCGTCGGATCATCGCCGGCCCAACGCAGCAGCGTGCGGACCGCAGCCTCAGCCTCCTCCACGGTCGGACGGTCGTCGCTGACCGTGGGCCCGGATGCGGTCGTAGGGCTTATGCTGTTCAAAATTCAAAGCTTCCAAAAGGGATACCCCGACCAGGCTTAAGCAGGGCAGAATAGTTGTTGGAAAATGGTGCGGCATCCGGCTCCGGCAAGCCGTTGCACTGGGAAGCCGGCATAAGCCGCTCAGTGTTCCCAAAAGATGTAACGTTATCGTGAGTATCATAGATATTCCTATTTTGAAATCGTATTAAATGCTGGCCATTAATGCTCCTCGATCGGGTGACAATATGTCGGTCAAAAACTGGAACACCGCGGTTGGCTCGTTTAAAGCTGCACTCAATTGGTCTCCCAAAAGCGCGCCTGTTGCTGGAGATAACTTATATTTGCAAAGCGGAATCGCGGTTTTAGCGAATTCAACTTTTGGTTCTGCGACGGTTCTCACGACGATTGGGCTGATCGGCGCCGCCGCTGCGAGCGCGCCGATGCTTGTTTTGCAGAATGTTACCCTCAAGAACGTCAAGTTGAACGAGGCGCCACCGCTCTACAACGGACCGGTGAGCGGCAGCCCGCCGGGCTACTACGCTGCGAAATTCGGAACGGTCCTAGTAAGGGGTACGGTCACGAACGATGGAGGCGTGATTGAGGGCGGCCGCGACAGCCTCGGCCCAAACGCCAGCCTCAAAATGGTCTTGGACCCTGGGGCCGCGCTGATCAACAAGGGCGTTCTCACGGCGTTCCCAAGTGGGCAATTGGTGATATCCGGACGCGGCTCGGCCCGGGTGGAGAATGACGGCTCCATCAGTGCAGCGGGCGGGAAAGTTACGATCTCGGTGCATCTGACCGGAGTGGGGAACACCTATACCAGCGCCGCCGGGGGCGGCGGGTTCAGCGGCGGGGTCGAGATTAGCGCGGCGGTCGATGCCGGCCAGACATTCCACATCAGCCAGGGATCGCTGCAGATCGACCAACCACTCAGCTTCCTGGGCAAAGTCGATTTGGGCGCGCCACAGATTGCCGGAACGGTGCGGCTGGAGGCGCTCAATGCAGCGTCTTGGGAGGTCAAAGGCAGCCTGCTTGAGTTATTCAACACGACCGGCGCCGTAATCGGCTCATTGCAGTTCACCACGCCGCAGAGCCAGGCGACGCTTGTGGTCAGCAACCTATCGGATGCCACATATGGCCATGTGGTGAGCGTCACTGCCAGCCATCCTTCCGGGCCGGCATCGACAAGCCCGGGCATCCTGCCGTACCACAATCCTGTCCTTTGACACCTAATGCAGACTCCGGGCCTGGGTCGGGCTGTCCAGGCTGAACGTCGGAACGTCAGCGTCAAAGGCCTCGCCGGTGGCTGAGACCTGCATGTGATAGACGCCCGACATGAAGCCGGAAGCGGTGCCGAGCGGCGTGCCGGAGGTGTATTCAAACGCCTCGCCCGGCGCGAGTTTCGGCTGTTTACCCACGACGCCCGCGCCCTCGACCACATGCATGCGGCCGCTTGCGTCGGTGATGCGCCAGGTGCGGCGCAGCAACTGGACGCTATCGGAGCCCTGGTTCTCTATCCGCACCTGGTACGCCCAAACCCAGGTGCCGGCATCGGGATCGGATTGCTCGGCCAAATAGGCGGTCTGCACGCTGACAATGACGCCCCGTGTGGTCGCGCTGTAGTGCGGTGCCATGTTTCAGGCCTACTCCGCCGCCACGCGGACGATGCTGCCCAGCCGATCGAGCGCCTGCGTCAGGTCGTCCGTGAGGTCGGCCACGTCCTCCAGCCCGACCGACAGTCGGATTACGCCGTCGGTGATGCCCAGCCGGGCACGCTCCTCGGCGCCGATCCGCATGTGCGTGGTCGTGGCGGGGTGCGTCACCAGCGACTTCGAATCGCCGAGGTTGTTCGAGACCGCGATCAGCCGGAACGCGTTCATCGCCTGGAACGCCGCCAGCTTGCCGCCGGCCAGCTCGAATGCCACCAGCGTGCCGCCCGCGCTCATCTGCGACATCGCCAGCGCGTGCTGCGGATGGTCGGCCCGGCCCGGGAACCAGACGCGCGATACCGCCGGGTGCGCGGCCAGCATGTCGGCGATGAGGGCGGCGGAGGCACAGGCGGCGTGCACCCGTAGATGCAGCGTCTCCAGCCCTTTCAGCAGCAGCCAGGCATTGAACGGGGACAGGCTCGGCCCGGTGTTGCGCAGAAATGGCTGCAGCGTGTCTTCGACCCAGGCCTTGCGGCCGAGCACGGCGCCGCCGAGCACCCGGCCCTGGCCGTCGATGTGCTTAGTGCAGGAATACACTACGACGTCGGCGCCGAGTTCGATTGGCCGCTGCAGCAGCGGCGTCGCGAACACGTTGTCCACCACGACAATCGCCCCGGCGGCGTGCGCCAGGCGGCAAACGGCGCGGAGATCGACCATCTCGAGCATCGGATTCGACGGGCTCTCGACCAGCACAAGCGCGGCCGGGTGGGACAATGCCGCGCGCCAGGCGTCGAGGTCGGTGCCGTCCACGAATTCCGAGCTGATGCCATAGCGGGGCAGCAGCGTCGATACAATCCAATGGCACGACCCGAACAGCGCGCGCGACGCCACCACGCGGTCGCCGGTTTTAAGGTGGGACAGCATCGCGCCGTGCACGGCGGCCATGCCGGTGGCGGTGGCGCGGCAGGCCTCCGCGCCCTCAATGCCGGCGAGCCGGTCTTCGAGCATCGTCACGGTGGGGTTGCCGAACCGCGAATACTGGTAGTGGCTGACGGCGCCGGTAAAGGTGTCCTCGGCCTGCTCAGCGCTGTCATAGACGAAGCCGGAGGTGAGGAACAACGCCTCGGAGGTCTCTCCATACGGGGTGCGGTTGACACCGCCGTGGACGAGCTGCGTGGCGGGACGGTAGGTGGGCATGGGCACGGGCCTCCAAACGGGGCCGTAGATGCCATCAGCGCCAGCGTGTGCTGGTCTGCCGAGGGCCTCTTTAGCGCGCTTGTTTAACCTCGCCGCAATCCGGCCGGACAAATCACGAGGGGCATCCGCGCGATGCCAGGCATATAGAGTAGGGTCGGGGGCGTTGCGCGGTCAACGGCGAATTCGTATAACGCTCCGGCGACCAGGCTGCGGGTGTAGTTCAATGGTAGAACGGCAGCTTCCCAAGCTGCATACGAGGGTTCGATTCCCTCCACCCGCTCCAAAAATCTTTCGAGCGGTGACGCGTCTTCTCTCCTAGCGGGATAGAAGAAAACTAGCGGGTTGGACGCGGCGGCGTCACCGTATAGTCGTAGAAGCCACGTCCCGTCTTACGCCCTAGCCAGCCCGCCTCAACATACTTCACCAGCAACGGACACGGCCGATACTTGCTGTCCGACAATCCCTCATACAAAACCTGCATAATACTCAGGCACGTATCCAGCCCAATGAAATCCGCCAGCTCCAGCGGCCCCATCTTATGGTTGGCGCCCAGCCGCAATGCGCTATCGATCGCCAGCACGCTGCCAACGCCCTCATACAAGGCATAAACCGCCTCGTTGATCATCGGCACGAGGATGCGGTTGACAATGAACGCCGGAAAATCCTCGGAAACCGCCGTCGTCTTGTCGAGCTTGGCCGCTAGCGCCTGCACCGCCTGGAACGTCGGCTCGTCGGTCGCAATGCCGCGGATGACCTCCACCAGCTTCATGACCGGCACCGGGTTCATGAAGTGCATGCCGATGAACTTCTCTGCCCGGTCGGTGCTGGCGCCGAGCCGGGTGATGCTGATGCTGCTGGTGTTGCTCGCCAGCATGCAGGACGGCTTCAAATGCGGCGTCAGCGACCGGTAGATCGACCGCTTGACCTCCTCCTTCTCCGTCGCCGCCTCAATCACCAGGTCAGCCTCGGCGAAGCTCGCATAGTTGCTGCTCGGCACGATCAGCGCCAGTGCAGCCGATTTCTGCTCGGCGGTGATAGCACCCTTGGCGACCTGCCGGTCCATGTTGCGGGCTATCGTCGCCATCGCCTTGTCGAGCGCGTCCGGCTTCATGTCCAGCAGCACGACCGGGAAGCCCGCCAGCGCACAGACATGAGCGATACCGCTGCCCATCTGCCCGGCGCCGACAACCCCAACCACCTGAACAGCCAACGGCACAAGCTGCAGGTCAGCCGTGCCCGGCGATGGCAGCAGGTCAATGTTCAAGAAGTACGTCCCAGCTCGGCCTCAAGCTCCGGCAACGCGGTGAATAGGTCGCCGACGAAACCGTAATCCGCCACTTGGAAGATTGGCGCGTCCTCGTCCTTGTTGATGGCGACGATGACCTTGCTGTCCTTCATGCCGGCAAGGTGCTGGATGGCGCCGCTGATGCCGATCGCCAGATACAGATCCGGCGCCACGATCTTGCCGGTTTGGCCGACCTGATAGTCGTTCGGCACATAGCCCGCATCGACCGCCGCACGCGAAGCGCCAACCGCGGCGCCCAGCTTGTCGGCGATCGGCTCCAGCAGCTTGAAGTTCTCGCCGCTCTGCATGCCGCGGCCGCCCGAGATCACGATGCGCGCCGCGGTCAGCTCCGGCCGTTCGCTCTTTGATAGCTCGGCCGAGACGAAGCGCGAGGTGACGGCCAAGTCCGGCGCCGACACTGCCTCGATCGTCGCGGAGCCGCCGTCAGTCGCCACGGGGTCGAAGCTCGCGGCGCGGATCGTCATGATCTTCTTGCTGTCGGACGACGTGACCGTCGCCATTGCATTGCCCGCGTAGATCGGGCGGACAAAGGTATCCGCGTCCACAATCCCGGCGACGTCGCTGATTGGCTGCACATCCAGCAGCGCGGCCAAACGCGGCATCACGTTCTTCCCCGTGGCCGTGCTCGCCGCCATGATATGATCGTGGTGCCCGGCCATCGAAACCAGAAGCGCTGCCAGCGGCTCGGCCAAGCTGTGCGCGTAGGCCGGGCTATCGGCGACATGCACCTTGGTGACGCCGGGCAGCTTTGCGGCTGCAGCGGCGGCGGCGTCAATCCCCTGGCCAGTTACCAGCACATGCACTTCGCCCAGCTTGGTCGCAGCGGCGACGGCGCTGCGGGACGGCTGTTTGATCAAACCGTTATCGTGGTCGAGCAGGACGAGGGACGCCATATTCAGATTACCTTCGCTTCGGTTCGCAGTTTCTGCACGAGCTCGGCGACCGAGCCCACCTTGACGCCAGCCACCCGGCGCGGCGGTTCGGCCACCTTCACCAGGCGCAGCCGAGGCGCCGGGTCCACGCCGAGGTCGGCGGGCTTAATGGTCTCAATTGGTTTCTTGCGCGCCTTCATGATGTTCGGCAGGCTCGCGTAGCGCGGCTCATTCAGCCGCAGGTCGGTGGTGATGATGCAGGGCATGTCGAGCTCCAGCGTCTCCAGCCCGCCGTCGATCTCCCGGATGACGACCAGCTTATCGCCTTCAATGGTGACGCGGCTGGCAAAGGTGCCCTGCGGCCAATCCAGCAACGCGGCCAGCATCTGCCCGGTCGCGTTCATGTCGTCGTCGATGGCCTGCTTGCCCATGATGATGAGGCCGGGCTTCTCTTTGTCGGCGAGCGCCTTGAGCAGCTTGGCAACCGCCAAGGGCTGCAGCTCCACGTCCGTCTCAACCAGGATGCCGCGGTCGGCGCCCATGGCCAGCGCCGTGCGGATCGTCTCGGCGCAGGCGGCGATGCCCATGGAGACCGCGATGATCTCGGTGGCGATGCCCTTTTCCTTCAGGCGCACCGCTTCCTCGACGGCGATCTCGTCGAACGGGTTCATCGACATCTTGACGCCCGCTGTCTCGACGCCGGAGCCGTCCGCCTTGACGCGCACCTTCACGTTGTAATCGACGACGCGCTTGACGGGAACGAGGAGCTTCATGGGACTGCCATCGGGTTATAAGTGGAGCGGAAACGTACTTGGGCTGACCAAACCAGACGGCCATGCACGGCACGGAACCGCAAAAAATTGCCAGAGCTTATAAAAAACAGCCTGGACCTTATGGGGCCAGACATCGCGGTGTCAAACCTCGAACGCCTTGACATCAGCCCCGCAGCAGCGAAAGCAGGATGACGAACAGAACCAGCGCCACCGCCTGCAGCACCACGCGCCAACGCATCAGCGTATTGGACAGCCGGGCATTCTCCCCGCCGCGCGCCAGGCCAATCAGCCCGGCGAACAACACGCCTACCGTCCCCAACATCGCCAAACCGACCAAAATCGTCAGCAGAGTCGTCATATAAAGCACCTGAATACGCGATAGAGCTAAGCTTTTTCGCAGGGATGTCACCCCCGTGCTGCTATGCGGCTGCTGGAGCGCAGGCCCGCGGGCATTGAGAGTACAGGATGGCGACCCTTCCGAGCCTGGTATTGACACGATTCCTGCACGGGTGTTGGACCCCGCCCATGCATCCGCGCATCTCGCCCATGATCTTTCTTATTTTCTTCCTGGGCCTCTCGTCGCCTGGCTATGGTCAGACGCCCACGGCGTCAGCCCAAGCTACCCCGCCCCAAGCTACCCCGCCCCAAACCGCTCCAGCCCTGGCGCCCGCGCAGGCGCAGCAGGTATTGGACCTGCTGCGGGACGATAAGCGGCGCGCCGAGTTCACCACGGTGCTGGAGAGCATGGCCAAGGCCGCGCCGGCCACCGGGACGCCCACACCCCCACCGGCCCCCGGCAGCCCGGCTACGCCCGCTGCCCCGAGCCAGATCCTGCCGCTCAAGCCGGACAGCCTAGGCGCTCAGGTCGTCGATCAGGCAGCGACCGCGCTGGCGAGCACCGGCACGCAGCTCGCCACCGCGGTGCACTCGGTCAACGACCTGCCGCTGCTATGGCGCTGGATCGCCACCCAGGCCGGTGACCCGGATTTCCGCGCCCGCGCGCTTGACGCGCTCTGGCGGCTCGCGGTCGTCATCGGCTGCGGACTGCTTGCCGAGTTCGCCGTCATTCGCCTGCTGCGCCGGATGCGCGCCGCACTGAGTGCTTGGTCCCCCGCCATCGTCGAGCCGGGCGAGCCGTCCCCGTCCATACCCGATCCGCTGCCAGCGGTGCCGCCCGAGTCCGGCCTCGCCGCCGCCGAAGCCGGTGAGACCGAACAGTCCCAGCACCGCAGGCAGCTCAACCGGGCGATGGGCACACTGCGGCAGCTGCCCTACCTAGTGGGCCGGCTGCTGCTCGACCTGCTGCCCATCGCCGCCTTCACTGCCGTCGCCATCCTGCTGCTCGGAACCAACCTCGGCGAGCCGGCGATCACCCGTCTCGCCATCCAGCAGGTGCTTGACGCCTATGTCGTCAGCCGGGTGGTGCTGAGCGTCGCAACCATGCTGGTCTCCCCGGCCATGCCCAGGCTGCGGCTGCTGCACGTATCCGACTGGGCGGCGGGGTTCCTCACCCGCTGGCTCCGCCGTCTCATGGTCATCGGCGTGACCGGCTATGTCGTGGCCGAGGTCGGGCTGCTGTTCGGCATGTATCAAACCGCGCACGACGCGCTGATCAAGCTGTTTGCGCTCGTGCTGCACGGCGGCCTGATCGTTGCGGTGCTGCAGTCTCGGTCGCACGTGGCGGCGCTGATCCGCGCCCCCGGGGGGCTGCCCGGCGTCTGGGCGTCGCTGCTGAACCGGCTGGCCGACATCTGGCACCTGATCGCCATCTTCTACCTCGCGGCACTCTGGCTGGTCTGGGCGGTGGAGCTGCGCAACGGCTACGTCCGGCTCATCCATTTCTTCCTGGTCACCTCGGCGATCCTGCTCGCCGCCCGGCTGGCCGGGATCGTGCTAATCGGCGGCCTCGACCGCGCGCTGCGCTTCAATCCGGCGCAATCGGCCCGCCACCCGGGCTTTGCCGAACGGGCCATGATCTACCAGCCCGTGCTGCGCGCCGGCATCTCCGCCGTGCTGGCGGTCCTCACGATCGTGGCGTTGTTCGAGGCGTGGGGCCTCGGACCCGTCGATTGGCTGGTGCGCAACGGCCTGGGCGGGCGCGTCGCGTCGGCCATCACGGTCATCATCATCACCGTGGCACTTGCGGCGTTGGTCTGGGAGGGGGCGAACGCCGCGATCGCGCAGCACCTCGCGCGCCTGGCCGCGGAGGCGCACCTGGCGCGCGCCGGCCGGCTCCGCACGCTGCTGCCGCTGCTCCGCACGATGCTGCTGGTCGCCGTCATGCTTATCGTGGCGCTGGTGGTGCTCAGTGAGCTCGGCATCAACGTGGCACCACTGCTGGCCGGCGCCGGGGTGATTGGCATCGCGGTCGGCTTCGGCTCCCAAAAGCTGGTGCAGGACCTGATCACCGGGCTGTTCCTGTTGCTGGAGAACGCGATGCAGGTCGGCGACATCGTGACGCTTGGCGGACTGACCGGCACGGTCGAGGCGCTATCGATCCGCACCATCCGCCTCCGGGCGCTGGACGGCTCCGTCCACATCGTCCCGTTCAGCGCCGTGACGACCGTCACCAACCAGACCCGCGACTACGGCTATGCGCTGCTCGATATCAGCGTGGGCCTAAACGAGGAGCCGGCCCGGGTCATCCCGGTGATGCGCGACCTCGCGGCCGAGATGCGGCGCGACCCGAAATGGGCTTCGCTGATACTGGACGAGCTGGACGTCATGGGCATTGAGAAGTTCATCGACACCGCCTGGGTGCTGCGCGTGCGGATGAAGACGCAGCCCGCCAGCCGCTGGTCGGTGGGCCGTGAGCTGAACCGACGGATCAAATTGCGCTTCGACGAGCTTGCGATCGAGAGCCCGCTCACCTCATACCGAGCGCTGAGCGCCCCACCTGCGCCAGATCCAACTGCGCCAGACCCGAACCCAGCCCCGGCGATCGCTTCGATCCAGGAAAAAGTAGCATGACCACTCTCGATCTTTGGGCCGGCGCGCTGCGGGACGGCGGCTTCGTCTTCGTCCAGGCGCCGGCGATGGCGGAGGTGCTGCAGGCCGCCGGGCTATCCGGCTGGGCCGGCTTTGCCCGCAGCTGGGACGACCTCGGCCTCGACACATACATGGCCGATGGCGGCCGCTACCGGAAGCGCCGGCACGCCGCGTTCGCGGTCAGCGCGGCCGAGATCGTGCGCAAGCCGGACCAGCCGCACTACCAGAGCCGTGACTACAACGCGCTGAATGGCGGCATCGCCCGCTGGTTCGACCCGCTCACCGCCGCCGCCGACTCCGCCGCGTTCCAGGCGATCCTGCGCACCTGCCACACCTTGTTCGACGGATTGACCCCGGCGCCCGCCTGGCACGTCGAGGCGCACCAGTTCCGCATCGAGGCCCGATCCGGCCAGTCCGGTCAGCCGACGCCCGAGGGCATGCACCAGGACGGCGTGGACTGGGTGCTCGTGCTGATGATCGGACGGGTCAACATCGCGTCGGGTACCACCAGCGTGCACGGCCTGGACCGCGCGCTGTTGGGCAGCTTCACGCTGGAGGCTCCGATGGACGCGGCGCTGGTGGATGACCATCGCGTCTTCCACGGCGTGACACCCGTAGAGCCGCTAGATCCGGCCCAGCCCGCCCACCGGGATGTGCTGGTGGTCACCTTCCGGCGGGAAACCCAGCATCGCGCTTAACCGCTACGCAGCATGTAACCGGCGCTACGAACTGTCTGAATCATCGCGATGTCGAACGGCTTGTCGATCTTCTGGCGCAGCCGGGACACGTGCACGTCGATCACGTTGGTCTGCGGGTCGAAATGGTAGTCCCAAACGCTTTCCAGCAGCATGGTCCGCGTCACCACCTGCCCGGCGTTCCGCATCAGGAACTCCAGCAGGCGGAACTCCCGGGGTTGCAGGTCGATCTTCCGGCCGCGGCGGCGCACCGTGCGGGACAGCAGGTCCAGCTCAAGGTCGCCGACCAGCAGCCGCGTCTCGGGCCCGGCCGCACGCCCCCGGCGCATCAACGCCTCGACCCGGGCGAGCAGCTCGCTGAATGCGAACGGTTTCGTCAGATAATCGTCGCCTCCGGCCTGCAGGCCCCGGACGCGGTCATCCACCCCGACCATCGCCGACAAGAACAGCACCGGCGTCTGGTTCTCCTGCGCGCGCAGCGTCTCCAGCACGCCTAGACCGTCCAGCCCGCCGGGCAGCATCCGGTCAAGGATGATCGCGTCGAACGGCTGATTGGTTGCCAGCGCTAGGCCGTCATGCCCATTCCCGGCCTGCGCCGTCTCGTGCCCAGCCTCGCGTAGGCCCTTCAGCAGGAGGCCTGCCACGTCCGTATCGTCCTCGACCACTAGGATTCGCATCGCTTAGCTCGGCGCCTCCTGAAGGCGGCGGCCGACGGTGACCGGCAGCTCGAAGCTCTGACCGCTGCGGCGGACCGACAGCTTC
This sequence comes from Rhodospirillales bacterium, assembly GCA_025351925.1. GTDB lineage: Bacteria > Pseudomonadota > Alphaproteobacteria > Acetobacterales > Acetobacteraceae > CAHJXG01. Next base: position 14,716 of record JANXVC010000214.1, on the reverse strand, counting down.
ACGGCGCTACCAGGCTGTGCGGCGGCGACCGCGCGGATCAGGCCGCGGGCGCTGTCCACGTGATCCCCGTTGACCGCCAGCACGATGTCGCCGGGCCGCAGCCCGGCTTTCGCCGCCGGCCCGGTGCGGTCGATCCCTGCGATGACCACGCCGTTATTCGCCACCCGGGCGCCTGGCGCGTCCTGCACGGATACGCCGAGCCAGCCGCGATCGATACGGCCCTTATCGCGCAGGTCCGCTACGATCCGGATCGCGATCTCGCTCGGCACCGCGAAGCCGATGCCGACCGAGCCGCCGGTGGGCGACACGATGGCGGTGTTCACCGCGATCACCTCGCCGTCCAGGTTGAACGTCGGGCCGCCGGAGTTGCCGGGGTTGATCGGCGCGTCGATCTGGATGAAGTCGTCGAACGGCCCAGCGCCGATGTCCCGCCCGCGCGCGGAGATGATCCCCGCCGTGACCGAGCTGCCGAGCCCGAACGGGTTGCCCGCTGCGAGGATCCAGTCACCGACCTCGACCGCCCGGCTGTCGCCCCACTTCACGAAAGGCAGGGGGGTCGGGCTGCTGACCCGGATCACCGCGATGTCCGTCAGGTCATCCGAGCCGATCAGCCGCGCCGGCAGCTCCGTCCCGTCCGCCAGCGCCACGGTGATGCGGTCGGCGCGGCCGACGACGTGGTTGTTCGTGACGATCAGCCCGCTCGGATCGATGATGAAGCCCGATCCCGCGCCAAGCACCTGCTCGCGCCGGCCGCGGAACCGCTCGCGGAACTGCCGCTCGAACGGCGTGCCGCGCAGCTCGGGCGGGATTGCGGCGACGTCGGTCGGGCTGCGGCCCTCGCTGACCGAAATGTTGACCACGGCCGGCACCACGCGCTTCACCAGCGGCGCGAAGCTCATCGGCGCGCCGCCCACGGTGCGGAACGATCCCACCGACTCGGCCCGCGCCGGGAAGTTGGAGCAGCCTGACAGCACGAGCGCCGTCGCAGTCAGGGCGGCGCGGATGCTGGGTTTCATCGATCGGGGCTCCTTCAAGGCTATTTCGCCGTTAAGATGGGGTTAAAAGGTCCGTTGCGAAAGCTCAATTGCTGCCCGGGTCCTCCGGCCAGTCATGCCGGGGGTAGCGGCCGCGCATATCCTTGCGCGCATCGGCCCAGGCGCCGCGCCAGAAGCCCGCCAGGTCCGCGGTGATCGCAATCGGCCGTCCGGCTGGCGACAGCAGCGCCAACTGCAGCGGCACGCGCCCGCCCGCCAGGCTGGGCGTCGCCGCCAATCCGTAAAACGCCTGCGCACGCGCGCTCGCCAACGGCACCGGCTGCGCGTAATCGACCGCCGCGCGTCCGCCCGGCAGTGTCAGGTGCGTCGGCAAATCCCGGTCCAGCCGAGCGGCGTGCCGCCAGCCCAACACGCCGCGCAGGATGCCGTGCAGGTCGAGCCCTGCGACCTCCGCAAGGCGCGACAGCCCCATCAGGTGCGGCGCTAGCCAATGCGCGACGCTGGCGGCTAGCCCCGTGTCGGACAAGTCGGGGGTGTCCGGGTCCAACGCCTGCAGCCGCGCGGCGCGGGCCTGCAGCTGCCGGGCGGCGTCGGTCCAGGGCAGCGTGTCGAGGCGGCGTCCTACGGCTTCGGCCAGCGCCGTAGCGGTTGCGGCAGGGTCGGCGGCGACGGTGCGGTCCTCCAGCACCAGCGCGCCCAGCCGGCGGCGGCGGCGCGATAGCACCGAGCCGGACGCCGCGTCGAAGCCGCTCTCAATGGTCTCGGTCACCTGCGCCTCGACGCAGGGCGGCAGGGCGGCGGGATCGATCGGTGCCGCGAGCCGGATGCGGGCGGACGCCTTCAGGTCGAGGCTCGCCACCACCAACAGCGGCGCGTCGGCCAAAGTGTCGGTGCGCGGCAGCTTGGCGCCGCCGCCGCCGGACAGCCGGAACGACCCCGGCTCACTGCGCCGTTGCGCGATGCGGTCCGGAAACGCCGCCGCCAGCAGCATGCCGGGATCGCCGGCCCCAGGATCGGCTGCCCCTTCCGCCTTGATGCCGAGCCGGCGGCGATAGGCGGCGGATTGCTGCCGGATGCGGCTGACCGCGCCACGATCCACATCCCCGCCGCCGCCGGCCAGCGCGTCGAGCCGTAGCTGCAAATCCGCCGGCGCGTCGCGGCCGCGCAGGGGATCGCGCTCCTCCAGCAGCGCCGCCAAGTCCGCCGCCAGCGCCGCCTGGCTGGGTCCCTCGGCCGCCAGCATCATCGCCGCCAGTCGCGGATGCGCGCCCAGCCCGGCCATGTGATGCCCCTGCGGCGTGATGCGCCCGGCCGCGTCGATCGCCCCCAACCCGGCCAGCAGCGCCCGCGCGGCGGCCAGCGCCCCGGCGGGCGGCGGGTCGGGAAACGGCAGGTCCGCCGGCGCCGCGCCCCAGGCGGCGCAGTCGAGCAGCAGTCCGGACAGCTCCGCCTCCAGGATCGCCGGCCGGTCGTATGGCGGCAGGCCGCGGTGCAGCGCCGTCGTCCACAGCCGGATCGCCACCCCTGGCGCCTCGCGACCAGCCCGGCCGGCGCGCTGATCGGCGGCAGCGCGGCTGACGCGGAGGGTGGCGAGCCGTGTCAGCCCGGTCGAAGGGTCGAGTCGGGGCGAGCGCCGCCAGCCGCCGTCGATCACGATGCGCACGCCCGGCACCGTCAGCGAGGTCTCGGCGATGCTGGTCGCCAGCACGACCCGGCGGCCCTCGGCCGGACGCAGCGCCAGGTCCTGCTGCCCCGGCGGCAGGTCGCCATGCAGCGGCAGCACCAGGGCACCGCAGCCGACGAGCGCCGTCTCCGTCCGGCGGATCTCGCCCATGCCGGGCAGAAAGGCTAGGATGTCGCCCCTGTGCTCCAGCAGCGCCGCCCGGACGGCGCGGGCCATCGCGTCGGCCAAGTCGCGCACATCCGTAATGTCCCGGCCAGCGTGGCGCACATCGACCGGGAACATGCGGCCGGCGCTCTCGATCACTGGGCCATCCAGCAGGGCGGACAAGCGGGCGCCGTCGAGCGTCGCCGACATTGCCAACAGGCGCAGCTCGGGCCGCAGCACGCGCTGCAGGTCGAGGCACAGCGCCAGCGCAAGGTCGGCCTCCAGCGCGCGCTCATGCACCTCGTCCAGCAGCACGGCGGCGACGCCCTCCAGCGTGGGGTCGCCGTGCAGGCGGCGGACCAGCAGGCCCTCGGTGACGACCTCGATCCGCGTGGCGGCGGAGACGGCGCTGTCCAGCCGGGTGCGGTAGCCGACGGTCTGGCCGACAGGCTCGTTGATCAGCGACGCCATGCGCGTGGCAGCGGCGCGGGCGGCGAGACGGCGGGGTTCGAGCACCAGGATGCGGCCGTCCTGGCGCCAAGCGGCGTCCATCAGCGCCAGCGGCACGAGGGTGGTCTTGCCGGCGCCGGGCGGGGCGACCAGCACGGCGTTGGGCCGGCGTTCCAGCGTATCCAGCAGGGCTGGCAGCGCCTCGGTGACGGGGAGGACGGGGAGCATGGGCGTTAAACCTTGTAGCAGATCGGGGGACCGCTCCTTATAAGAGTGTGCGGTGCCAGGCGATGGCGAAGGGGACGGAATGATGCGTGCCGGAGTACTGGTGGCGGCGTTGGCTGCGATGCTGGCTCCATCGGCGCACGCGTCGGAGAGCGTAGCCGTGACCAGCCCGCGGCTGATCGCCACGCTGGTATCCGACACGGACACAGTAGCGCCCGGCACGCCGCTGCATTTGGGGCTGCGGCTGCGTATCGCGCCGGGCTGGCACACCTATTGGCAGAACCCTGGGGATGCCGGCGCCCCGCCCGAGCTGACCTTGACCTTGCCGGATGGCGCCAGCGCCGGCCCGATCGACTGGCCGGCGCCGCGGCGCATGCCGGAGGGCCCGCTGATGACCTACGGCTACACGGGCGAGGTCCTGCTGCCGCTCACGGTCACGCCCGGCGCCGGACCGCTGCGGATCGACGCCGCCGCCACTTGGCTGGTGTGCGAGCGCATCTGCGTGCCAGAGGAGGGCCGCTTCACCCTGGACCTGCCGCCTGGCAGCCCGGCCCCGTCCGCCGAGGCGTCGCTGTTTGCCGCCGCTGCCGCCCAGGCGCCGCGCCCGTCGCCGTTCGAGGCGCGCATTGCCCCCGATGGCACGCTGTCGCTGTCCGGGTCCGGGCTGTCGCCGGCCACTGTGCGTGACGCCTGGTTCTTTCCCGCGGCGGGGGGTGCGATCGAACCCGCGGCGCCCCAAAAGCTCGATGTCACCGAGGGCACGGTCGCGCTGGCCCTCAAGCCAGGACCAGCCTTCAACGAGCAACCCAATTTGGGCGGCGTCGTCGTGCTCCAGGACTCCGGCGGTCAGGAAAGCGCTTTGCAGGTGGCGGCAACGCCCGGCCCGGCCGCGTCGCCTGCCACACCGCTATGGCAGACGCTGCTGCTGGGGGCGCTTGGCGGGCTGATCCTGAACCTCATGCCCTGCGTGTTCCCAGTATTGGCGATGAAGGCAATGGCGATCGCCCGCATGTCCGGCGCCGAGCGCGGCGCGGTCCGGGCCCATGCGCTGTCCTATACGCTGGGCGTGCTGGTGGCATTCGGGGCGCTCGGCGCGCTGCTTGCCGGCGCGCGTGCGGCGGGCAGCGCCGTGGGATGGGGCTTCCAGTTCCAGTCGCCGGTGTTCGTAGCTGCACTCGCCTGGGTGCTGTTCGCCGTGGGTCTGAATCTCTCGGGCGTGTTCGGCGTCGGCGCTCGGCTGGCCGGAGCGGGGCAGGGGCTGGCGGCGCAGGGCGGCCACTCCGGCAGCTTCTTCACCGGACTGCTGGCGGTCCTGGTGGCGACGCCGTGCACCGCGCCGTTCATGGGCGCGGCGATCGCGGCGGCCCTGGCGGCTCCGGTAGCGGTGACGCTTGCGGTCTTCCTGGCGATGGGGCTCGGCCTCGCCGCACCTTACGTCGTGCTCGCCGTGGTGCCCGGCGTCGCGCGCATCCTGCCGCGGCCCGGTGCCTGGATGGACGTGCTGAAGGGCGCCCTGGCGTTCCCGATGTATGGCGCGGCGGTGTGGCTGGTCTGGGTCATCAGCCTGCAGGCCGGACCCTCCGGCGTGCTGGCGACCATGGCCGGCCTGCTGCTGGTGGCGCTGGCCGCCTGGTCGCTCGGCCTGGCGCAGGCTGCGGGCCGGCGTGGGCGGCGGCTGGGCGGCGGCGTCGCCCTGGCTGCAGCGCTCGGCGCCGTCGTGATCCTCACCAGCATCGCCGCCACGCCCGTCGCCACCGCCCAGGCCGCCGCACCAAGCGAGGGCATCGAGCCGTTTTCCGCCGCCCGGCTGACCGCATTGCGTGGTGAGGGCCGCCCGGTGTTCGTCAACATGACCGCTGCCTGGTGCGTGACCTGCCTGGTGAACGAGCGTGTGGCGCTGTCGCCCGTGGCCGTTCGCCGCGCCTTCGCCGACCACCATGTCGCATACCTGAAAGGCGACTGGACCCGGGGCGACCAGGAGATCACCAGCTTTCTACGCAGCCATGCCCGGGACGGCGTGCCGCTCTATGTGCTTTATCCCGCGGGTCCAGCGGCTCCAGCGATCCTGCCGCAGATCCTGACGGAGGGCGCCATGCTGGACCAGCTTGGCAAGCTCGGCGGCTGAGACCCGGCCCTGCCTTAAAATCGCCATGCCGAATGCTCAACTATAGAGACGTTGGGGCGGCGAGCCCCGTCACGAACTTCAGGTGTTAGCATGACCCGCACCGGTCGCATTCTTACAGCAATCCCAGTCCTGGCGGTTATGGCGCTGGCGCCCGCCATGGCGAACGCGCACGATTTCTATCGCGGCGGCTATGGTGGTTACCGAGGCGGCTATGGCGGTTATCGCGGCGGCTATGGCGGCGGTTATGGTTATGGCTATGGTCATCGCGGCTTCGGCGGTGGCGCGATCATCGGAGGCGCCCTGCTGGGGCTTGGCCTGGGCGCGGTGATCGCAGGCGCACCGCGTTATTATGTACCACCGCCAGTCGTGTATGCACCGCCGCCGGTCTATTACCCAGCCCCCTACTATGCGGCGCCGGTCTATCCCGCGCCGGGATACTATCCACAGCCAGGCTACTACCCACCGGGCTACTATCCTCGATGAGTCGAACGGCTGGGCCTAACGGTCCCGCTGTTTTCCTCAGACAATTCGGACCCGCACGCTGCCGACGCCGTCCACGGTGCCCTCCAGCAGATCGCCACGCTGCACCGCGGCCACACCCTCAGGCGTGCCGGTAAAAACCAGATCTCCCGCTTCAAGCCTTACCAACTTGGACAGATAGGCGATCGTCTCCGGAACGCTCCAAATCAGCTTGGCGACATCGCTGGACTGCCGCACCACGCCGTTCACCCTCAGCTCAATGCGCCCCGGCGCCACGCCGTGGGCCGCCACCAGGTCGCTAATCGGCACCGAGTGGTCAAACCCCTTGGCCATATCCCATGGCCGCCCGGCCTTTTTCGCCTCGCCCTGCAGATCGCGCCGGGTCATGTCCAGCCCAGCTGCGTAGCCCCAGACATGACGCATCGCGTCAGCCTCGCTGATATCCGTGCCGCCGGACTGCAACGCCACGACCAGCTCCATCTCATGGTGCAAATCCGCGGTCATGCTGGGATACGGCATGTCCGCGCCGCCGGTCAGCACCGCGTCGGCGGGCTTGGTAAAAAAGAATGGCAGCTCGCGGTCCGGGTCGTGCCCCATCTCCCGCGCATGCTCGGCGTAGTTGCGGCCGACGCAATAGATGCGGCGTACCGGAAAGCTGCCGCCCCCAACGACGGGCACGGCGGCCTGGATGGGCGGTGGGATCACGTAGTCGGGCATGGCTGGCATCCTACTGTTGCAGCGCCGAAGCCTACGCGCCCGCGGCAACGGTAAAAAGGGGTCGCCAACCCGGGGCGCATCCGGTATCGCCGGAGCGGGATTGCGGGAACGCCAAATGGTCGTCACAGGCTCAAAGTCGCTTTACATCCAGGTGCTGGTCGCCGTCGCCGCCGGCGTCGCGCTGGGACACTTCTACCCGCAGGTCGCCGTGCAGATGCAGCCGCTGGGCGACGCCTTCGTGCGGCTGGTCCGGATGCTGATCGCGCCGATCATCTTCCTCACCGTCGTTGTCGGCATCGCCAAGCTGACCAACACCGCCGGGGTCGGCCGCATCGGATTGAAGGCGATCCTGTATTTCGAGGTGCTGACCACCGTCGCCATGGTCATCGGCCTGATCGTCGGCCATCTGTTCCAGCCCGGCCTCGGCGTGAACGCCGACCCAAAGAGCCTTAGCGCCGGCGCCGTCGCGCGCTTCATTGACCCGAAAGCCAGCCCGACCACCACCGAGTTCCTGCTCAACATCATCCCGGACCAGATCTTCAACGCTTTCGCCAAGGGCGAAATCCTTCCGGTGCTGTTCTTCGCCGTGCTGTTCGGCGTGGCGCTTGCCAAGGTGGGCGAAAAGGCGTCCGGCCTGGTCCACGGCCTGGACCAGATCGGCGCCGCGTTTTTCGGCATGGTGTCGCTGATCATGCGCGTGGCGCCGCTCGGCGCTTTTGGGGCCATGGCCTTCGCCATCGGCCGCTACGGCATCGGCACGCTCAGCAACCTGCTGTATTTGATGCTCGCTTTCTATGCGACCTGCATCGTCTTCGTGCTGGTCGTGCTGACGGCCGTCATGGCGTATTGCCGCCTCAGCCTGTTCCAGCTCATACGCTATCTGAAAGAAGAGTTCTTCATCGTCCTCGGCACCTCCTCATCCGAGGCTGCGCTGCCGACGCTGATGGAAAAGCTTGAAAACCTCGGCTGTTCCCGTCCGCTGGTCGGCCTGGTCGTGCCGCTCGGCTACGCCTTCAACCTCGACGGCACCAGCATCTACTTCACCATGGCAATCGCCTACATCTCGCAGGCGCTCGGCATCCCGCTCAGCCTCGGCGAGTGGGTCGGCATCCTCGGCGTGCTGCTGCTGACCTCCAAGGGCGCTGCCGCCGTCACCGGGGGCGGCTTCATCACGCTGGCGGCGACGCTCGGCACGCTGGCTGGCAAGCTTCCGGTCGAGGCGATCGTGCTGGTGTTCCCAATCGACCGCTTCATGTCGGAGGCGCGGGCGATCACCAACCTGTTCGGCAACGCCGTCGCCACGATCTTCGTCGCCCGCTGGGAGGGCCAGCTCGACTACGACCGCGCCCGCGCCGTGCTCGCGCAGCATACTGCGCCCGAGGTGCTGAGCCGGGTCTAGCGGCCTGCAAGCCTGAACGCGACCAGCAGGTTGTTGGCCGGCATCGCTGTTATCGCGGGCGCCCCGAACCCGGCTGCCGCGGCCAGCGCCGCCACATCCTCCAGGCGGCGCACTCCCCAGGCCGGGTCACGCACGCGGAGGCCCGCATCGAACGCCGCGTTGGACGGAGCGGTCGGCACGTCGTCCCTCAGAAACGGGCCATACAGCGCCAGCAGCCCGCCGGTTTGCAGCACTCGGCCCGCACCTGCGACGAGGCCCTGCGCCGCTGCCCAGGGCGCGATGTGGATCATGTTGACGCACAGCACGGCGTCGGCCTGCAGCGCCGGCCAATTCGGCAGCGCTGCATCCAAGCCGAGCGCTGGGCGTACGTTCGGCAGGCCTTTGCACCAAGCGTCAATGCTGGCCCGCGCCTCCGGATTGGGATCGCTCGGCTGGAACTCCAAATTGGGCAGCGCCGCCGCGAAATGCGCCGCATGCTCGCCGCTGCCGCTTGCGATCTCCAGCACCCGACCGGCGGTCGGCAGCAGCGCGCGCAGTTCGGCCAGAACGGCGTCGCGGTTGCGCTCTACGCTGTGCGACGACCATCTAGCGTCCATGGAGACCCTCCCGGGTGGGACCTGAACCTTGTGCCGGCCCCGCGCCATATGTCAAACCGCGACGATGAACCCCACTCTCGCCATCCACGGCGGCGCCGGCACTATGCCGCCGGGCAGCATGGACCCAGCCGCCTACCGCGCCGGCCTGCATCGCGCCCTGATGGCCGGGCACAAAATCCTCGCGGCGGACGGTCCGGCGATCGAGGCCGTAACCGCCGCGGTCGTCGCGCTGGAGGACGACCCGCTGTTCAATGCCGGCCGCGGCGCGGTGTTCACCCGTGACGGCCAGCATGAGATGGACGCCGCAGTCATGGACGGCGCTACCCTCGGCATCGGCGCGGTCGCCGGCATCTGCGGCCCGCGCAACCCGGTGCTCGCGGCCCGCGCTACAATGGAACATTCGCCGCACGTCTTGCTCGTCGGTTTGGGCGCGCTCGACTTCCTACGCGCACATGGCGTCGCGTTCGCGGAGCCCGGGTATTTCGATACACCCGGTCGCCGGGAGGCGCTGCGGACGATGCTGGCGGCCGAGGCGAGCTTCAGCGCCGATCTCGACGACGCCGACCGGCATGGAACCGTAGGCGCGGTGGCGCTGGATCGTTTCGGAAACCTCGCCGCTGCCACCAGTACTGGCGGCATGACCGGCAAGCTGCCCGGCCGCGTTGGCGACACCCCGCTCGCCGGCGCCGGCACCTGGGCGGACGCGGCCTGCGCCCTGTCGGCGACCGGGCACGGCGAGAGCTTTATCCGAATCGCTGCCGGGCACGAGCTGTCGGCCCGGATGCGGCTGGCGCATGAGGATCTCGATACGGCGGCGGCAGCGGTCATGGCGGCGCTTGCGGCGGTCGGCGGAACCGGCGGCTTTGTGGCAATCGACCGCACCGGGCGCGTGTCGCTGCCTTTCAACACCCGCGGCATGTATCGCGGCTTCGTGCACGCGGACGGCGCCGCCTGGACCGGCATCTACCAGGAAGCGATGCAGGCCTGGTCCTGAAGGGCTGGTCTGTTCGTTCAGCGCTTGTGCCGCACGGCCCCACTCGCTAACTCTAATTTGTTTCGCAGCAAGCTAGGGGATGCAGCATGGGCTATCGGGTCGCGGTTGTCGGCGCCACGGGTGCGGTCGGGCGCGAGATCCTGAAAACCTTGGCTGAGCGGGACTTCCCAGTCACCGAGGTCGCCGCCGTCGCCTCCGCCCGCTCCACCGGGCAGGAGGTCAGCTTTGGCGACAAGGCGGTGCTGAAGGTCAAGAACCTTGACACCTTCGACTTCACCGGCTGGGACATCGGGCTGTTCAGCCCCGGCGCCAGCGTATCCGCCGTGCACGCTCCGCGCGCTGCCGCCGCCGGGTGCCTGGTGATCGACAATACCAGCCAGTTCCGCATGGAGCACGACGTGCCGCTGGTGGTGCCGGAGGTCAATCCCGAGGCGCTGCACCGCATCCGTCGCGGCATTGTCGCCAACCCGAACTGCTCGACGATTCAGATGGTTGTGGCACTGAAGCCCTTGCACGACCGGTTCCGCATCAAGCGGGTGGTTGTCTCCACCTACCAGTCCGTGTCCGGCGCTGGAAAGGAGGGTATGGACGAGCTGTGGGCGCAGTCCCGCGCCATGTACGTGAATGATCCCGTCACTGCGCAGGAGTTCACCAAGCCCATCGCCTTCAACTGCATCCCGCACATCGACAAGTTCATGGAGGACGGCTCGACCAAGGAAGAGTGGAAGATGGCGGTTGAGACGCGGAAGATTCTGGGCGCCGATATCCTGGTGCAGGCGACGTGCGTTCGGGTGCCGGTGTTCATCGGCCACAGCGAGGCCGTCACCGTCGAGTTTCATGAGCCCGTGACTGCGTCCGACGCCCGCGCCATCCTGCGCGAGGCACCTGGCGTCGTGGTCATGGATACCCGCGACGACGCTGGCTACATGACCCCCGCCGACTGTGTGGGCGAGGACGCGGTGTTCGTGAGCCGCATTCGCCGCGACCCGACGGTGGAGCACGGCCTGTCATTCTGGTGCGTGTCGGACAACCTTCGCAAGGGCGCCGCATTGAACGCCGTGCAGATCGCCGAGGTCGTGGTGGCGCAGGGGCTGCTGAAAAAGGCCGCCTGACGCTGGGCGCATGCTTCCGGCGCGGGTCGGGTTGGAAGCGTCGCGCCTCGGTTGACCATTCTTTGACCCTGCCCATTTCTGAGAATACGAACATGCGGGCACTCACCGCTCGGAGCTGACAATTCCATGGCCGCACTATGAAGGATGTTCGGGATGCGTTGATGGTGGGGTACACCACCGACGGCAAGACCGTACGGCGTCCGTTGTCGCCGCATCTACAAATCTATACCCCACAGATGACGTCGATCCTGTCGATCATGAATCGCGTGACCGGGATCGCGGTTTCGGTCGGGACGCTTCTACTGGTCTGGTGGCTCGTCGCCGCTGCCAGCGGGCCAAGTGCCTTCAACACGGTGCAGGGCTTCGTCGGTTCGCCGATTGGGCTGTTCGTGCTGTTTGGTTGGACGGTGTCGCTGTTCTTCCACTTCTTCAACGGCATCCGGCATCTGGGATGGGACGCCGGTTTCGGTTTTGACCTGCCGCAGACGTACGCGACCGGCTGGGCGGTGTTGATCGCCACTGCGGTCAGCAGCGTGCTGGTATGGGCCGTCGGCCTCTGGCTGCTGGGACACTGACACATGCGTGAGAGCATTTCGATCAATGTGCGGCGCAGCCAGCTTGGACGCGCGCGGGGCGTGGGCGCCGGGCATTCCGGGGTGGAGCACTGGCGCATCGAGCGTATTACCAGCATCGCCTTGGTGCCGCTTACGCTATGGTTCATCTATGCCATGCTGCATCTGATAGGTGCTCCGCAAGTAGTCGTCGCGGCCTGGGCTAGCAACCCGATCAATGCTGTCCTGTTATTGGTGCTGATCGTCATCACATTCCATCATATGCATCTGGGCCTGCAGGTCGTGTTTGAGGACTATGTCGCGAACAAGTGGCAGATGACTTTGATGATCCTGGGCGCCAAGTCGGTGTCACTAGTGCTTGGGCTGATGGCCAGCGTCGCGGTGTTGAAGCTGGCCCTATCCTAGTTTGCGATCGGCACCATATCTTGTGCTACTTCTCTTGAGGCGAGCCAAATGAACGCGATTACTATGCCGTCGGCACGGGCCTATAATGTCATCGACCATACCTACGACGTCGTCGTGGTGGGTGCGGGTGGCGCTGGGTTGCGGGCGACGCTCGGGATGGGGGCGGCCGGGCTGCGGACTGCATGCCTGACCAAGGTATTCCCGACTCGTAGCCATACCGTTGCGACGCAGGGCGGCATTGGCGCCGCGCTCGGCAACATGGGCGAGGACGATTGGCGCTGGCACATGTATGACACCGTGAAGGGGTCGGACTGGCTTGGCGACCAGGACGCAATTGAATACATGTGCCGCGAGGCGATCCCGGCGGTCTATGAGCTCGAGCACTACGGCGTGCCATTCAGCCGCACCGAGGACGGCCGCATCTACCAACGCCCGTTCGGCGGCCACATGAAGGAATACGGCAAGACCCCGGCGATGCGCGCCTGCGCCGCTGCGGACCGCACCGGCCACGCCATCCTTCACACGCTATATCAGCAGAGCCTGAAGCACGAGGTCGAGTTCTTCGTCGAGTATATCGCGCTTGACCTGATTATGGACGAGGAGGGCGCCTGCCGCGGCGTCATGGCCTGGTGCCTGGAGGACGGGTCTATGCATCGCTTCCGTGCACAGAACGTCGTGCTCGCCACTGGCGGTTATGGCCGGGCCTATTTTAGCTGCACCAGCGCGCACACCTGCACCGGTGATGGCAACGGCATGGCGATCCGCGCCGGTATTCCCATGCAGGATATGGAGTTCGTGCAGTTTCACCCGACCGGCATCTACGGCTCCGGCTGCCTGATCACCGAAGGCTCGCGCGGCGAGGGCGGCTATCTCACGAACTCCGAAGGCGAGCGCTTCATGGAGCGTTACGCGCCAACCGCCAAGGATCTGGCTAGCCGCGATGTGGTGTCGCGTTCGATGACACTCGAAATCAACGCCGGCCGCGGCGTCGGTGCTAATAAGGACCATATCCATCTTCACTTGGAGCATCTCGGCGCCGAATTGCTGCATGAGCGCCTGCCGGGCATCAGCGAGACCGCGAAGGTGTTCGCCGGCGTCGATGTGACCAAGGAGCCGATCCCGGTTCTGCCGACCGTGCACTGCAACATGGGCGGCATTCCGACGAATTACCGCACCGAGGTGCTGCGCCCGACCGCGAAGGACCCGGACGCCGTGGTGCCCGGCCTGATGGCGGTGGGTGAGGCCGCCTGCGTGTCGGTGCACGGCGCCAACCGGCTCGGCACCAATTCGCTGCTCGACCTCGTGGTGTTCGGCCGTGCCGCAGCGCACCGAGCGTCCGAAATTTTTAAGCCCGGCGCCAGCCAGGCGCCGTTGCCGCCACGCTCCGGCGAGGCGACGCTCGACCGCTTCGACCGCACCCGCAACGCGAGCGGCGGCACCAAGGTCTCGGCCATGCGGTTCGAGCTGCAGAAGGTCATGCAGTCGCACGCGGCGGTCTATCGCAACAGCGAGAGCCTGAAGCAGGGCGTGTCGAGGATGCAGGGCCTTTGGTCTGGCATGGCCGACATGCAGGTCAGCGACCGGTCCTTGATCTGGAACAGCGACCTGGTCGAGGCGCTGGAGTTCGACAACCTGATGGGCAACGCCATGACCACGATGGTCAGCGCCGAGAACCGGCATGAGAGCCGCGGCGCCCACGCCCACGATGATTTCCCGGATCGCGACGACGGCGAGTGGATGAAGCACACGCTCGCCTGGTGCGACACCAACGGCAAGGTGGACCTGGGCTACCGCGAGGTGAAGATGCAGACGCTGACCAACGAGGTGTCCGTCTTCCCGCCGAAGAAGCGCGTTTACTGATCGAAAGAAGCAAGAGAGATGGCTACCTTCACGCTGCCTAAAAACAGCAAGATCGGCCAGGGCCAGACCTATAAGGCTGCGCCGGGCGCGACCCGGACCAAGCAGTTCAAGGTCTATCGCTGGAATCCCGATGACGGCGCCAACCCGCGCATCGATACCTATGAGCTCGACTTGGATAAGGTCGGGCCCATGGTGCTGGACGCGCTGATCTATATCAAGAACGAGGTCGATCCGACCCTGACGTTCCGCCGTTCCTGCCGAGAGGGCATCTGCGGCAGCTGCTCGATGAACATCGATGGCGGCAATACGCTGGCGTGCCTCAAGGCGCATGACGAGGTGGACGGCGCCGTGCGCATCTACCCGTTACCGCATATGGCTGTGGTGAAGGATTTGGTGCCTGACCTGTCCCAGGCATACGCCCAGCTTCGCAGCATCGAGCCGTGGTTGAAATCCGACACCCAGCCGCCGCCGGATGCCGAGCGGCTGCAGAGCAAGGACGAGCGCGCCAAGCTTGACGGCATGTGGGAGTGCATCCTGTGCTTCTGCTGCACCACGTCCTGCCCAAGCTATTGGTGGAACGGCGACCGCTATTTGGGTCCGGCCGTCCTGCTGCAGGCCTATCGCTGGATTGCGGACAGCCGCGACGAGTACACCGGCAGCCGGCTGGATGATCTGGAAGACACCTACAAGCTGTATCGCTGCCACACCATCATGAACTGCACCGAAACCTGCCCGAAAGGCCTGAACCCGGCGAAAGCTATTGCTGAGATCAAGCATCTAATGCTGGAACGCCAGGTCTAGGTGCATTGTTCAAAGGCACCGCAGCCGACAAAGGCGTGTGGTGGGACAGTTTGTTCATCGACCATGCCGTGCTGCGGCTTGGCTGGTCAAATTTCGCCACCGTCATTCCCGGCAAGCTTTATCGCAGCAACCACCCGATGCCGGGGCGGTTGGCGCG
>JANXVC010000134.1 GCA_025351925.1 Rhodospirillales bacterium | reverse complement strand
CACCTATCGCAAGAAGTATCCGGACGGCCTGCCCTCGCCCTCTCTTCCGTGCGTCGAGTACTACATCAGCACCAAGGCGGCCCTGCTCGGGCTGCAGGCGGTCAGCGGCGACCTGTCCAGTGGGCATGCGCGATACCGCGCGGCGCTGGACACGCTGAGTTTCGAGACGCCGACCGGACCGACCTCGCTCAACAAGAATCGTCAGGCGACGATGACGGTTTTCATCAACGAGATCGTCGAGAAAGACGGGCGGCTGACGACGAACCCGGTGCAGCGCATCGAGGCCGTCGATCAGTTCCTCGGTCTCGGCGAGGCAGCCTACAAGCAGCTCGGCCTGCCGTCGCGCGACAACCCGGCCAGCTCATGACGGCGGGATAATCAGGATGGGAGGGGCCGCCGTCCTCTCGCTCGAACACGTCAGCCACCGCTTCGGCGCGGTGGCGGCGGTATGCGACGTCTCGCTCGCGGTTGCGCCGGGCGAGCGGCGCGTCATCCTGGGGGCGAACGGCGCCGGAAAGACCACGCTGTTCAACGTGATCTTGGGCGATCTCCGCCCGAGTTCCGGCAAGATCCGTTTCTTCGGCCGGAACCTCAGCCGCCTCTCCACCGAGCGGCGGATCCGCCTCGGCATGCGCCGCACCTATCAAACCTCGCTTGTCTTCAATGGCCTGACCGTCCGCGAGTGCCTGTTCCTGGCGCTGCGCGGGCTAGGACCCCGGCGCTTCGCTGCGGCACGCCGTGCCGCCGCCTGTCCCGAGATGGCCGAGGCCGACCGGATCGCCGAGAGCGTCGGCCTGGCCACTGTCCTCCACACCCTCGCCGGTGAGCTGTCGCACGGAGAATGCCGGCAGCTTGAGATCGGAATGGCCAGCGTCGGGCAGCCGCATCTGCTGCTGCTCGACGAGCCGGCGGCGGGACTGTCGCCGGTCGAGCGCCGCTGGCTGCTCGACGCCCTGCGAGCGCTGCCGCGCAGCGTCGCCTTGCTCATGATCGAGCACGATGTGGACCTGGCGCTCGCGATCGCAGACCGGGTCACGTTCCTGCACAATGGGGAGCTGATCGCGGACGGCACGCCGGCGGAGATCGCATCAGACGCCCGGGTCCATGACATCTACATGGGCAAGCATGCCCACTGAACCCCTCATGCCCGCTGAACCTCTCCTTGTTGTCCGGGACCTCAATGTGTTCCGCGGCCAGAGCCACATCCTGCAGGATGTCTCCCTGACGTTGGGGCATGAGCCGCTGGCAATCGTCGGCCGCAACGGCATGGGCAAGACGACGCTCTGCCAAGCGCTGATGGGGTTGCTGCCGATCCGCAGCGGCACGATCACCGACAACGGCAACATGGTCGCTGGCCAGCGACCATTCCGGATCGCCCGGGCTGGCGTCGGCTACGTCCCGCAGGGGCGGCGG
Source organism: Rhodospirillales bacterium (assembly GCA_025351925.1). GTDB lineage: Bacteria > Pseudomonadota > Alphaproteobacteria > Acetobacterales > Acetobacteraceae > CAHJXG01. The sequence goes on along the minus strand of JANXVC010000134.1, from coordinate 2,343 downwards.
ATCTTCCCGTCGCTGTCCGTGCAGGAACACCTCCGGCTGGTGGCGGGCAGGCAAAGCTCGGGCTGGACCGTCGAGCGCATCTACGACACGTTCCCGCGCCTGGCCGAGCGGCGGCGCAACGGCGGCGGCGAACTCTCGGGCGGCGAGCAGCAGATGCTGGCGATCGCCCGCGCATTGCTGCTCAACCCCAAGGTTTTGGTGATGGACGAGCCCACGGAAGGCCTCGCCCCCGTCATCGTGGGACATCTGGTCCGCATCTTTTGCGGGCTTGCCGACGAGGGCATCAACCTGCTGCTGGTGGAGCAGAACCTTGCTGTCGCCGCGCAAATTGCCAAACGGGTCCTGGTGATGGTCAACGGCCGGATCGCTCTCGAGACCAGCCCAGCCCAGCTCGCCGCCGACGAGGAGCTGCAGCACCGCTATCTCGGCGTCGGTCCTGCCATCCGCCCGCCGGAGCGGCTGGCCAGCGAGGATCAGGCCTCCACAAGAACTTACGCGGGGAGCGACGCGCCATGACCGGACCTTATAGCGGCCAATGCTTCTGCGGGGCGGTGCGGATCGAGGTTACCGGGAAGGCGGAGGCGATGGGCTACTGCCATTGCCACTCATGCCGTTCTTCATCGGCGGCTCCGGTGAATGCATTTACTTTATGGAAGCCGCGTCGTGTCGGAGTCACCGCAGGGGCCGAACATATCGCGACCTTCATAGGACGGACACGAGCTACCGCCAATTCTGCCGGCTTTGCGACGGACATGTAATGACGGCGCATCCGACGCTCGACATGATCGACGTCTACGCCGCGACGATCCCGGATTATCCGTTCACGCCCAACCTGCACGTCTACTACGCCGAGAGGGTGCTGACCGTGCGCGACGGATTGCCGAAGCTGAGGAACTTCCCGGTTGCCTTCGGTGGGTCGGGAGAAGTGATCTCGGAGTAGGAGTTGCTGCCGCCGCGACGCCTAGGATTTCAGCGCGGACCGTTGCCCTGGCCAAAGTCGAACAACCTGGATCCTGACGACGGTTTACAGGGAGTGCTCATTCGGCGCTGTGCCGACCCGGCATTGCTTGATCCCCGGCTCTTACCCGCTTGGGTGCAGCCGAAGTACAAGGAAATCGGCCGGTTTCCTTGTGACTGCCCAAAGCAGCTTTTTACGTCTGCAAAAGCGCCAGATAAGCCATTGCGTTTATGAAGGTCAGCTTGCACCCTGCCCAGGCTCTTTTCTGGTGATCTTGCACCCATGCTCATCGGCTACGTCCGGGTTTCGAAGAGCGATGGTTCGCAGACGCTCGCTCCCCAATGCGATGCGATGCTCCAGGCCGGTGTCGAACAGGAGCGGATATACCAGGATTTCGCCTCCGGCCGGCACGACGCCCGGCCAGGCCTGACCGCTTGCCTCAAAGCGCTGCAGTCCGGCAACACGCTCGTGCTGTGGCGATTGGACAGGCTCGGACGCGACCTCAAGCACCTGATCAACACGGCCGAGGATCTGCGCGTATGGGGCGTGGGCCTGAAGGTGCTGGCCGGCGCCGGCGCGCAGATCGAGACCACAACCGCCAACGGCCGGCTCACCTTTGGGATTTTTGCGGCGTTTGCTGAATTCGAAAGGGAGCTTATCGCCGAGCGCACCCAGGCGGGCCTGGCTGCCGCCCGCGCCCGGGGCCGCATGGGTGGCCGGCCGCGCAAGATGGACCGGGCCACGCTGACCATGGCCATGGCCGCAATGAGCGATCCCAAGGCCAACGCGACCAAGGTGGCCAAGCGCCTCGGCCTGACCACCACCACGCTGTATGCGCACGTCAACGGCGACGGCTCGCCCAAGGCGGCCGGCACCGCCGTGCTCGAAGGCACAAGCCGGCTCGGTAAGCCGGCAGCAGCTCCCTGACTGGCGTCCTGTGCCAGTTATCACCGATACCGCATACCCGCGCCTGCCGGCCGACCCTGGCGCGGCCGAGCTGGATGCGTTCACGCCGGATGCGGCTGAATTCGCCTTCGTGCGTCAGCGCACGCGCCGCCCCGGCCCGCGCCTGGCGTTGCTTGTCCTACTCAAAACCTTCCAGCGCTTCGGCTACTTCGTCCGGCTTGCCGACGTGCCGACCGCCATCATCGGCCACATTGCTGCCCTCGCCAGCCTCGATGCCGCCGTCCATGAAATCGGCGGCTATGACGACACGACCTATCGCGTCCGCCTTTCAGCCCTGGTGCGCGGTTTCGTCGGCGTCACGGGCTACGACCGTGCGGCCCGCGGTTTGGCGGTGCAGGCGTGCATCGAGGCCGCGCGCACGCGCGACGACCTCGCCGTCATCGTCAATGCCGGCGTCGAACCAAGAGGTTCGCCGGACA
>JANXVC010000108.1 GCA_025351925.1 Rhodospirillales bacterium | reverse complement strand
ATCGCGAGCGCGCTGACGTTCGCGATCAGCCAGGACGAGGCAGCCTGGCGCGCCGGGTTCGAGACGGACCTGATGGGCGCAGTGCGGCTGGTGGACGCGGCCATGCCGCATCTCGAACGCTCCGACGCGGCCTCAATCACCTTCATCTCAAGCGTGTCCGGCCGCGAGATCGATTTCGCCGCCGGGGCCTATGGGGCGATGAAGGCGGCTCTTGTGCACTACGCCCAGGGGCTTGCGTTTCAGCTTGCGGGCAAGGGCATCCGGGCCAACACGGTCTCGCCGGGCAACACCTATTTCGAGGGTGGCGTCTGGGCACAGATCGAGCGGGACAACCCGGCGTTTTTCGCCCAGGCGCTCGCGCTCAACCCTACCGGACGCATGGGCAAGCCCGAGGAGATGGCCCGCGCGACCGTGTTCCTCGCGAGCCCGGCCGCGAGCTTCGTTATGGGTACAAACCTCGTCGTGGACGGGGCGCTCACCCGGGGAGTGCAGCTTTGACGCGGAGTTCCGATATCGCGTGCGTCGGCGTCCGCGGGTTTGGTCCCGGGTGGGCAGCGCCTTAAATCGGGCTGTAGGATCTCAATCGGTTGCGGTGTTCTTTGCCGGCTCGATGAGGCTGAGCTTGACGCTCTCAACCGGGAACGGCCGCTTTCCGCCGGTCGGCGCGTAGTCCCTCAGGCCGTGTGAGGTCGTAGAGTGGGCGGGCTTCGGAGCGCCGCACCGCGCAAATGGTCAGGTCGTTGGCTATCATCCTCCGCCTAAACTCAGCAGCCGCCTGCCGAACGAGCCCAGAGTTCGTCGCCAGGAACCGCATGCGCATGCCTGCAACCGGCATCGCAGCGGGCCTACGGGAGAGCCGGCCGGGATCTGCTGGATGGACCTTCCGACCCTATCGAACCAGAGCACTTGTGTTCGCTAGTGTTACGACATCGTGTCTTTTATAAGATTACGATAGCTTACCAAAAGACAACAGTGCAACCGATCTGGATAGTGCATTGGCGGCAGCACGTTACTGCGGCTCGATGCTCGTGTTACTCCTTTGTGTTGAGTTTTGTTGTCCTCTGAAAGCGTGCAACGAAGTCACCAAGCGCCTTTGGTGTTCGGTCCTTCTGCCGATTGAGCCGTGTCGCGCATATCCAGGCTAAATTTTTAGGGGAGTCGCATTTTGAACACCAAAGGTCGCATTTTGAAAACGGCAGTCGCCGTTCTCGGCATCAGCTTCATCCCAATCGGATCGACCATCGTCCAGGCGCAATCCTCGGGCGACCGTCCGCTTGTGCCGCTCACGGGAGTCCCCCCTGGCCCCTCGCTGACCGAATACTACACAATCGTCCAGAGCCCGGCTGTGCTCGTGGCATTGGGCAAGGCGCTGTTCTGGGACACGCAGGTCGGAAAGGCGAACGGACAGGCCTGCGCGAGCTGCCACTACCACGCCGGGGCCGATACCCGCACGGTCAACCAGCTCAGCCCCGGCCTGAAGGTTCAGCCAACCGGCGACACCAGCTTTGGCGGGACCTTTGTGGGTGCGTCAGGCACCAAAAAAGGCGTTATGGGCAGCGGCGGCGTGGCTGGCCCGAACCTGCAGCTGACGCGCGCCGACTTCCCGTTCCACCGGCTGTCTGACATAACCGATCGCGAATCGACTGTTCTGTTTGACACCAACGACGTCACCTCCTCACAGGGCTCCTTCCAGGGCAAGTCAACCGGCGTCGCCGGCGACCTCGACCGCTGCGGCTCGACGCCCGGGATGCCGTTCGCCACCGGTTCGGGCAGCGGCTCACTCAACATGCGCAAGGTTGAACCGCGCAACACGCCGACTGCGATCAACTCCGCGTTCAACAATCGCAACTTCTGGGACGGCCGTGCCAACAACGTGTTCAACGGCGTCAACCCGTTCGGCCGGCGCGGGATCGCGGCCAACCCTCCGGCGCGGGTCTACGTGACCTCCGGCGCCTCCGTCCAGCCGAAGATCCTGGCGCTGGAGAACATGAGCGCTGCCTCCCAGGCGGTTGGTCCCGTGCTGAGCAACTTTGAGATGACCTGCGACGGCAAGACATTCCCCGACCTCGGCCGGAGCATGTTGAGCGAACGCGCGCTGCAGTATCAGCAGGTTGCTGCCGATGACAGCGTGTTCTCCCGCATGCCCAGCGGTTCAATCTCCCCAAGCGGCGGACTGAAGCAGGACTACCGGACGCTCATTCAGCAGGCATTCAAACCCGCGTATTGGAACAACGCCCAAAACTTCATTGTTGACGCCCCGACTGGTAATGTCGTGGTGAGCACGAACCCGGCGCTTGGCTATCGAATTGACGAGTTGAACTTCTCCATGTTCTTCGGCATTGCCGTCGATGCCTATGAGCGGACCTTGATCTCCGACCAAACGCCGTTCGACGTCGGCACGATGTCCGATGACGCCCGGCACGGCCAGGACATCTTCGCGAACAAGGCCAAGTGCGCCACCTGCCACGACGGCGCGCTGTTTTCAAAGGCTGCGGCGGTGCAGGGGGAGCCCCGCTTCAACCCCATCGACCACATGCCGATGAACAACGACCCCGCCGCGTTCGCCGATCGCGGCTTCTTCAATACCGGCGTGCGTCCGGCGTTCGAGGATGTCGGCCTCGGCGCCCTCGATGCCTTCGGCAACCAACTCTCGTTCACCCGGCAGCTGCTTGGGGCGAGGGCGGTTGACCAGTTCCAAGTCGATCCTTGCCGGTTCGAGGTCGCATTCGACGCCGCGAACTGCAACCGGCTGCCATCCCCGGCCGAGGCTGCGTTGCAGCGGATCGCCGTGGACGGGGCATTCAAGACGCCCGGCTTGCGCAACGTCGCTCTGACCGCTCCATACATGCACAACGGCGGGCAGAAGTCGCTTGACGAGGTCGTAGAGTTCTACAGCCGCGGCGGCGACCGGCGCTCCTTGCTCGTCCCTGGTGCGACCAATGCTGTCGCGGACCATCGCGGCGGTGGTGGCGGCGGTAGCGGTGGAGGCAAAGGCGGTGGCGGCGAGGGTTCCGGGTCGGGCTCCGACGGCATCGACAGCGACAGCACCGGCACGGGCCTGCTCGGCCAGTCAAAGCCGGTGAGTCCCAAGATGGGCGGCAGCAACGTCCACCCTGAGATCAAGCCCTTCAGCCTTAATCCCACGCAGAAAATGCAAATGGTCGAGTTCTTGAAATCGCTCACCGACCCCCGCGTGGCCTGCCATGCCGCACCGTTCGATCACCCGGCGCTGACGGTCGCCAATGGCCAAACCTCGGTCGATGCAAACGGGGACGGCAACGCGGACGACAAGACCCTGATCATCTCGGCGGTCGGTGCCGGCGGGTATGCAACCTGCAAAGCCAACTACGATGCGCTCAACTCCGGCGACTTGTTCACGTCCTCCGCCGCGTTCACCAAACTGAAGTAGCGTGCCGCGATCGCCCGCCGAGGGTTATGCCCCCGGCGGGCGACTTCCTGCCCGCGCTCCGCCGTCACTACCCGTAACAAAGGCGTGCGCACCCAAGCATGCGGTTCACCGACTATCGTTTTTAGGAGGCCGCCATGCCCGACACCCATTTCGCCGACCATCTGCTTTTCCCGTTGCAGCCGCGTGTGCGCCCGCATGGACACACGCTGCCCTTGCGCGTCGGCACCCGCGGCAGCCCGCTGGCGCTGGTGCAGACCAAACGGTTCCTCGAACGCCTCGCCCAGTTCTGCCCGGTGCTCCGCCTGCATGGCGTGTTCCGCGAGGAGGTCATTTGCACCACCGGCGACCGCGTGCAGGACCGCAGCCTCGCCGAGATCGGCGGCAAGGGCCTGTTCGCCAAAGAGATCCACGAGGCGCTGGGCGACGGCCGGATCGACTTCGCCGTGCACAGTCTCAAGGACCTGGAGACATCCCTGCCGCCAGGCATCGTGCTCGCCTGCACCCTCCAGCGCGAGGACGCGCGCGACGCGCTCATCCTCGGTCCGGGCTGCCTGCTGCCGGACCCCGCCGATCCGCTGAAGACACTGCCGGCGGGCGCGCTGATCGGCACCAACTCGGCTCGCCGTCAGGCCCAGCTGCTCCACGCCCGGCCCGACCTGCGCATGACGCTGCTGCGCGGCAACGTCGGCTCACGCATCGGCAAGGTCCGGCGCGGCGAATGCACAGCGAGCCTGCTGGCACTCGCCGGGCTGCGCCGGCTTGGGCTCGCGGCGGAGGCGGCCGTGGTGCTCGACCCGGACAGCATGGTGCCGGCCGCCGGCCAGGGCATCGTCGGCATCACCGTGCGCGAGGACGACCTGGTGCTGCGCGAGCTGCTCGCCGGCATCGAGGACCCGGCGGCCCGCACGGTCAGCACCGCCGAGCGTGCCATGCTCGCCGAGCTCGACGGCTCCTGCCGCACGCCGATCGGCGGCCACGCCCGCATGCTGCCCGACGGACGGCTGCACCTGACGGGCCTGGTGGCCCGCACCGATGGCAGCTTCCTGCTCAAGCGCAGCCTGCATGGCCCGGCCAGCGACGCCGCCCGCATTGGCACCGAGCTGGGCGCATCGCTCCGCGCCGACAGCCCGCGCGACATCTTCGCGTGACCCGCAAGCGGCGCCGGCTGTGGATCGTGCTGGCGTGCGGGCTCGGCGTGGGCTCGGCGACGGCGCTGGGCCTGACGGCATTCAGCGACAACATCGTGTTCTTCGTCGCACCGTCCGACTTGGCGGCGCATGTGGCGG
>JANXVC010000104.1 GCA_025351925.1 Rhodospirillales bacterium | reverse complement strand
CGGTGGTGCTGAACCGCTCCCACTCGCGCATCTCCGGCGACACCTCGCACGACAGCGACACCGGCAGGTCCGGCACGGCGCGGTTCAGGATGTCCCGGACACGGCGCTCGTGGTCCGGGTTGACGAAGCTGTGCAGGAAGCCGACCGCGACGCTCTGCACCGCCTCCCGCCGCAGCACGGGAACCAGATCCAGCACCGCCGCCTCGTCGAGCGGCAGCAGCACGGCGCCGGTATTGTCCAGCCGCTCCGGCACCGGCAGGCGCAAATGGCGCGGCACCAGCGGCTCCGGCAATGTGATGTTGAGGTCATATTGGTCGTAGCGGCTCTCATTGCCTAGCGCCAGCACGTCCCGAAAGCCCTGGGTGGTGAGCAGCGCCGTTCGCGCGCCCTTGCGCTCGATGATGGCGTTGGTAGCGAGCGTCGTGCCGTGCACCACGATGCAGATATCCGCCGGCCTCAGCCCAACGCCGCGCAGGATCGCCGCGACCCCGTCCAGCACGCCGCGTTCCGGCTCCGCCCCGGTGGTCAGGAGCTTCGCAGTGCTGCGCTGGCCGCCATGCTCCAGCGCCAAATCGGTAAAAGTGCCGCCGATATCGACCGCGAGACGCGCTGGCGGAGGAGAGGTCTGCATGGCGCCAGCGTGCCGCCCCTTCCGCATCTGGGCAAGCCCGGCCATCATGGCGCGAACAATAAGGGGGAACCATCCATGACCAAGCACCGCCTGGTCGTCGCGCGGCCTGTGCCGCAGGCCGTCACCGACCGCGCCAGCAGCGAGTTCGACGCCGTGCTGTCCGACAGCGCCGACATGCCGCCTGACGCCGTCATCCAGGCCTTGGCCGATCACCGGGCGGAGGCGCTGTTTTTCAGCAGCAATCTCAAGCTCAATTCCGATTTCATCGCCCGCCTGCCGCAATCCGTCCGCGTCGCTGCCACCTGCAGCGTCGGCTTCGACCATATCGACGTCGCGGCGGCCAAGGCGCGCGGCCTGATCGTGACCAACACGCCCGAGGTGCTCACCGACTGCACCGCCGATCTGGCCTTCATGCTGCTGTTGTGCGCCTGCCGCCGTGCCTGGGAGCACACCGAGGTCATGCGCTCTGGATGGCGCCGCAGCTTCGGCATGCGGGAGATGCTGGGCATCCAGGCCAGCGGCAAGACGATCGGCATCGTCGGTTTCGGCCGCATCGGCCGGGCGGTGGCGCAGCGCGCCCGCGGCTTCAACATGCGCGTGGTCTACACCGACGTCGCCCGCGCGGCTCCGGAGCTGGAGCATGGCGCCGAGTTCGTGCCGACATTGCGAGAGCTGTTGCCGCGCTGCCAGATCGTCTCGCTGCACGCGCCGGGCGGGGCGGCGACGGACAAGCTGATGAATGCCGAGACGATCGGGCTGCTGCCGCGCGGCGCCGTCTTGGTGAACGCCGCCCGCGGCACGCTGGTGGACGAGGACGCACTCATTGACGCGCTGACCTCGGGCCAGTTGTCGGCGGCCGGACTGGATGTGTTCCGCAAGGAGCCGGATTTCGACGTCCGACTCGCCGCCTTGCCGAACGTGTTCCTGACGCCGCATATGGGCAGCGCCACGACGGAAACGCGCAACGCCATGGGCTTCCGTGCGCTCGACAACATCGAGGCCGTGCTGGCCGGCAACCCCGCCATCGACCCGCTCTGGAGCTGATGCCATGACCAAAGCCATCCTGCTGGTGACCCGGCGCCTGCCGCCCGCGATCGAGGCCCGCTCCGCCCGCGACTATGACGCGCGCCTCAATGCCACTGACGCGCCGGTGACGGGCGCCGACATCCTATCGCGCGCCGAGGGTGCCAGCGCCGTGCTGTGCTGTCCGGCGGATCGGCTCGACGCCGCCACCATACGCGCCCTGCCCGAAAGCGTCCGGGTGATCGGCACCTTCAGCGTCGGCTTCGACCACATCGACCTCGCCGCCGCCCGCGAGCGCGGCATCGCCGTCGTCAACACCCCGGACGTGCTGAGCGTCGCCACCGCCGAGTGCGCCATGCTGCTGATCCTCGCCGCCGCCCGCCGCGCTGGCGAGGGCGAGCGCCTGGTGCGGTCGGGCAATTGGCAGGGCTGGGCGCCGACGCAGCTGCTCGGCACCGGGGTGTCCGGACGTCGCCTCGGCATCTTCGGCATGGGCCGCATCGGGCGTGAACTCGTGCCGATGGCGCGTGGCTTCGGCATGACGGTGCACTACCGAGACCAAGTCCGCCTGCCGACCGAGCTGGAGCAGGGCGCGACCTTCCACGACAGCGACGACAGCTTCCTGCCGGTCTGCGACGTGCTGTCGCTGCACGCGCCGGGAGGCGAGGGTACGCGGCATTGGCTGAACGCCGAGCGGATCGGGCGGCTGCCGCACGGCGCCGTGGTGGTCAACGCCGCCCGCGGCACCCTGATCGACGACGCGGCTCTGGCTGCTGCGCTGCAATCCGGGCAGATCGCCGCGGCGGGCCTCGACGTTTACAACAACGAGCCGAATGTGGCGCCGGGTCTGCTGGCGCTGGAGAACGTCGTGCTGCTGCCGCATCTGGGTAGCGCCACGGTCGCGACGCGGGACGCGATGGGCCATCTGGTGCTGGACGGCATCGACGCGGTGCTGGCGGGGCGGGAACCACGTAATTTGGTACCCTGAAAATTTCGTTCGTAACAGGCAGGGGCACAGACAGGCGCCTCTGCCTAATAAGCAAACTCACGGCCCTGTCGAACGGCCAGGATAGTCACCTCCTTCCCGTCAAAATGGTAGAGGACGAGATAGCCTCCTGAGCCAAATCCAACCGACCATTCGCGAAATTCGGGTGCCATCGCCTCGAACGGCCGTCCCGCTTCCGGATGGTCACCGAGCAATTTCACTCCTTGCCGGATGGTTGCCACTGCACGCTTCGCTACGTCGGGGTTCTTTGGGACAAGAAAGGTCCGGAGCCGAGCGACGTCGCGCAGCGCAGCAGACGACCAAATTAGTCGTGGCATTCAGGAGGTGCTGCATCCTCACCCGCTTCAAGCTTAGCAAACCAAGCGTCAGCTTCCGCAGCCGTCACATGCTGCCCAGTAGCTTGGTAGTCAGCCCAAGCTGCAAGCGCGTCCTGTCGCAAGCGCTCACGAGCCTCCTCACGCTCAACATATAGTTCGACTGCCTGCCGCATAATCCAATGTGCTGTCCGCCGTTGAGCGGTGGCCAGCCGTTGCACACGGGCCTTGGTCTCAGGGTCGAGCTTAACGCTTGTAGTCGATAACGCCGACATCGCAACGGTCGCTCCACAGGTGTTACTTTTGATGACCATAGCACAACTAAGTCCTATTCCTCCAAAAACTCGATCGGCCAGGTTGCCCCATCCACCAGCCGCGGCTTCATCCTCCGGACCTCTTCCGAAAATTCCGTCGTCCGGGTCGTCTCACTCGCCCGACGCTCAGCTTCCAACCGCCGCAGCTCCACCCGTCTGATCTTGCCCGAGATCGTCTTCGGCAGATCCGCAAACTCCAGTCGTTTAATCCTTTTGTAAGGCGCCAGCCGGGCGCGCAGATGTTCGAAGATGCTGCGCGCCGTCGCGGCGTCCGGCGCAAAACCCTCGGCCAGCAGCACGAACGCCTTGGGCAGCGCAGTCCGCGTCGGGTCGGGGGAGGGGACCACGGCGGCCTCCGCCACCGCCGGGTGCTCGATCAGCACGCTCTCCAGCTCGAACGGACTGATGCGGTAGCCGCTCGATTTGAATACGTCGTCGGCGCGGCCGACATAGGTCAGCGTGCCGTCCGCGTTGCGCATCGCCACGTCGCCGGTGCGATACAGCCCGCCCTCCGGCGGCCGCAGCGTGCCGTCCTCCTGCAAATAGCCCTGCATCAGCCCGAGCGGCGGCGGGTCCAGGACCAGCGCGATCTCGCCCTCCTCGGCCTCCATGCCGTCGGGATCGACCAGGCGCACGTCGTAGCCGGGCAGCGGCCGGCCCATCGAGCCCGGCGCCACCACCTGGCCCGGCGTGTTGGCGATCTGCAGCGTGGTCTCGGTCTGACCATAGCCGTCGCGGATCGCAACACCCCAGGCCGTCTGCACCCGGTCGATCACCTCAGGGTTCAGCGGCTCCCCGGCGGCGACGGCCTCAGTCAGATGCACGGGATGCGCCGACAGGTCCGCCTGCACCAGCATTCGCCAAACCGTGGGTGGCGCGCAGAACGTGGTGACCCGCGCCTGATCCAGCACCGTCAGCAGGTGCGGCGCGTCGAAGCGCGGCTGGTTCAGGATTAGGATGGTGGCGCCGGCGTTCCACGGCGCGAAGAAGCTGGACCACGCGTGCTTCGCCCAGCCCGGCGAGGATATGTTCAGGTGCACGTCGCCGGGCCGCAGCCCGATCCAGAACATGGTCGTGAGGTGCCCGACCGGGTAGCTCTGGTGACTGTGCAGCACGAGCTTCGGCTTCGACGTGGTGCCGGAGGTGAAATACAGCAGCAGCGGATCGGCCGCCAGCGTATCCCCATCGGGCACGAAGGTGGTATCGCCGGTGTAAGCGTCCTCGAAACGCTGCCATCCCGCCGCGCCGCCCACGGCAATGCGCGAGTAGCTGCCCTTGATCGCGGCGAACTTCGGCGCGAGTTCGCCCGCCGCGATCACGTGCCGCACTCGGCCGCGCTGAAAGCGGTCGCGCAGGTCGTCCTCCGTCAGCATTGTGGTCGCCGGGATCACCACCGCGCCGAGCTTCATCGCCGCCAGCATCGCCTCCCACAGCGGCTGCACGTTGCCGAGCAGCAGCAGGATGCGGTCGCCCCGCCGCACCCCCAGCGCGCGGAGATGGTTGGCGACCTGGTTCGACCGGGCCGACAGCGCCGCGAAGCCGATGCTGGTGTCGAGCCCGCCCGGCCCGATGAAGCGCAGCGCCGGCACGTCGTTGCCCACGGCCATGCGGTCAAAGTAGTCCAGCGCCCAGTTGAACCGGTCGAGCACCGGCCAGCGGAACGCTGCCCGCGCTGCCGCAATGTCCCGGCGGTGCAGCAGCAGCAGGTCGCGGGCGGCGAGAAAGGCCTGGGCGGAATCTGTCATGCCGAACGCTCCCTTTTTTTGGATCATAGCCGATCCGCATGGCATCGTCGCGGCTTGTTGGCGGATCGCCGCGGTCGCTACCATGCGGGATGAGCATAATCCCCGCCGACACCCTTCGCCCAACCAGCCGCGCCCTGTTCCTCGCCTTCCTGACGGCCAGCGTCGTGGCGTTCGGCGGTGCGCTGCCCATGGTCCGCCGTATGATCGTGGAGCGGCGGCGCTGGCTGACCGCAGCCGAATTCACCGAGCTGTTGGCATTGTGCCAGTTTCTGCCGGGACCGAACGCCGTCAACCTGACGGTCGCTATGGGCGCGCGGTTCCGTGGCGCGCCCGGGGCGCTGGCGGCGCTGGCCGGGCTGCTGGCGGCACCCATGGCGATCGCGATCGGGCTTGGCAGCGCCTATGCGCGATATGGCGAACTGCCCTTGGTGCATCGCGCTTTCGCCGGGCTCGCTGCCGCTGCCGCCGGCCTGATCCTGGCGACGGCGTGCAAGATCGCCTGGCCGCTGCGCAACCGGCCGGTTGACGTCGCCGTCGCAGCTGTGGCGTTCACCGCCATCGCCTTGATCCGGCTCCCATTATTGCCGACCATGCTGGCCCTCGTGCCCATCGGCATCGCGCTCCAGCGCCGCCGAGCAGCATGAACGCATCCAGCGGCGAGGTCGGCTGGCTGGCGCTCGGCTACGCGCAGATGTCGCTGCTGGCCGTGGGCGGGGTCAGCGCCGTGCTGCCCGAAATGCAGCGGCTCGTGGTGACGCGGCACGCCTGGATGGGCGGCCCCGAGTTCGCCGCATTGTTCGCGCTGGCCCAAATGGCGCCCGGGCCGAACATGCTGGTTGCGACCCTGGTGGGCTGGCGCGTGGCGGGCCTGCCCGGCGCGCTCGCAGCGACGCTCGGCATGATCGGGCCGAGCAGCCTGCTCACCTGGGCGACCGCTGGCGCATGGCACCGGTTCCGCGAGCGGCCCTGGCGGCGCCGTGTTCAAGCCGGGCTGGTGCCGGTGACGGTCGGGCTGATCATGGCGGGCGCCGCACTGCTCGTGGCCTCGACCAGCACCGGGCTGCTCACGTCAGCCATCACCCTCGCCGTTACGTTGGCCGTGCTGGGCACGCGGCTCCACCCGCTGGCGCTGCTCGCCGGCGGTGCGGCCACCGGCATCTTGTTCGACGCGGGCTGACGAGGCCTAGAAGTAGGGCCGAGCGCGGCCGCTCTGCAGCACCCGGATCGCGGCCGGCGCATGCGATGCGCGGGCCGAATGGCTGTAGCCGGTGCGGCGCGTACCCGGCTGAACGTCGTCGGCCGCCTCGGCGACCTCTTCGTCCGGCATGCTGTTGAGGGTCGCCAGAGCGCGACCATCTGCCGGACGGGAGTCGACAGGCGCCGGGCTTGTCGCCAACGGCGCAGCGACGCCGACGTTGGCGACCATGGTTCCTTGGTCGGGACGGTCGTAGATGAAACCATAGGTCGGATAGACGCTGCCGAACTCGGGGCGTTGGCCAAGTGCCACTCGGACGGCGGTCCAGTCATTGCGCGGCGACACATCGACCACGCTGATGTTCCGGCTTATCGCGCCCCGGCTCGACCAGTTTGCGTGGTCGATCTGCACGTTGCGCGCGTCGATCACTCGCGACACCACGGCGACATGGCCGAGGTACATCCGCCCGGTTGCGCGGAAATTCAGCACGCTGCCGACCTCTGGCCGGCTACCGCGCTCATACACGCCGGCGGCCTTGCCCCACCAGTTCACGGCGTTGCCGACGATCGCGATCCCGGAGTTGTCCCGTGCGAACGGCACGCACTGCAGCGCGCTGCCGGCACGACCGTAGCGGGCCATCGAGTAGCCACGGCGGTGTTGGGCATAGCCCGACGCTCCGGAGTGCATCGCCTGGGCGTTGGCGCTCACCTTTGCCGCGTAGGTCATCCAATCCTGTGCCGCCGCGGCGGGCTGGACGCAAACCGGGGTCGATAATACCAGCAACACGCCCAGGGCCGTCCATCGTCCGCCGTTTCGTACCGTCATGCCCCAGCCCTCTTGCTCACGAAAACTCACTCGCTTGTGAGGCTTGGGTAGGGGCAGGGCACGAAACCTGACAACCCGCTATGTCGGATTGGCACGCTCGTGAGTGCATTTACGCAAATTAGCCTGTGGATAACCGTCGTGCTAAGGACTCACATCCTAATAATCGCGTTGCAATCCTAATACGTAACGAAAATTATGCTGCGTGGCAGATGAGTTACAGTGCCTCTTATCAGCCACTCATCAGCCATTGTAGCAAGGTATTCAGGTTAGTTGAATCATCACTGTCTAACTCGTCTGAATATCTATGGTCACTTACACGTCGTAACCATAATCTCGACCAGATGCCGCGGATCTGCCATGTGCGCCTGAACACAAGCGCGGGCCGGGGCACCGCCTTCGGGCAGCCACGCAGACCAGACGGCATTCATTGCCTCGCGGTCACGGATGTCCTTGAGCCAGATCTGTGCCTGCAGCAGCCGGGTCTTGTCGGTGCCATGGGTTTCGAGAATAGCGTCGATACCGGCGAGCACGTCTTCGGTCTGTCCGGTGATGTCCTTGCTGAGGTCCGGCGCCGTCACGCCCTGGCAGAAGACGAAGCCATGATACTCCACGGCTTTGGCCAGCACCTTGTTCGGCTCGGTGCGGATGATCTTACTCATGCGGATGCTCCTAGGTTCCTGTTGGACCAAACCGGCTTACGGCCCGCGCCGCCGCCCAGCAACGGTGCGATTACGACGCTTAGCCTAGCGTGCCGCCGGGCTGAAGGTCGGCCCGGTGCCGCTATCGACCGTGGATCCGCCTGCATTGGATCCACTCGATCTGCTCATGCAGGACGAGACCTGGTTATCCCGGCCAAAAAGTGTGCCCAACCCGCGCGACGTGATGCCCGAGTTGTAGCTGCCGGCAAATGGCGTGTCGCGCTGGTCGCGCTGCGAGAGTTCGGCCCGGTTCTGCGCGGCATAGACCCGGTCCACCTCAGCCCGGCACGCCGCCGCGGTCGCCGCATCGGCGCGGGACCGTGGCGCCGTTTGGCAGCCAGCCATCACCAGGAAACCCGCCAGGCCAACGACGGCGAAAGCCGGTCGGCTGATTGAGAAGAGTGTCATGCGAGCGCTCCTGTAGAGGGGGTCGTGCCGGGTAGGAAGGCCAGCCTTGCGCGGAACCCGGTCTCGTCAAACCGGGCATCGGCCGTCAACTGCGCCGTGGCGGCGGTGCTCAGCAGGGCCGGATGCAGCGCAGTCCCGGTGCGGCCGATCTGAAACAGGTTCGCGGTCCAGGGCGCCCGCGCCAGCAAGTCCACCAGCGCGAGAAGCCGCAGGCACAGGGACAAGCCATAGCTCGTCTGCATCCCCACGGTCCCGTCCACGGCGCTTGCCCAGCACCGAGCGTCCTCGTCGGACAGAGCGAGGTCGGTGACGCTGCCGTCCGGCCGACGGAAGCGGAACAGCCGCCCGGCGCCCCAGGCAGCGTCGGCAGCTGCGTCCCGCGCCGCCTCCCACGCCGCCGCGAGGTCGCGCCCCAGCACCGGCGGCAGCGCCTCCGGTGGCAGATCGACGAAGTAGGTCATGGTGCCATCCTGGGTGCGGCCGACCTGGATGGGAGCGGGAGAGTGCTGCATCACGCAATAGAGATGGACCCGCAGCCACGGGTGCGCCAGCCTAGTTCAGCACAACGCAGGAGGAATTATGGCCGACCCCGCCGCGCTCACCGCGACCGCCGCCGCCCGGGCCATCCGCGCCGGCACCCTGGCGCCTGCCGAGCTGATGGAGGCCTGCCTCGACCGCATGGCCGCGCGTGAGGCCGTGGTGCAGGCCATGGCGTTCTTCGATCCGGCCCAGGCCAGGGGCGCCACACCACGTCCGGGCCCGCTGCACGGGATGCCGATAGGCGTGAAGGACGTGCTGGACACCGCTGACATGCCCAGCGAATACAACTCGCCGATCTGGCGTGGCCACCGCCCGCGAGCCGACGCGGCCTGCGTCGCCTGGGCCCGGGCCGCCGGCGCCGTCGTGCTTGGCAAGACCATCACCACCGAGTTCGCCACCCGCTCGCCCGGCCCTACCACCAATCCGCATGACCCTGGCCGCACGCCCGGCGGCTCCAGCAGCGGCTCGGCGGCGGGCGTCGCGGCCGGTTTCTTCCCGCTGGCGTTCGGCACCCAGACCGCGGGCAGCGTGATCCGTCCTGCGGCGTTCTGCGGCGTGGTCGGCTACAAGCCCACCTTCGGCCTGATAAACCGCAACGGCATGAAGCTGATGTCGGACAGCCTCGACACCGTCGGCGTCATGGCCCGCAGCGTCGCCGACTGCGCCCTGTTCGCCGGCGCGGTGTCCGGGCACGACCTGGGCGACCCCGATGTCCGGCCGCTATCCAGCCCGCGCATCGGCGTTTGCCGTTCGCCATCCTGGGACCGTGCCGCGCCGGAGACCACCGCCTTGTTCGAACGCGCTGCCGGCCGGCTCGCCTACGCCGGCGCCCACGTCCGCGACTTCGGACTGCCGTCCGAGTTTGCAGCGCTCGAGGCCGCCCACGCCGTCATCATGAACAACGAGAGCGCGCGCGCCCTGGGCTGGGAGATGAACACCGCCCGCGACCAGTTGAGTCCGTCGCTTCGCGAACGCATGGAGTGGGGCCTGGCGCAGCCCGAGGCGGCGCTGATCGAGAGCCACGCGCTGTTCCGCTTTCTGCGGTCGGACTTCGAGGCCATCCTCGGCGATCTCGACATCCTGCTGACGCCCTCCGCCGCCGGGGAGGCGCCGCCTGGGCTGGCCTGGACCGGTGATGCGGGGTTCAACTTCATCTGGACCAGTTTGCACGTGCCCTGCGTCACGGTCCCTGCCGGCGTCGGGCCAAACGGGATGCCGCTGGGCCTGCAGATCGTCGCCCCGCGCGGGCGGGACCGCGAGGCGCTGGCCTGGGCGGCCTGGGTTGCGGCGGCGTTGAGTTAATCAGCCGGGGGCTAATCAGACGCGACGTTAATCAGCCGGTCGGATATGCGCTGGCAGCGTCGCCAGCGACTCTACTGTGTCGAAATCACGTAGCACGGCGTCGTCGTCCAACTCGACCTGCGCTACATACTCGCTGTGGCGCTCCAGCAGCGGCCGCGCGCCCACGTCGCCGACGAGGCCAGCAATATCGGGGAAGAACCGCCGGTCCCACAGCACGGGGTTGCCGATCTTGCCCCGGCAGGTGGGGACGACGACGGACCGGCCTTCGTCGGGGTCGTAGGCCTCGATCAGCCGGTCGATCATTCGCCCCGTCACCAGCGGCATGTCACCGAGGCAGACCAATGCCGCCGAGGCTGTCGGAGGAATCGCCGCGATCCCTGCCCGCAGGCTGGCGGACAGGCCGTCCGCGTAGTCCGCAGCGTGCACCACCTGCACCGGGCGCCCGGCGATGGCGGCGCGGACCTCCTCGGCCCGGTTCCCGGTCACCACGATCACCGGGCGCGCGGCGCTCGACAGCAGGTTATCGACCACCCGCGCCACCATCGGCCGTCCGGCGCGGTCCGGCACCAAAAGCTTATTTTGCGGCGCCATCCGGCTGGACCGGCCGGCCGCCAGCACAATACCCGCCACCACCGGTGTGACGGCCTCCGCAACCGGCGCCACGGCCTTCGCGCGGTGCAATGGACGCACGCCAACGTCCTTCAGCAAGCCGCCCACGCCCATCCCGGCGATCACTGCCCTGTCCACTTCTTGCCCTGCAAACAGTCGCGACAGCACCCAGTCGATGCCGTTCAGCTTCGGGCTGCGCGCGCAGCCGGGCAGCACCAGCGCCGGCCGCGTCCCGATCCGCCCCAGGCAGATCAGGTTGCCGGGATCGACCGGCATACCAAAATGCAGGATCTCGCCCCCGGCCGCCACGATCCCCGCCGGTCCCACGTCTCGCCGGTCCACCACCGCGCTGGCGCCCGCTACGAGCAGGATATCGGCATCCTGGGCCATCAGCGCCCGTAGCGCCTCGGCGATCGGCGCCTCGGCGTGGGCGCGCTCCAGCGGCGGCAGCAGGATGCCGGTGAGACCAGCGACGCGGGCGGCCGTCGCCTCCGCCGTGCCGGCCAGGATGCTGTGTTTCATACCAGGCAGGCTGGTCATGACCAGGCCGACACGCAGCGGGCGGAATGGATGCAGCTGTAGCAGCGGGCACTGCTGGGCCACGCGCTCGGCCTCGGCCAGCACGCTCTCCGCAACGGCGAACGGGATGATTTTGATGGTCGCCACCATCTCCCGCGCCGCGACGCTGGCGGCGTCCGGCAGCGTCCCGACGGTCAGCGCCTCATGCACCGCGTTCAGCGCGTCAAGCCCGGCCCGGTCCACCCGCAGCAGCCCCGGTGTCGTCGCTACGAGGTTTACCCGCCCCGTGCTGGCGCGCGTCGCCGTAAGTGTCGTTGTCGCGAGCGCCTGCGCCAGCCGAGCGGCGGCGGCATCCTCTGCGACATCGCCAGGCTCGAGGCGAGCCGCGATCACGTCGTCCATGCCGACGCCCCGCAACGCCTCGATCGCCGCCGCATCCAGCACCGCGCCCTTCCGCAGCACGCTGCCCGGCAGGCGCTGCGTGTGCGCCAGCACCGCGCCGAGGGCGTCCGCCAGCGCAATCCGGCCGAAAATCACCCGACGAGCGCCGCCTTGCGCCGGACCGCGACGATCTGCGCCAGGATCGACAGCGCGATCTCCGGCGCCGTCACAGCGCCGATATCGAGGCCGACCGGCCCACGGATGCGCGCCATCGAATCGTCATCGTGGCCCAATTCGCGCAGCCGGCCGAGCCGCGCGGCGTGCGTCTTCCGGGAGCCCAGCGCCCCGATGTAGAACGCCTGCGACCGCAGCGCCCGGTCGAGCGCCGGGTCATCGAGCTTCGGGTCATGCGTCAGCGTCACGACAGCGGTCCGGCTGTCGGGACGGAGCGCATCCATCGCCTCATCCGGCCACTCCGTGCTGACGGTCACGCCGGGAAACCGCTCGTCGCTGGCAAAGGCCCGGCGCGGATCGGCCACCGTTACTCCGTATCCCAGGCCAGCCGCCATCGGCACCAATGCCTGAGCGATGTGCACGGCGCCCACCACCACAAGGCGGAGCGGCGGGTTATAGGCTTGCAGGAACCACTGGGCCCCGTCGATCTCGACCGTCTGGCTGCGGTCTGCCTGCAACACCGATCCGGCAGCCGCCGCCAGCCCGTCCGGCGCGTCCGTGTAGGGCAACAGGAACTGCTCGCCGGAGGGTAGCCGGGTCGCCAGCACCACCGGACGCAGCGCCGCCCGCGCCTCCTCCAGCCCGGCCAGCAGGTCCAGTCTCATCCCAGACGCTCGACGAACACCTTCAGCTTGCCGCCGCAGGCCAGGCCAACCTCCCAGGCGCGCTCATTGGTCACGCCGAATTCCAGCAGTTGCGGCGTGCCGGTCTCCATCGTGCGCTTAGCCGCGTCGGCCACCGCGCCCTCGATGCAGCCGCCGCTGACCGACCCGGCCATCCGGCCGCTCGCCGTCACCGCCATCTGGCTGCCCGCCGGACGCGGCGAGCTGCCCCACGTCTCCGTCACCGTCGCGATCGCCACCTGCTCGCCGGCCTTCGACCACGCGGCGGCGGTGCCCAGCACGTCTTCGGTTTCGCTCATGCAGATCTCCATCTTAGGTCGCGTCCGCGCGGCGGCGCCGGGCGGGACAGCAGGTCCACCAGGTTGCGCAGGCTGTCGAGGCTATGGACCGTCCGAAACTCGTCCACATGCGGCAGCATCGCCCGGATACCGCTGGATTTGGGCTGGAACCCATCCCACCGCAACAGGGGGTTTAGCCAGATCAGCCGGCGGCAGGAGCGATGCAGCCGATCCATGTTCTCGGCCAGGCCCGCAGCGCCGTCGCGGTCGAGCCCGTCCGTCACCAGCAGCACCACGGCGCCCTGGCCCAGCACGCGCCGGGCCCAGCGCTGGTTGAACTCCTGCAGCGCCTCGCCGATCCGCGTGCCGCCGGACCAGTCGGGCACCGCGTGCGACACCATCTGGAACGCCACCTCGGGGTCCCGGAAGCGCAATTGCCGGGTGATGTTGGACAGCCTCGTGCCGAACAGGAACACGTGCACCCGGTCGCGGTCATTCGCCACCGCGTGCAGGAAATGCAGCAAGACCTGGGCGTAGCGCGCCATGCTGCCCGAGATGTCGCACAGCACCACCAGCGGCGGCGGACGCACCACGCGGGCGCTGCGCGACAGGTCCACCATCTCGCCGCCGCGGCGCAGGCTGCGGCGCAGCGTGGCCGCGAGGTCAATGCGCGGCCCATGCGTGTCCGGCCGCAGCCGTCGGGTGCGGCGCAGGTCGAGGGGGAGGGACAAGCGTCGGATTTCCGCCTTCGCCCGCCCAACCTGCTCGGCGCTCATCTGCTCGAAATCCATGGCGCGCAGCTGCTCCTGCTCGCTCACGGTCATGACGGCGTCGAGCTCGGGCGGTGCCTCCTCCGCCTTGGGCGGACGGGCGCGCGGCGGGGTCATGGCCTCGGCGATGCGGCGGGTGCCAGGCTGCGGCGGCTGTTCCTGAGGCGGGCGGCCTTCCAGCAGAGCCATGGCGGCGGCGTGCTGCGACGCGTTGGGATCACGCCAGAACAGGTCGAAGGCGTGGTCGAACAGGTCCATGTGCTCGTGGCGGTGCACCATGAGGCCGCGCAGCGCCGCACGGGCCTGGCTGCGGTCGCCGAGGTCAATCAGCTCCAGCGCCTGCCCGGCGGCGATCACCTCAGCGGGTCCGACCGGCAAGCCAGCCCGTCGCAGCAGGCGGGCGAAGTGCATGACGTTCGCGCTCAGCATGCCGGCGGCGGCGGTCATGGCGCCGCCTGGGTTCCCGCCTTGGCCTCCGCCATCAAGCGGCCCGCCTCGGCGCCGCGCACCTTGGCGATGTCGTCTTGATATTTCAGCAGCACGCCCAGCGTCTCATCGACGGCCTCGGTGCTCAGCTCGGTCTGGTCCAAGTACTGCAGCGCAGCCGCCCAGTCGATTGTCTCAGCCACGCCAGGCAGCTTGAACAGGTCGGTGTCCCGGAGCCGCTGCACAAAAGTAACCACCTCATGCGACAGCCGCTCCGGCAGGCCCGGCGCCTTGGCGGCCAGGATCGCGCGCTCGCGGGACGCCGACGGATAGTCCACCCATTGGTATAGGCAGCGGCGGCGGATCGCGTCGTGCACCTCGCGCGTCCGGTTGCTGGTCAGCACGACGACCGGCGGGATAGCGGCACGAACCGTGCCGTATTCCGGGACGGTGATCTGGAAATCGGCCAGCAGCTCGAGCAAGAAGGCCTCGAACGGCTCGTCGGCGCGGTCCAGCTCGTCGATCAGCAGCACGGCGGGCGGCAGGTCCGGGTCGATGGCGGACAGCAGCGGCCGGGCCTGCAGGAACGGGCGGGAGAAGATGCTCTCGGCGAGCCGGTCCTGGTTGCGGTCGCCGCCGGCCTCCGCCAGGCGGATCGCCATCAACTGCCGCGCATGGTCCCATTCATAAGCTGCCGCCGATAGGTCCATGCCGTCATAGCACTGCAGCCGCACCAGCCTGCGGCCCAATCCCTCTGCCAGTACCTTGGCGATCTCGGTCTTGCCGGTGCCCGGCTCGCCCTCAAGGAACAGCGGACGCCGCATGGCAAGCGCCAAATGCACCGTGGTGGACAGGCCACGGTCCGCGATGTAGCCGCCGGCCGCCAGCAGGGCGGCGGTCTCGGCGACGGTGCCGGGCAGTGTGCCGGCCAGATGCAAGTCAGCCAAAGACGTAGCTTTTGAAGATCATGATAAAGATGATCAGATACAGCGCCGCGCCGACGAAAGCGATGCGCGGGAAGCCGAACGGCTGTTCGGGGATCATCGAGAAGATGCTGATCGCGGCCGGTGCCTTGGCGC
This sequence comes from Rhodospirillales bacterium, assembly GCA_025351925.1. Taxonomy (GTDB): domain Bacteria; phylum Pseudomonadota; class Alphaproteobacteria; order Acetobacterales; family Acetobacteraceae; genus CAHJXG01. The sequence goes on along the minus strand of JANXVC010000104.1, from coordinate 37,242 downwards.
GCGCTTTGGCCACCGCCGGCTGCGGCGCGGTTACGGGCGCCAGGGGGTCCGAAGTGCCGGCGACCGGCTCGGCGGCACCCATCGTCGCTTCCGCCGGCGCAGGAACCGCGACCTCGGCAGTGAAACGGTCGAAGAACAGGTCGGCCATCTGCTTGCTGGTCGCGTCGATCAGCCGCGCGCCGAGCTGCGCGATCTTGCCGCCGACCTGTGCCTTCACGTCGTATTGCAGCAGCGTGCCCACGCCGTCGTCGGACAGCCGCACATTGGCGCCGCCCTTGGCGAACCCAGCAACGCCGCCCTGGCCCTCGCCGCTGATGCGGTAGCTGTTGGGCGGATCGAGATCGGTAAGCTGGACTTTGCCGGTAAACCGGGTGGAGATTGGGCCGATCTTAACCGCCGCCGTCGCCTTGAGGTCGGTGTCCGACGTCTTCTCCAGGCTCTCGCAGCCCGGGATGCACAGCTTCAGCACCTCAGGATCGTTCAGCGCGTCCCACACCTTTTGCCGGGGCGCGGGGATACGCCGCTCGCCTGTCATGTCCATGTCGTCACCTTCCTTCAGCGCGCCGGACGTTACCGGCAGGGTGCCAACCACGCAACCGACCCTACCTGACGTTCCCGTAGAGACCTGATAAACGACTTGCCTTCTCACGTGTTCCGGAGCCGCCCCATGTCATACCTGGTTGCCAGCGAGGTTCCTGCCGAGCCCGCCGGCGTTCGGTTCCGCGCTCTTGTCGAAGGCCAGGGGCTTGAGCGCGGCGGCATCCTGCAAATTCCCGGCGCGCATAATGGCATGGCTGCATTGCAGGCGAAGGCGGCGGGGTTTGAAGCCGCCTATCTCTCTGGTGCCGCAATGACCGCCAGCATGGGCTTGCCGGACCTCGGCATGATCACGGTGGACGAAGTCTGCTTTTTCATCCGCCAGGTTACTCGCGCCAGCGCCCTGCCGGTGCTGGTGGACGGCGATACCGGCTACGGCGAGGCGCTGAACGTCATGAGCATGGTGCGCAGCTTCGAGGATGCCGGCGCCGGCGCTGTGCACATTGAGGACCAGCTTTTGCCCAAGAAGTGCGGGCATCTGAACGACAAGCGGCTTGCCGACCCGCACGACATGGCCGCCAAGGTCGCCGCCGCCCGCAAGGCCCGGCGGCATTTGTATATCATGGCCCGCACCGACGCCGCCGCCAGCGAGGGCATGGACGGCGCCGTCGCCCGCGCCAAGCTGTACATGGACGCCGGCGCCGACGCGATCTTCCCGGAGGCGCTGCACTCCGCCGACATGTTCCGCGAGTTCGCCGCCCGCATGCCCGGCGTGCCGTTGCTCGCCAACATGACCGAGTTCGGCCAGACCCCGTTCTTCACCGCCGCCGAGTTCGAGGCGATGGGCTACCGCATGGTCATCTGGCCCGTCAGCTCGATGCGCGTGTCGGCGCGGGCGTCTGAGCGCTTGTATGCCGCAATCCGTCGCGACGGCGGCACGCAGAATGTGCTGGACCAGATGCAGACCCGCGCCGAGCTGTATGCCACGATCGACTACGCTGGCTACGAGGCGCTCGACCGCAGCATCGTCAGCACCGTGGTGCCGCACGGCATGCCGCAGCGAGACTGACTATGCTGCACGACCCGAGGCAACGCCCGGCTCCGCTTGAACATCCGCCCCCACTTAAACATCCCGTCTATGTCGGCAGCGAGATCTATCGACGCTCGACCTATGGCCCCAAGCATCCGCTGGCAATCCCGCGGGTCACTACCTGCACCGATCTGTGCCGGGCGATGGGCTGGCTGCCGGACACAGCGTTTATCACGGCGCCGATGGCCGACCTCGCCGCCGTTACCCGGTTCCATGCGCCCGACTATGTTGCTGCTCTGGCGCGGGCCGAGGCGGCGCAGGCGGTGTCTGAGGACGACCGCGCCCGCTACCGCATCGGCGCCGAGGGCAACCCAGTGTATCCGGAGATCTACCTCCGTCCGATGACTTCCGCTGGCGGTGTCATGCTCTCGGCGGGGCTCACCGCCCAGGGTGGCGTCGTGCACTGCCCCGGCGGCGGCACGCATCACGGCCGCCCGGACCGCGCCAGCGGCTTCTGCTACCTCAACGACCCGGTGCTGGGCATCCTCGCCTGGCTCGACCAGGGGCTGGAGCGGATCGTCTATCTCGACATTGACGCCCATCACGGCGACGGGGTGCAGGACGCGTTCCACGATGACGCGCGCGTGCTGACCATCAGCGTGCATGAGGCCAAGCGCTGGCCGTTCACCGGGCTGGTCACCGACCGCGCCGGGGGTGCGGCGCGCAACCTGCCGGTTCCTCAAGGTTTTAATGACAGCGAGATGGCCTGGCTGCTTGATCACGCAATCCTGCCATTGATTGCCGCGCACCGGCCACAGGCGATCTTCCTGCAGTGCGGCGCCGACGCGCTGGAGGAGGACCCGCTGGCCCGGCTGTCGCTGTCCAACAATGCGCATTGGTCCGTCGTGGCGGCGATTCGCAACCGGGCCCCGCGGCTGATCGTCACCGGCGGCGGCGGCTACAACCCTTACACCGTCGGCCGTTGCTGGGCTGGGGTCTGGGCGACGCTGAACGACATTCCCATCCCGGACCGCACCACGCCGGAGGCCGAGGCGGTGCTGCGCGCGCTGACCTACAACCGTGCCGCCGGGCGCAACCCGCCGGAACACTGGTTCACCACGATCCGCGATGCGCCGCGCGACGGGCCGGTGCGCGACGCCATCAGACATCTCGCCGACCAGACGCTTTTGGAGCACCCTGCATGACCCGCCGCCTCCTGCTTGCCTTCTTGGTGATGACGCCGCTGATGACCCAGGCCCAGACCACCGCCCAGCCCGAGCTGCCGAAGGAGCCGCTGTCGATCACCACCCGAGACGGCAAGCGCCATGATTTCCAGGTCGAGATGGCGCTGACGCCGGGGCAGCAGACGACCGGCCTGATGTTCCGGCCCAGCGTGCCGGCCGACGGCGGCATGCTGTTCGACTGGGGCGTGGCGCGCGACAGCACGATGTGGATGCGCAACACCGTCAGCTCGCTCGACATGCTGTTCATCAACGCCGACGGCACGATCCGCCGTGTCGCTGAGGACACCGTACCCGGCAGCCTCGCCACCATCGAGAGCCGCGGGCCGGTCCGCGCGACCTTGGAGCTTGCAGCCGGCACGGCGAAGCGCCTGGATATCCGGGTGGGCGACAAGGTGCAGCAGCGCATCTTCGGCGCGGCGCCATAGCGCGGGCCTTGCGTTGGCCTTGCGTTTTTGGGACCTGGAACCTAGGTTGCCGCCTGGTCCGGGGCGTGGCGCAGCCTGGTAGCGCGCTTGTTTTGGGTACAAGAGGCCCCCGGTTCGAGTCCGGGCGCCCCGACCAACCATTCTAGGGAACAAATCATGCGTGCCCGCATCTTCCAGCGCCCGAAGACCGCCACCCAGTCCGGCCATGCCGGCGCCGGCAATTGGGTGCTGGAATACCAGCCGACCGAGCGCGAGAAAAACGACCCACTGATGGGCTGGTGGGGCAGCAGCGACACGCTGGGCCAAATTCGGCTGCGTTTCGACACGTCGGCCGACGCGGTTGCGTTCGCCGAAAAAAAGGGCGTGACCTACGATCTCGAGGTGCCGCCCGCAACCCGGCCGATCAAGCCGAAAGCCTATGCCGATAATTTCCGCTATGGCCGGGCTGAAAACTGGACGCATTAGCTGTATGCAGGGGACAACGCGCCCTTAGCTCAGTTGGATAGAGCGGCGGCCTTCTAATCCGCATGTCGGGGGTTCGAATCCCTCAGGGCGCGCCAAATCCGGATTGGAGCCGATAATGCCGAGCATGCTGGGCGTTAAAACTCCAGCAGGTTGTCGCGGAAGTGCTCGCAGCCATACTGCTTGCGGACCAGGCCGCGCTGCTGCAGGGCCGGCACGAGGCCATTGGTGACCTCCATTACGCTCTTGCGGCTGACGTTGGGCAGCGCGAACAGGAAACCGTCGCCGCCGACCTCCTGCATCACCTCGCCCATCTGCGCCAGGCGCTGGTCGATATTGGCGGGCGCGTCCACGGCTCGCTGCGCGGCCTTCTCCTGCGCGTGCTCCATCGTGTCGCCCAGGATCCCGACGTGTTTGCCATCGGCGACTGCGCGGCGTGCCCGTTGGGTGGCAGAGGGGGGCATGATCCCGCCTCGGGCTCAAGCAGCGCACCAGCAGGCGTGGCATATGGTCCACATCCTGCGCCGGCGCCTGGATGGGTTGGCGCCGGAGCCATTCGTATATCGCGACTTCGGCTCGCTGGTCTCGTTTGGCCGCTACAGCACGGTCGGCAGGCTGATGGGCTTCGTGGTTGGACGCAGCCTGTTCATCGAGGGCTACTTCGCCCGAGTGGTTTACCGCTTGCTCTACAAAATGCATCAGGCGGCGCTGCATGGCGGCACCGCGGTGTTTTGGCGCCCGGTCGCCCGATATTCCTCGCAAAACCCGGAGCCAAGCATCAAGCTGCACTGACGGGGTGTCTTTAGTCCTGACCGTGTGAACCGCGCCGGGTTTGCCGAAGGCTCCAACTCTATACAAATAAACCAAATAATTGATACGTCAGAATACGTAACTTCAATCCGGTAATTCCAGCCAGGATCTCCACAGGAAATCGCAGCCGTCCGATACACACTTTAAAGAATGACCAGCCTCATGCAGAGTGCGTATGGTTTTGGAACCGAGAGGAACGACTCCATGCGCATCCTGCGGCTCGCCAGCACTTCGCTGCTGATCCTTACCGCCTCTGTCGCAACTGCTTCGGCACTGCCGACCACGTTTGACTTCACCGGTGGCTTCCAAACATTCATTGCGCCCACCGCCGGTCTCTACGGCATCCTCGCCTCCGGCGCCCAAGGGGCAAGCTCCGGCTTTAAGATCGCGGGAGGCCTAGGCGCCGAGATCGGCGGCAGTTTCATGCTCGCTGCGGGCGACACGCTGAGCATAGCCGTTGGTGGATCGGGCAGCACCGACGCCACCCGTGGCGGCGGTGGCGGTGGCGGCAGCTTCGTGGTCGGCCCGGGCAGCGCGCCCCTGGTGATCGCCGGCGGGGGCGGCGGCAGCTTACGAGCCGCTGTCGGCGGTGGCCAGACTGGCGCGGCGGGAGGCTATGGCGGCGGCGCGGGCGGCGCGGGCGGCGCAGGCGGGTCCGGCGGCGGCGGTGGATTTCAGGGTGGCGGTGGTGGTGGCGGGTTCAGCGGCGACGGCAGCGCGGGCGGCGAGGGCGGGACAGGAGGGGCCAGCGCGGGCGGCAGCGGCTATCCCAGCCTCCTGGGCGGCATTGGGTTCGGCGGCGGCGGCAACGGTGGCTTCGGCGGCGGCGGCGGCGGCGGTCTTGAGGGAGGCGGTGGCGGTGGCGGCTTCAGTGGCGGCGGCGGTGGCGGCCTTGAGGGCGGCTCCTTTGACGGTGGCGGTGGTGGTGGCTCATTTGATGGCGGCAGCAGCCAGGTGCTGAGGACCGGCTTCAACAGCGGCAACGGTTCAGTCGTCATCACCGACCTGACACCGCCTGCGGCGGTCCCCGAGCCGGCCAGCCTCGCCCTGCTCGGTGCCGGCCTCGCCGGGCTGCTTGCACTACGTCGTCACCGACGCTGAAAGTGTTGTCGTGGCGAGACCTCGATCGGCGTCGTCGGAAAGGGTTTATATGCCGGCCAAGTTGGCATGGATTACGTGCCTGTGCATGGTTTGTTTCGAAAGCGGCATTTGCAACGACCCCGCGTAGCGGGTTGGGACTACTGCGCCATCTTGCAAATAAGTGATACGATGTTCGGGGATAAGGCGGCGAGCGTGTCAAGGGTGGAATGGACGCAAGCGCCCGGCAGCGCAGTGCGGGCGGAGTATGACCGGGACCAGTTCGGATGGATGGTGCAGCAGGCGGAATTCCTGCGTGCCGGTCTGGTCCACGACATCGACGTGCAATCGCTTGCCAACTTGCTGACCGACATGGCCGCCTCCGAGAATCGCGCCTTTGAAAGCGCGATGCGTGTGCTGTTGCAGCATATGCTCAAGGCGCTGGTTCAGCCGGAGAAGCTGACCCGTAGCGGGCTCTACTCCATTGCCTTGCACCAGGTGGACGCACGACGCCTCACCGAAACCGAGCCAGGGATGCACCAGTTCCTGCCGCAGCTCTATGCCTGCGCCTACCCCGACGCGCGCCGGCTCGCGTCGGTGGAAACCGGCATCGAAATTGACCGCTTTCCCGTGGAAAACTCCTGGAGCATGGATGAAGCGCTGGCCTACGTGCCGCCGGAGCCTGTGTTGCGGGGTCGCAAGCCGAAGGGCTGAACGGCTGCGCTACGCCTTTCATTCAGCGTGATGCATAGATCGGTGGCGAGTTGGTTCTGGAGCGCTAGGCGGGACTGGGTCAGGCCGCTTGGCGAGGGACGGTGGCGCCGGCCGGAAGGGGGACGGAGGCCGGGGCTGTGCCATCCTCCCACTCGCGCAGGGCAAGGAGGCGGAGACCCTCGCGAATGACGTCGTCAGCGTCCACATAACGGCCGGAGGCGACGACTGCCTCGATGTAGGAATTGAGCCGGTCGGTAAGCTTGACGGTCCTGGTCAGCATAGGGAAGCTCCGGGATAGGGGCGTCAAAGCTGTGTCACAGAGAGTGCCCGATTCGACAACGGGCTCGAAACGGGAACAGAGGCGAGTAGAGCTATTGTTGCATCCGCCGGCGCGGTTCAGTCTCCTGTATCCAACATTTTCTCGGGCCATCGTCGATATCCCGCCGATCCAGGGCACGATGCAAGCTGCCGTCCTTAAACATTTGGGCGATCGAGAGGATTTCCATAACTGCCGTCCTACGGGCGTTTTAGTCACCGATAGAGAATTTACTGGACGTGCGGGCAGGCGTCCTCAGGCGCCGGGTGGTCCGTGACGAACGCGATTCCGGCATAAACCTCGGCCAGCGGCAGCTCGACCCCGATCTCCGGCATGGCGAGCATGGCATCGCCCGTCAGCACATGACCAACCCAGTCGTCGCCAGCGCGTGCGAACACGGTCGCAGCCCGACGCGCCTGTTCCAGCATGACGTAGCGCTGAATTGACGGCGTCAGCCGGTACTCCTCGTTTTTCTCGATGCGGTCGGTGGCGGCAGTGCTGGCCGAGAGCACCTCGAATACCACGACCGGCTCGGGAATCACGTCAGAGCCCCGCGGCACTGGTGAGTAGGTCACCATCGCATCAGGGTAACGGACACGCCCGGCCACCAAAATCTTCAAATCGCCCCGAAACGCGCGGCATGGCTTGCCGCGCAAACGATCTTCCAATGCTCGGACCAAGTTGGTCGCGATCACGCTATGCTCAACTGTGCCGCCCGTCATCGCGAATGACCGGACACCATCAAACTCGTGGCGCAGCTCCTGCCCGCGCTCCCAGGCGAGGAACTCGTCCAGCGTCATAGGCCGGCGAAGGGCAATATTCATGAGTGCGCTTTTAGCACAGCATCTGCGGGACAGCCCAGCATGAACCTAGCTCATTCCAGGGCCACTCTCTGCAGCTTGGCAAGAGCCTTCAAACTTTGCCCCGTGATCCCCGTGGATGGCGCTGGTCGCGCTTCGCCGTCCCTTCGTTCCGCGGCGGGGCGGGCGGCACCTGGATCTCCAGCGGCGGGGCGAGGTTTTCTTTCAATCGCCGCAGCACGAAGCACGATCTTGAGTGCCGGATTCCGGGAATGCGGTAGAGCCGCTCGCGCAGCAGACGCTCGTAGTCCCGGGTATCGCGGACCGCAATGCGGATGTGGTAATCGTAGTCGCCGGAAATCAGGAACGCTTCGAGCACCTCGGGGATGTCGGCCAGTGCTTTTCCGAACGCCTCCAGCGTTTCGTCGCTGTGGCTCTCGAGCGTGACCTGGACGATAACCGTTTCAGCGAACCCGATCGCTGCGGGGTCGATGCGCACCGTATAGCCCTGGATGACGCCGGCGTTTTCCATCTTCTTGATCCGGCTCCAGCACGGTGTCGTGGACAGGCCGACGCGCACACCGATGTCTTGCAAGCTGATACGCGCGTCCTGCTGCAGGACGGCTAGGATCGCACGATCGAGCCTATCCAGTTCCATTCTGGTATGATGGCCTTCAACGAAAAGAATTTCTGAAAAACGCGTCTGTTGGTGGAAAGTTCGTAAACCTTTTCCGAACCTTTATCCATACACTGCCGCCTATGGACAACTGCGTCGATCTGCCATCCCTCCTCGTTGCAAGCGAGATCCGCCAACCCGGCCGGAACGGGGCGCAGGCCCTGCTCGACGCCCTTGTCGAAGCTGGGGTCGAAGTGATCTTCGGCTATCCAGGCGGCGCCGTGCTGCCCATCTACGACGCGCTGCACGGCGAGCGCCGGCTGCGGCACGTGCTGGTGCGCCACGAGCAGGCCGCTGTTCACGCCGCCGAGGGCTATGCTCGCACGACGGGCAGGCTAGGCGTCGTTGTGGTGACGTCGGGTCCAGGAATGACCAACACGACAACCGGGTTGCTCGACGCGCTGTGCGATTCGGTGCCGATCCTGTGCATCTGCGGGCAGGTGGCGTCGGCGCTGATCGGCACGAATGCCTTCCAGGAATGCGACGGGATCGGGATTTCACGTCCAGTCACGAAGTGGAACGCGCGGCTGCAGGACGCTGACGAGGTGAGCGCCACTGTGCGCAAGGCCATCGCATCGGCCGTCGAAGGTCGTCCAGGGCCTGTGCTGCTGGAGTTCCCAAAAGACATCCAGCTCGCGCCGGTTACGGTTTCACCCATGGCGCTGTCTCAGCCAGCCCGCGTTGAGGGGAGGGGAGCGCCGCTGCCGCACCGCGAGTTGCATGCGGCGGCTGCCCTGATCCGCGCTGCTAAGCGCCCGGTGTTCTATGGCGGCGGCGGATTGATCAATTCGGGCGCTGCGGCCTGCGCATCCTTCACCCGGCTGGTGCGGCAAACCGGAGCGCCGTGCACCTTGACGCTTATGGGCCTCGGCGCCTTGCCCGCCTCCGACCCGGGCTTTCTTGGCATGCTCGGCATGCACGGGACGATCGAAGCGAACTTCGCTATGCACCATGCTGATCTCGTGGTGTGCGTCGGCGCGCGGTTCGATGATCGCGTCACCGGGACACTGGCAGACTTCTGCCCAAGCGCCCGCAAGATTCACATCGACATCGATCCGTCCTCGATCAACAAGCTGGTGCGCGTTGACGTTCCGCTCATCGGCGATTGCGGCTGGCTCCTTGATGCCCTTGAAGGCGAGCTCGCCGGCCTGCCGGCGGAGCCGGGCCGCCTGGATGATTGGTGGACCACGATCGCCGGATGGCGAGCGCAGGACTGCCTGGGGTTTACCCGGAGCACCGAGACCATTTTGCCGCAGCACCTGATGCAGGCGCTGCAGCAGGTGCTCAACGGTCGCGACGCCATCGTCTCGACCGACGTCGGTCAGCATCAGATGTGGGCTGCGCAGTATCTCAAGTTCGAGCGGCCACACCGTTGGTTGACCTCGGGCGGCGCGGGAACCATGGGCTATGGACTTCCGGCGGCGATCGGCGCGCAGGTGGCGCATCCCGGAACACCGGTGGTGTGCGTGAGCGGCGACGCCTCCGTGCTCATGAACATCCAGGAGCTGGCGACGGCGGTCCAGCACAGCACCCCCGTCAAGCTTGTGCTCAGCAACAACGGCTACATGGGCATGGTCCGGCAGTGGCAGGAACTCAACCACGGAGGACGCTACAGCCACAGCTGCACGGCGGCGCTGCCTGACTTCGTCGCCGTCGCCAAAGGCTTCGGCTGGAGTGCCCGGCGGGTGTCCGATCCCGGCGAACTCCCCGCCGCTCTGGCCGAGTGCCTCGCCAGCGACGGACCATTCTTCCTCGATGTGGTCGTGGCGGAACAGGCCAACTGCTTTCCCATGATCGCATCGGGCTCTGGGCATCACGAGATGATGCGCGACGAGAACACGTTCTACGACGCTAGTGCGCCCGCCAAAGTTCTACCGGACGCTAACTTTCCAGATTTTGATGGTTGGCGAGACTGTCAGACCTAATAGACTGGCTGGACATTCGGCACAGAGTTTGCACTACTTTGACGGACAGTCCGGAGACCGAGATGGCAACCACGATCACTGTTTTATATGATAATGTCGATGACGCTACGTTCGATCTTGACTATTACATGGCGACGCACATGCCGCTCGTTGACGAAAAGTTCAAACCTTACGGCTTGAAGGGGTGGCGTGTGCTGAAGGCGGTCGGAACGCCGACGGGTGCAAAGCCCCTGTTCAGCATCATCGCAAACCTCGAATTCGACGATGCTCAGCAGTTTAAGGCTGCCGTTGCGGCCGAAGGCGGCGCCGTGTTCGGGGACGTGCCCAATTTTAGCAACAAAGAGCCGGTCGTGGTGATCGGAGATCTAGTAGGTTCAGCCTGACGCTGCTGTGTTGCATGAATAGGATCGAGGAACTGCCGCCTTCGAGACGCGGAGCCCGTGCCGGTAGGCAAGCAGGATCATCGTGGCGTCGCGCTGACCATGGCGGCCGGGGCGTTGGGCGGCGACGATCAACCGGGCAACTCCAGCAGGGGTGATCTCGACCGCAACATACACCTTTCGCGGCAATGCGCAGGTCATAGACCTGAATGCGATCGCGGCGGGGCTGAGTTCTGCTTAGCAGAATCCTCTAGGGTTTGGGCTTACAACCCCAATAGGCACGGCAAACCTCGTTGGTTCACCGCGTTCAATCTAATCAACCGCCGATTGAGACCCTCCGACAGGCATATTCTCAGAGATGTGGGATGAGCCGCGCCCGGAAAATCACCCGTTCCGGCGCGGCGAGCCAGGTCCGCAGCTCGGCTTCGCCTGCAAACCTGCCTGCTTCCGGCATTGGTCGCGCCTCGCCCTCCACCACGAGCGCCTTATTTTTGAAGGGCCATGGCGAGAGCGTGAACTCGGCTGCATCTCCTGGCCGCGCCATGAGCTGCAACATCTGCGTGCCGCCGGTGCGACCCGGCGCCTCCACCCGCAATGGCGTGCTCAACCCACCGCAGAGTCCAAGCGACAGCGTGTCGGCGAGCGCCACCAATGCCGAGTCATGCGCCAGCATCCCAGCATCCAACCCGAGCGCCCGCGCCCATGCCAGCTGCAGCGGCGCCTGCGTCTCAAGATAGTGGTTCGCTGCCGCCGCATCCGCAGCGGCAATCCGGTGCCGGTCGGTATAGCGGGTGTAGATCAGCCCGCCATGGCGCGAGACAAGCAGGGCCACCCGCGTGCCCCACGCACCCAGTGCCCGCTCCACGCCTTTGGCCCACATCGGCGCATGCACCGCCGCCCCGACCGCATAGAAAAGGTGGGGACGGCCGGTCTGCGGGTCGAAGCTTGGCGCCGTTTCCCAGTCAAGCCAGCCGAGATCGTGCTGCTCGGCCGCCAGCAGCAATGGCTCGTCCAGCGGATCTGCCCAGGCGCGCAGGAGCTGGCCAGACACCCAGGCGTGGGCGGGCTGGCTGATTGCGAGCGCAGGGGCGTAAAGGGATTCACGGAATAACATGCGGCAACGCTAAACTAGAGGTACAAAGGCGAAAAGCCGGTTGTCGGCCAGATCGTGGAGTTGACTCCAGGATCAGACCACCACCATGCCGCCGTCGATGCTGAGGCCGGCGGCGGTGCTGAAGGACGAGCCGGTCGAACAAAGGAACAGGATCGAGTCTGATACCTCCCGGGGTTCGGCAAAGCGTCCGATCGCTGTCAGCGGCAGCAAGGCCGCCCGCTGCGCCTCCGTGACATCGCGCTGCAGGCCAGTCATCGTGGTGCCCAGCGAGACCGAGTTGATCTGGATGTTCGCCGGGGCATACTGCACCCCCGCCTGCTGGCGCAACATGACCGGAAGAACGTGCTTCATACCGAGCCATACGCCTTTGGCATTGATCTCCATGATGCGGTCCCAGCCAGCCTCATCCACATCCACCGCGGTGTCGCCCGGGATCGCGACGCCGGCATTGTTCACCAGCACGTCGATGCTGCCCCATTCACCAACGAGCTGCCCGTCCAGCGCTGTCCACACGTCCATCGCAGTCGCCAGCGCGCTGCCGCCCACCGCTGTGATCGCGGCCGCGGTCTCCTCGGCACGGTGCACGTCGAGGCACACCACCAGTTTCGCATCCGAACGCGCGAAGTCGAGCGCCGCCGCCCGGCCAATGAGAACATCAGGAAGTGTGGGGTGCTCGCGTCCGAGTGGCCCGAAGAACGGTCGATGGCCGAGTTGCCGGCGATCCATCGTCCGGGTCACCCCAGACATCCCGGTGACTTCGTTAATCCCCAGCGGCGGTACTCAACGTCCACATGCAGCAACGCACGGGATACGCTTCGGAATGGATGTCAATGCACGTTTGTATGGCAAATCCTAAACCGTCCCCTGGCTCGTGAGCTGGGCTCCAAACGTATCACAGGCGAGCGAGTGCCCTCGTCATCAGCTGTCCCTCCGTATCGCCTTGAACCGCCTGGACTGCTCGGTGAGCGCCGTTTCGGCCGGCAGCCGCTCCATGCTCGATGCACCGTAGAAGCCGTGGCAGCTTGGGCAGTGCGCGAGGATGTATTCGGCATCCTGTGGCATGGCGATCGGCCCGCCGTGGCAGAGCACGATCAGGTCCGGGCGCACCCGCTGCCCCGCCTTGGCGATGGCGTTGATGCGCGCGGCGCAGTCGTCGAGCGAGCGGGCGGTGCCGGCGCCGATCGCCCCGCCGCTGGTCAGCCCCATATGCGCGACCAGCATGTCGGCGCCCGCCTCGGCCATCGCCGCCGCCTCGTCGGGGTTGAACACGTAGGGGGTGGTCAGCAGCTCCTTGGCCCGGGCCAGGCGTATCATCTCGACCTCCAGCGCGTAGCCCATCCCGGTCTCCTCCAGGTTGGCGCGGAAGGTGCCGTCGATGATGCCGACGGTCGGGAAGTTCTGCACGCCGGAGAAGCCGAGCGCCGCCACCTGGTCGAGGTAGGCGTCAAACAGGCAGAACGGGTCGGTGCCGTTCACCCCCGCCAGCACCGGAACACAGCGCACCACCGGCAGCACCTCGCGCGCCATCTCCAGCACGATCTCGTTGGCGTTGCCGTAGGCCAGCATGCCCGCGAGCGAGCCGCGGCCCGCCATGCGGTAGCGGCCGGAGTTGTAGATCACGATCAGATCGACCCCGCCGGCCTCCTCGCACTTGGCGGACAGCCCGGTGCCGGCGCCGCCGCCGATGATCGGCTCGCGCCGCCGCACCATGTCGTGGAACCGGTCGAGCAGCACGGCCCGGGGAATGCGCGCCATGTCAGGCCTCCGCCATCGCATCGCGCAGCGCGGACGCCAAGGCGGCGGCGAAGGCGGGATCGTTGATGTGATGCGGCAGGCGCTGCAGCCGTCGTCGCTCCGTCTGGCGCACGGTCGCTTCGAGCGCGTCGAACAGCGCCCGGTCGGCAGCCGGGTCGTGGAACGGCAGGCCGGGCGCGTCGAGCGCCGAGACGCCGCCCTCGGGGATCAGGAAGCGGACCGGCCCCTCGCAGGCGTTCAGCTTCTCGCCAATCCAACGGCCCATGCGTGCGCACTCCTCGGCGGTCGTGCGCATCAGCGTGACCTGCGCGTTGTGCACATACAGGTTGCGGCCCTGGTACCGCTCCGGCACGGTCTCACGCGCTGCGAAGTTCACCATGTCGAGCGCGCCGCAGGAGCCGACATAGGGCATGCGGACGCGGGCGAAGGCGTCAAAGCGGTCTTCCGAGCAGGGGAACACGCCGCCCATCAGCAGGTCGCACACCTCCGTCGTGGTGGCGTCCACCACGCCCGCGAGCATGCCGGACTCCGCCAGCTTCTCCATCGATTGCCCACCCGTGCCGGTGGCGTGGAACACCAGGCAGTCGTACTCGGCCTCGAGCTGCGCCACCAGCGCGTTCACGCAGGCGGTGGTCACGCCGAACATGGTCATGCCCAGCGCCGGCTTGTCGTCCGCTTCGGCCGCGACTGGCTCGCCGCGCGCCATCCCGGCAATCGCGCGCGCCGCGTTGGCGAGCACGGTCCGCGAGATGCGGTTCAGCCCGGCCATGTCTGTGACGGAGTACATCATCGCGATGTCACTCGCCCCCACGTAGGCGGCCACGTTGCCGGACGCGACGGTGGAGACCACCAGCTTCGGCACGCCGATCGGCAGCGCCCGCATGGCGGGCGTGACCAGCGCGGTGTTGCCGGATCCGCCCAGGCCAATCACCCCGCCGATGCCGCCTTGCGCCGCGAGGAACCGCTCGAATGCGACCGCCATCGCCGCCACGGCGCTGCCGCGGTCGCCGGTAAACACCGCCTGCGCCCCGCCCGGGTGGTGGCTCGCCACCTCGGCCGCCCCAATGTCGGCCGCGCTCGCGCCGGCCTCGCGCGTGGAGAGATCCACCAGCAGCGCGGGCACGCCCTCAGCCGCCACCAGACGCCGGACGTAGGCCAGCTCGGCCGCCTTCGTGTCGCACGTTCCGGCGATGTAAACCGTGCGCCGTCCGCTGTCATTCATGCCGCATCCTCCTCGATCAATGAAGTGCCGACGCCCAGATAGCGCCGCTGCAGCGCCACGTCGGTCGTAAGCGTAGCCGCGTCGGCAACAAGCGCAATCCGCCCGCCCACCATCACCATCGCCAGCAGCTCAGCATGCACAACGCCAAGCCGGCGCTCGACATGGGTTTCACGGCGGCGACCGGCGCCACGTCGGCTGAACCGCGACGCGACATCGTCATCCGCAATGAGATCAACAAGGGCAAGATCCCCGGGCCATGCCTGCTCGCCGGCGCTGACAGTGACGGGCGGACTGGCGGACGACTGCACCGCCTCGACGTTGGTGGGGGCGAGTTCCTCCAGAACATCGAGCTGGCCCGCGTGCAGGTTGAGCAGCCGTACGCTGCTGTCCACGATCGGGCGGAATACCACGCAGTCAAAGTGGATGGCCGATGTGTTCCAGTATTCGGGGAACCGCTCCAGCTCGATGCGGTCCTGAGCGACGCGGCGCACGATGCGAAATGGTCCCGTGCAGACCGGCAGTTCCGGCCGCACGCCGTCGGCGGGGCTGTGCGGGGACAGCATCATGCCGGCCCGGTCCGCCAGCACCGCGAGCGACGGCAGGTCGGGATGCGCGAGACGCAGCCGGACTGTGCGTGTGTCGGCGACATCGACGCTTTCAGCAGATTTCAGCTCGGTTTTGCGCACGCTCTCCGGTGCGGCGCGACAGCGGTCGAGGTTCGCGCAAACGGCTTCCACGTCCATCGACGCACCGTCCTGGAATCGAACGCCGTCTTGCAGCGTCAGCGTGAGCCCGTCGGGTGCCCAGGCCCAGGAGGTCGCAAGCTCCGGCACGAAGGCGAGGCTCGGGTCAAGGTCGATCCGCTTGTCGCAGGCGGCGGCGAACACGATGCGGCCCGCGAAGGTGCCGCTCCGGGCCGGATCCAGCATGTCTGGGTCACCTTGGCGTTTTCTGGAATGGTCGAAAATAGGCATCACGGGCTCCGCAGGGCGGTCGCATTTGCCCCCTTTCATCATCGCGAGGAGCGCATCGACGTGGCGATCCAGGGCCATACTCGTGGCCATCAGTCCATGGCGCCCTGGATTGCCACGCCGAAGCCGGCTCGCAACGACGAGGTCTTTGATACCGACAGCAACTTCGGTTAAATGCGATCGCCCTGATTTCGGGGTTCAGGTCCCCTCCAGCGGTTCCAGAGGTGCCTGCCGGCGATTGGTCGCATCGTCGAGCCGCAGGATCGTGCGCGCGTTCGTCGAGCTGGTCGCCAATGTGTTGATCACCCCCGTGCGGAGAGCACCTAGAATGGCGGCGGCCTTAGTGTTTTCGCTGGCGATCGCGATGACGTTGGGAATACGGCTGAGGTCGCGCGTGGTCAGCCCGATCACGCGCCCCTGCATGTTGGCGCTCGACGAGCGGCCGTAGATGTCGATGAAGTCGTAGCCCATGATGTCGCCGATCGTGCCGGCCAGGCGCGCCTCCGCGACTTCCTGGGGCGAGAACCAGCCCATGCGCACCAGGTTGCTGTCCTCGCTGAGGTCGCCGATCCCGACCAGTGCAGCGTCGGCCCGGCGTGCGCGGTCGAGCACCAGCTTCACGGTATCGTTGCGATACAGCTCGTCGCGCAGCGCCGCATTGGCCACCAGCGCCGGGGCATACAGCGTCTCGCTCTCCCCGCCGAAGCGCACCGCCAGCCGACGGCAGATGTGGTCCGGGTTCATATGCTCCCCGGCGCGCACCGACCCGCCGATGGCACAGACGAACGTCACCGCCCGGTGCGTCGGCAATACGCAGTCAGCGACGGCGGCGACGTTGCGGCCCATCCCCGTCGCCACGATCATCCCGTCGGTCAGGGTTTTGGCAAGATGGCTCGCCACCAAACCAGCGACCGCCACGCGCTGCGCCTCCGCGTCCCGCTGATCGAGCGACACGAGCAGTCGGTCGATGCCGAACCGGGCGACAAACTCGCCTTCCAATTCGCTGCTCACGCCGGGATGCTGGTGGACGCGTATTTCGACCACGCCCTCCTCGCGGGCTCGCTTCAGCAGCCGGCTGATCTTGGCGCGAGACATCGAGAAGCGCCGCGACAGTTCTTCTTGGGTGACGTTCTGATAGTGATACAGGCTAGCGATCTCGACTACGATGTCAGTTGGAACGTCGCCCCAATCGGCAGAACGATGGCTCTCGGTAGTTGTCGCGCTCACATGCTGCATCCTGCGCCGGGGACACTGCGGCTGGTATTCGCCTACAGCTTCCGGCCGGCCTCCTCAAGCTCCCGCATGCGCGAGACCTTGGGGCCGGATCGCTCGGGTTCGAACTCCGAGTTCAGCCAAGCGCGCAGGATCGACCGGGCCAGTTCTGGGCCGATCACGCGGGCGCCCAGGGCGATGACCTGCGCGTCGTTGCTTTTTCGGGCGCGCTCGGCCGAGTAGGTGTCGTGGCATTGGGCCGCCCGGACGCCGCGGACCTTGTTGGCGGTGATCGCCATGCCGATGCCGGTTCCGCAGATCAGCACGCCCCGATCGTTCCGGCCCTCCGCAATCGAGCTTGCCGCCGCGAAGGCGATGTCGGGATACAGCACCGGCTTGGTGTCAAAGGTGCCGAAATCCTCCATGTCCTGCCCGATGTCCTGCAGCATCCGTTTGAGGTCTTCCTTCATCTCGAAGCCTGCCTCGTCGCAGCCGATCGCGATCGCCATGCCCCGCTCTCCTCCTCAATACCAGCGCCAGATCACCAAGTTGCGGTGCACAAATGTATGCATGCTGAATTTTTGTATCCTGGCCACCGTGCGAGTATGGGCAGATCAGCCTATCGGAGACAAGCATGACGTCGCATTATTCGGTTTGCAGCAGAAGATTCTGGCAATATCGCGGATAAATTGCCGAAAATATCGTAAAAAACGCTGAGCGATATTTCACGTGCTTGACAAACGTTCAGCTGAAGATGCAGGGTCCTTCCCAAGCTGGCCTCTGTGAAACGGACAGAGAAATGGGTGGGAAGACGACATGAACCGCGTCATCAACGATCCCGACCAGGTGGTCGAGGACAGCCTGAAAGGCTATCTGGCCGCGCATCCCGACCTGCTGGCGTCCACCGACCATCCCCGTGTGCTTTGCCGGGCCGGACACAAGGAGTCTGGCCGGGTCGGTGTGGTAACTGGGGGCGGCTCTGGTCATGAACCCGCTTTCTTGGGTTATGTCGGCCAGGGCCTGCTCGACTCTGTCGCCATCGGCGAGATATTCGCATCGCCCACCGCGAAGAGCTTCCACGCCGCATTTCGCGCAGCCAATCGCGGACGCGGCGTCGCCTGCCTGTATGGCAACTATGCCGGCGACAACATGAACGTGAAAATGGCGGTGAAGCTCGCCGCTAAAGACGGGATCGAAGTGAAAACCGTCGTCGCCAATGACGACGTGGCCTCCGCCGGATCGCATGAGCGCGACCGGCGTCGCGGCGTCGCTGGTGAGATCCTGATGTGGAAAGCCGGCGGTGCGCGGGCGGAGGAGGGCGGCGACCTCGACGAGGTGATCGCCGCCGCGCAAAACGCCATCGACCAGACCCGTTCGATCGGCATCGGGCTGTCTGCCTGCACCATTCCCGCCAACGGCAAGCCGAACTTCACTATCAAGGACGGCGAGATGGAGGTCGGCATCGGCCATCATGGCGAGCCCGGCATCGCCGTGCTGCCCACCAAGCCCGCCGCGGAGATGGCCGCGATGATGGTCGAGCGTATCGTGGACGACCTGCCGTTCGGTCGTGGCGACGATGTGGCCGTGCTGGTGTCCGGCCTCGGCGCCACGCCGGTGATGGAGCTCTATTTGCTATACGGCCACGTGGACCAACTGCTGCGGGAGCGCGGCATCACGCCCCGGCACCGTTTCGTCGGCAACTACTTCACCTCGCTCGAGATGATGGGCGTTTCGCTGACGCTGACCCGGCTCGACGGCGAGCTGGACCGGCTACTCTCGCGTCCGGCGCGCTCGATCGGCCTTACCGTGACGGGAACTTAGCGATGGACTCTTTCAGCCAGCAGGCGGCCGGGCCGATCGTGCTCGACATGGTCGCCGCCATCGTGCGCGAGCAGGGCTTCCTGGGCGAGATCGACGGCAAGATCGGAGACGGCGATCACGGCATCAACATGAGCAAGGGCTTTCGCCTCGCTGGCGAACGGCTTTCCGGCCATGCGTTTGGGCTGGCGCAGGGCTTTGCCACGCTCGGCGACACGCTGCTGAGCGATATCGGCGGCTCCATGGGTCCGCTGTATGGCACGTTCTTCACCGAGATGGCGGAGACGCTGGAGGGCGCTGACCGTATCGACGCTGGGCGCTTCGCCGCGATGCTGCGGGCTGGCCGCGAGACCATCGTCGATCTCGGCGGCGCCAAGGTCGGCGACAAGACGCTGGTCGATGCGCTGATCCCCGCAGAGGCGGCGTTCAACGCCGCCCGAGAGCGGCACGAGGGCTTCGCCGACTGCCTTCTTGCGATGAAGCAGGCTGCAGCGGCCGGACTGGAATCGACCCGCGACATGGTAGCGAAGATCGGCCGGGCCAGCCGCCTCGGCGAGCGATCGCGCGGCACGCTCGACGCTGGCGCCGCATCCTGCAGCCTGCTGCTCGCCACCTTGGCTGACGGGTTGCTGCGGGAGATGCGGCGCGAACATTCCCTCAACGCCCCGGAAGGAGCATCGCCATGAGCGAGACCGCCGACCCGATCACCCGTCCCAACCAGCTTCCGGCGACAATGCAGGCGGTCGTCGCCTATGCGCCCGGCGACTACCGGTTCGAGATGGTGGACGTGCCCCGCGCCGGGCCGGATGACATCATCATCGAGGTGGAAGCCTGCGGCATCTGCGCGAGCGACATCAAGACCTTTGAAGGCGCGCCGTCGTTCTGGGGCGACGACAAGGGCCAGGCCCGCTACGTCAAGCCGCCGATGATCCCCGGCCATGAGTTCATCGGCCACGCCGTCGAGATCGGTGAGAACGTCGCCCGGAAGGGCCAGTTCAGGGTTGGCGACCGCCTGATTTCCGAGCAGATCGTGCCCTGCGAGCACTGTCGCTACTGCGGGCGCGGCGAGTATTGGATGTGCGAGCGCCACGACGTCTATGGTTTCCAAAACAACGTCAATGGCGGCATGGCAAAGTACATGCGCTTTCCCAAGGAGTCGCGCACCTACAAGGTGCCCAGCGACTTGGCGATGGAGAAAGCGGTCCTGATCGAGCCGTATGCGTGCTCGGTTCACGCGGTCAATCGCGGGCTGATCCAGCTCGACGACGTCGTCGTGCTGTCCGGCGCCGGGCCGCTGGGGCTTGGCATGGTCGGTGCGGCGCGACTGAAGAACCCATCTAAGCTGATCGTGCTCGACATAAAGCCCGAGCGCCTGGACCTGGCGACGCGGTTCGGCGCCGACATCGTCATGAACCCGGCCAAGGAGGACGTGGTGCAGGCGGTCAAGGACCTGACCGAGGGTTACGGCTGCGACGTGTACATCGAGGCGACCGGGCACCCGTCCAGCGTCGTCCAGGGCCTGAACATGATCCGCAAGCTTGGGCGCTTCGTGGAGTTCAGCGTGTTCGGCCACGAGGTGACAGCCGACTGGAGCATCATCAGCGACCGCAAGCAGCTCGACCTGTATGGCGCCCATCTCGGCCCCTACTGCTACCCGCTCACCATCGCGGCGATCAACGACGGGCGGCTGCCGACCGAGGGGGTCGTGACTACCGTGCTGCCGCTGGCCGAGTTCAAGCAGGGCTTCGACATGATGAAGAAGGGCGAAGGCTCGATCAAGATCGTGTTGGTTCCGTAACAGGCGAGCTTGGAGGTCTGCGCCGGGAGGCAGCAGCGCGGCAACAATGGCCCACGTCGTCACAGCGGCGGGGCAGGGGGGAGGAATAACGATGGCGAGGCGCGGCAAACTGGACATGCGACTCGCTGCGGGTTCGGGTGCAGTCCTCGTCCTGCTCGCGGCGATGGCCGTCGATACGAAGGTCGTCAAGATCGGCTCCGCCGAGGACGTGCAGGCGGGCATTTTCTCCGCCGCGTCATACGGCAAGGCCCAGTTCCCGAAGGTGCAGTCCGCGATCGAGAGCCGCGCCGTGGACGCGGCTACGCTGGCTGCGGCCCTGGCCAAAGATCAGGCAGCGGCCGAAGCGCAATACGGCGTGCCTGCGCCGGCGGGTCCTGAGTATTCCATCAAGTTCACGGGCAAGGTCGGCAAGCAGGATTTCGGCGTCTATGACGTGGCCATTCCCGGCGTTCCCGAGACCATCCACGTCAGCGTGCAGACCGGCCCCGCGATCAACGGCACCGACCTGCGCGACGCCGCAGGCTTGATCAAGTTTGGGGATTTCAGCAACCAGATCGACTACCAGAACGCCAGCTCGGCACTGAACAACGAGATGAAGCAGGAGGTGCTGTCGAGGCTCGACGCCTCCGATCTAACGGGCAAGATGATCTCGGTCGTCGGCGCCTTCGGGCTGTCCGACCCGGCTGAGTGGGTGGTCACCCCCGTGAAGCTGACCGTACAATGAAGCTGGCTGGGCAACGAGCATGGCGTCAGTGAACGCGGCATCGGAAACCGGACCTGCGGCCGGGGACGCCGTACTCTCGGCGCGCAATGTCACCAAGACGTACGGCAGCACCCACGCGCTCAAGGGCGTGAACTTCGACATCCACCGCGGCAAGGTCACGACGCTGTTCGGCGAGAACGGCGCCGGCAAATCGACGCTGATGAAGATCTTGTCCGGCGTGGTGACGCCAACGTCAGGGGAGATCGACCTCGATGGGCGCCGGGTCAGCTTCGCGTCCACGGTGGAGGCGCGGGACAACGGTATTTCCATCATCCACCAGGAGCTGAGCCTCGCACCCAACCTTAGCGTGCGCGACAACATCTTTCTGGGGCGTGAGCTGCGCCGCCCGTCGGGCATCGATTTCGCCGAGGAGGCCAGGCAGACCAAGCTGCTGATGGAAGAGCTCGAGGAGGAGATCGACCCGATGATCCCGGTCGAGGAGCTCCGCCTCGGCCAGCAGCAGATCGTTGAGATCGCCCGCGCACTGTCCGTCGATGCGCGCATCCTCATCATGGACGAACCGACCTCTGCGCTGAGCGCGGCCGAGGTCGGGGTGCTGTTCAAGGTCATCCGCGACCTCACAAGCCGCGGCGTCTCGATCGTCTATATCTCTCACCACCTGGAGGAAGCGCTTGAGATCACCGACTACGCGGTCGTGCTGCGCGATGGCGCCATTACGGCCACGGCCGAGGCGAAGGACATCGACCTGCAGTGGATCGTCCACCACATGGTGGGCGATCACTACGACCGCGGCTCCCCGCCGACTGGCTACGCGTTCGGCGACGTGGTGCTGTCGGCCAACGACATCTGCGTGGCCGATACGGCGCGCTCGGGCGGCCTGGTCGTTGACCACCTCTCGCTCGACGTGCGTGCGGGCGAGATCGTGTGCATCTACGGGCTGATGGGCGCCGGGCGCACGGAGCTGCTAGAGGCGATCGCCGGGCGCGTGCCGATGGTGGCCGGCCAGGTGTTGCTAAACGGGACACCGCTCGTGGGCCTCAGTATTGCCGGGCGCATCGCCAAGGGCCTCGTGCTCGTGCCCGAGAACCGGCAGCGCGACGGCCTGGTGCAGACGATGAGCGTGGGGGAGAACCTGTCGCTCGCCAGCATCGGCGCGTTCGTCAGGCGCATGCTGACGTCGCGGCCGCGGGAGCGGGCGCTGATCGACGAGGCAATTCGCAACGTCCACATCAAAACCGCGGGCGGTACTGCGGCCGTCGGCTCGCTGTCCGGCGGCAACCAGCAGAAGGTGGTCATCGGCAAGATGCTGGCGACGTATCCCAAGGCCATCCTGCTGGACGAGCCCAGCCGCGGGATCGACATCGGCGCCAAGGCCGAGGTGTTCCGGCTGCTCAGCGAACGGGCGGCGCAGGGGCTCGCTGTCGTGTACTCGACGTCGGAGGTCCAGGAGTGCCTGAGCATCGCGCACCGGATCGTCGTGATGAGCAAGGGCAGGATTTCCGCCGAGTTTGGGCCTGGCGTGGCGAAGGAAGACATCATGGCCGCCTCCGGCGAAGCCGTGATCGGCTGATAAAACAGCAAGAGGCCTGACAATGACCCAAACGACCCTGTTGACCAAGCGCTCCAGCCTGGGTTCGCGCGCCGGCGACTTCGACATCGCCAGAATCCTGCTTGAGGGTCGGGCGTTCTTCGCGCTGATTGCGATCATCATCGTCTTCTCGCTGCTGTCGCCGTACTACTTCTCGTTCGCCAACTTCCTCACGATGGCCTCCCACGTCGCCATCTTCGGGATTCTTGCGGTCGGCATGCTGCTCGTCATCCTGAACGGCGGGATCGACCTGTCGGTCGGGTCCACGCTCGGCCTGTGCGGCGTGATCGCCGGGTTCCTGATGCAGGGCGTGTCGTTCCCGGCGCTCGGCTACACCCTGTATCCGCCGGTCTGGGTGGTCGTGGTCCTCACCTGCGCCATGGGCGGCTTCGTGGGCCTGATCAACGGCGTGCTCGTCGCGCGCTTCAAGGTTCCGGCGTTCGTCGCCACCCTGGGCGTCATGTACGTGGCCCGCGGCGTCGCGCTGCTGATCACCAACGGCCTCACCTACAACAGTCTTGGCGGCCGGCCGGAGCTCGGCAACACCGGCTTCAACTGGCTCGGCTTCAACCGCCTGCTCGATGTGCCGATCGGCGTGGTCGTGCTGGTGGTGGTGGCGCTCATCGGCAACCTGGCGCTCACGCGCACCGCGTTCGGGCGATGGCTGTATGCGTCAGGGGGCAACGAGCGTGCGGCGGAACTGTCCGGCGTTCCGGTCAAGCCGGTGCAGATCACCGTCTATGTCCTGTCCGGCATCTGCGCCGCCATCGCGGGCCTCATCCTGTCGTCGCAGCTCACCTCGGCCGGCCCAACGGCAGGCGTGACCTACGAGTTGACGGCCATCGCCGCGGTGGTCATCGGCGGCGCGGCCCTGACCGGCGGACGCGGTACCGTGCGCGGCACCCTGCTCGGCGCGTTCGTCATCGGCTTCCTGTCCGACGGGCTGGTCATCATCGGCATCTCCTCTTACTGGCAGACGGTTTTCACCGGTGCGGTGATCGTGCTGGCGGTGCTGCTGAACGCCGTGCAGTACCGCCGCCGCCCCGCAAAACTCACGACGCCTCCACCAGGTCATCCGACGCTTATGCCAAAGGCGGGCTAGGAGCGATAGGCCACTCCGGCCTCGAAACGGCTGCAACCAGGCCGCACGTGCTGCACATCCACAGGGAGAAACATCGTGTCACGCAGAACACTGCTATCGACTATCGCCGTCGTCGCTCTGACCATTCCGGCATTGGGCTACAGCGCGGCCCCTGCCGCCGCGGCAGGGGGCCTGATGACCATCATTGTCAACGACCCCTCCAACCCTTACTGGCAGACTGAGGGCAACGTGGCCAAAGCCCAGGCGGAGAAGCTTGGCTACACGGCCAATGTCGGCGCGTCCAAGGGCGACACCAACCCCGAAAGCAACCTGATCGACACGGCCATCACCACCCGCTCCGTCGCGATCATCCTCGACCCGGCAAACGCCAGCGGGTCCGTCGGCGCCGTGAAGAAGGCGATCGCGGCAAATATCCCGGTCATCCTCGTCAATGCCGAGATCAACCAGGACGGCCTTGCCAAGGCGCAGCTCGTCTCCAACAACGCACAGGGCGCGGCGCTCGGTGCTCAGCAGTGGGTGAAGGACCTTGGGCAGAAGGGCAACTACGTCGAGCTGCTCGGCTCACCGTCCGACAACAACGCTGCCACCCGGTCCAACGGGTTCAACACCGTGCTCAGCCAGTATCCCGACCTCAAGAAGGCCGGATCGCAGGTCGCCAACTGGGACCGGACCCAGGGCCACGACAAGATGCAGAACCTGCTCCAGGCCAATCCCAACATCATCGGCGTGATCAGTGGCAATGACGAGATGGCGGTTGGTGCGATCGCGGCGCTGAAAGAAGCGGGCAAGCTGTCGAGCATCAAGGTGGGCGGCTTCGACGGCTCTCCGGATGCGGTGGCGGCGGTCAAGTCAGGAGAGCTGGCCTACACCGTGCTTCAGCCGGTGGCGACCTTTGCTGCCAAGGCAGTGGATGAGGCGGACTCGTTCATCAAAACCGGCAAGACGGGAGTGGCGGCGGAGAAGCAGCTGTTCAACTGCATTCTCATCACCAAAGCAAACGCCGGGCGCTTCGTCGGGCCGTTCACGCTCGGGCAGTAACGGCAGCCGAGAAGTAAAGACGGGCGGCTCTGACGGGCTGCCCGCCTGTTTCGAACGGTGTGAGCGACGGATGGCCGATGTGCATCGGTAAACACTTGGTTGCCGATACTCCGCTGCCAGACCGCAACCTCGCTCATCCACCCCGTTCATGTCTGTACGACAAACTCTCGTCGCCGCTCAAACCCTCCGTGCCAATGACAATGCGACATCGTCCCCCCGGGAGTTTAGCCTTGAGGGTGCTGAAGGATGATCTTGCCCATGCCCATGACGCAGACCCCGAGCGATGCCGGGGCGGGCGCCGCCGCGAATGAAGGCCGGAGGCCGACAGTGGCGGCACCCGCCTCGCGGTGAGCGAGCGGTGGGCATGGATGGCGTCACGCGCGAGTGCCTGGCGGGGGTTGTGGACACGTCGATCTCGGGCAAGCGGGTGGCGCGTGGGCTCGCCCATTTCGTCTTGGCGCACGGCAAGCCAACGGAAAGCGCGAAGCGATCCGCCGGAGGCATGGCAGCGAAGCTGACACGGGCACTGAGCTCACGTCTAACGCGGTGGCTCTCTGGCGCCAGCTGGCATCGCGACAGTCGATTTGCGGAAGGCCGCCGAACCTACAATATACATCACTCCACAGCTTGGCCTAAGCTGACGCTCTTGCTTTCACGGAGTCCGGCTATGGCAGCATGTCGAGTGGTTTGACCAAGCTGCCATTGCTGAGCGAGCCAGAGCTTGTCAACGGGATCGAGCCTCGATTTGGTCAGGTGATGTGCCAGTCCAGTTCCGGCTTTCATCATATGGCCTACACGGAATGGGGTGACCCCGATGCTCCCCGTGTTGCGCTTTGCGTCCATGGTTTAACACGGCAAGGGCGCGATTTTGACGCACTGGCGGTAGCGCTCGCGCAATACGGCTACCGCGTCATTTGCCCGACCTGGCTGGACGTGGACGCAGCGGGTGGCTGGCCAATCCGATCGACTATGGCCTCCCGCAATATGCCAGTGACATGATTGTAGCGCTGGCGCGAAGCGGTGCTGCAGAGATCGACTGGATTGGCACGTCGCTTGGTGGGCTGATCGGCATCCATCTGGCAGCGCTCGCGAAGGCACCGATCCGGCGCATGGTCATCAATGACGTCGGGCCGTTCCTCCCCTGGCACACGCTGAGCCGTCTCGGTTCCTACGTGCAAAGGATGCCGAAGTCGTTCGCGAACTTCTACGCAGCGGAGGCCTATTTCCGCGAGGTGCTTGCGCCATTTGGGCGTCTTGGGGACACCGAGTGGTATCACCTCACGAAACATAGCATCGCCCGCGATCCGGACGGGCGCTTTCGGCTGCTGATCGACCCCGGCATCGGCCGCGCGTTTCAGTCAGCGTTTTTCGTCAATGTCAGCATGTGGCGGCAATGGGAGTTGATCCGCAGCCCCGTTCTCGTGCTGCGGGGCGAGCATTCGGATTTGCTGACCCGCGATATCGCACGGTCGATGACGCAACAAGGCCCACGCGCGAAGCTGGTCGAGTTTCCTGACTGCGGCCATGCCCCCGCATTGATGGATCATCGGCAGATTGGCACGGTAGTGAATTGGCTGACGCGGGCGGGGCTGCCGGAGAATTGATCCGCGCATGAGCTCAGCCGAGCGGCCACTGGTGCGCTAGAGCTTTGTCCGATCGAAGTGGATCGGAAGAAATTTCTAGCCTTTTGTCTTAACAAGCATCTTTGTCCGCTCGCAAGAGCAGATCGATCGGACGATGCTCTAAAACTCTACGTCCAACTCCGAAACCTCACCCTGCTCGTCCAATGCAGCGCGCGTCCATTCGATCATCTCGGGCAAAGCGAGGATATGGTCTTTGTAGCCGGTGCAGGTCTCGTCGAGCCTTACGTCATAGGTTGTGAAACGCGTGCAGACTGGCGCGTACATCGCGTCGGCCACCGTGTACTGCCGGCCAAAGAGAAATGGGCCGCCCCAGATCCCGATGCATTCACGCCAAATCGAAGCGATGCGCTCGATATCGGCCTGTGCGCTCGACCATACCTTAAAGTCAGGCCGACGGCTGCGAAGGTTCATCGGAAGTGACGAGCGCAGCGCCGAGAAGCCGGAGTGCATTTCGCCGGAGATGGAGCGGCAGCGCGCCCGTGGCAGGCGTTCGCTCGGGAGCATCTGCGCCTCTGGCCGAAGCTCGTTGAGGTATTCGGCGATGGCCATCGTATCCCAAATTGAAACATCATTGTGCAGGAGACACGGCACCAGGATCGAGGATGACCGCAGCAGCAACTCCTCACGCGTTGACGCATCATCGAGCGCAATGCTTTTTTCGTTGAACGGCAGTCCAGACATGCGAGTGATGAGCCAACCACGCAGCGACCATGATGAGTAATTTTTGCTGCTAATGATCAATGTGGCTTCGTCCATCAAGCAAACCCTTCCTGGTTTACGCACAACCTCAGCCAACTTCAGAAGCCGGTAAAGCATGGGAATGGTCCGGACGCCGGCTCAGCAGAGGTTTTGTCAAAAGGCCGACTTATGCACCAACGCCGTTCCGCACGGCATCGGAGCCGACGCGGCCGGCCACACCCAGGCCAAGCAGTTGCTGCTCCAGGCCCATTGGCTCCGGGCGGAACAGGCGCGGGTCCATCGGCTTCGGGTCATGCACGATGGGTTGGAAGCCCATGTGGGCCAGGATGTCGCGGTCGATCTCGACGCCAGGTGCGACCTCGGTCAGCTCCATGCCTTTGGCCGTGCGACGCAATACGCAGCGCTCGGTGACATAGAACACCGCCTGGCCGGTCTCGGCTGCATAGCTGCCGCTGAAGGTGATCTGCTCGACTGCCTCGATGAACTTGCGGCCGCGGCCCTCGCGCACGATACGCAGGCGGCCGTCCTCGACGGCAATCTCGAGCCCGCCGGCGGTGAAGGTGCCGGCGAACACGACCTTGCGCGCGTTCTGGCTGATGTTGATGAAACCTCCGGCGCCGGCGAGCCGGCCGCCGAAGCGGCTGACGTTGACGTTGCGCTCCGCATCCGCCTGCGCCATACCCAGGCACGCCATGTCGAGCCCGCCGCCGTCGTAGAAATCGAACTGCTGGTTTTGCTGGATCACCGCATCCGGGTTTAGCGCCGCGCCGAAGTCAAGGCCGGCCTGCGGCATGCCGCCGATCACGCCGGGTTCGGCGGTGAGGGTCAGGTATTTCAAAATTTTCTCCTCCGCCGCCACCGCCGCCACGCCCTCGGGCATACCGATGCCGAGGTTCACGACCCCGCCCGGCGGCAGCTCCAGCGCGACCCTGCGCGCGATCACCTTCCGCTCATCGAGCGGCAACGGCGCAATCCGGTCCGTGGGCACGCGGATCTGGCCGGAAAGCGCCCCGTTATGCTGAGTCCCGTAGGTCTGCCGGTGGTTCTCCGGTTCGGCCAGCACCACGCAGTCCACCATCACCCCCGGCGCCTGCACCCGGCGTGCGTCGAGCGAGCCCTCCTGCGCAATGCGCTCGACCTGGGCAATGACCAGGCCGCCGGAGTTCTTCGCCGCCATCGCCGCCGGCAGTACGTCGAGAGTCAGCGCCTCGCGCTCCATGGTGATGTTGCCGGCCGTGTCCGCCGTGGTGCCGCGGATCAGCGCCACGTGGATCGGGAACGCCTTATATAGCAAATAATCGACACCCTCGACCGCGACCACGGACACCAGGTCTTCGGTGGTGCGCCCGTTGATCTTGCCGCCCCCAAGCCGCGGGTCAACGAAGGTTCTCAGGCCCACCCGCGACAGCAGCCCGGGCCGCCGCGCCGCGATGTCGCGATACAGTTGGGCGATGCAGCCGAGCGGCAGGTTGTACGCCTCGATCTCATCGTCAAGCGCCAAGCGCGCGAGCTTCGGCACCAGCGCCCAGTGGCCTCCGATCGCACGGCGCACCAGGCCCGGATGCGCCAGGCGGTTGAGCCCGCGATCTCTGCTGTCGCCCGGCGCCGCCGCGAATACCAGGGTCAGCCCGGTGGGCCCGCACGTGTCCAGGAACCGCCGTTCGATCGCCAGCAGCAGCTCGTCCGGCGTGCCGATGCCCACGAAGCCCGACACCGAGACCGTATCGCCGGCCCGGATAACGGCCGCAGCCTCGGCCGCCGAGACGATCTTGTTCTTCATGGTCCGCTCCTCAGGGCGTCGCCCGGTCGTGCTTCTTCAGGATGGATTCATTGCGCGAACTCAATCACCTGGCGCACCGCCCGGCCCTCGTGCAGGCGGTCGAAGCCCTCGTTGATCTCCTCCAGCTGCAGCTTGCCGCTCATCAGCCGGTCCACCGGCAGCCGTCCGGCGCGATACAGCGCGATATAGCGCGGCATGTCGCGCACCGGCACGCAGGTGCCGATGTAGCTGCCTTTCACCGTGCGCTCCTCCGCCACGTGCTGCACCAGCGGCAGCGGCAGGTTGGCGCCCGGCGGTGGCAGCCCAGCGGTCACGGTGGTGCCGCCGCGCCGGGTGATCTTGTAGGCGAGCTCCATCGCCCGGAAGCCCCCGCCATCTCGAAGGCGAAGTCAACACCTCCGCCTGTGAGGCCGCGCACCTGCTCAGCCGCGTCCGGGTCGCGGGCGTTCACCGTGTCGGTCGCGCCGATCTGCCGGGCGAGGCCCAGCTTGTCGTCCGACAGATCGATCGCCACTACCTGGCGCGCGCCGGACGCGAGGGCGCCCAGTACGGAAGCGAGGCCGACGCCGCCCAGCCCGATCACCGCCGCCGTCTGGCCCGGCCGCAGCCCAGCCGTGTTCACCACAGCGCCCACGCCCGTCAGCACTGCGCAACCGAACAGCGCGGCCTCTTCGAGCGGCAGGTCACGGTCGATCTTCACCATGCTGCGGCGGGACACCACGGCGTATTCGGCAAAACCCGAGACGCCGAGATGATGGTTGAGTTCCACCCCGTCGCAATGCAGCCGCCGTGCGCCGGACAGCAGCGTGCCAGCCCCGTTGGCGGCGGCGCCGGGCTCGCACAGCGCCGGACGGCCCTCGGCGCAGGGCAGGCAGTGGCCGCAGGACGGCATGAACACCATGACGACGTGGTCGCCCGGCACGAGGTCCGGCACGTCCTCGCCCACCGTCTCGACGACGCCCGCCGACTCGTGCCCGAGCGCCATCGGCATCGGCCGCGGGCGGTCGCCGTTGATGACCGACAGGTCCGAATGGCACAGTCCGGCCGCCGCGATCCGTACCAGGATCTCGCCCCGGCCTGGCCCGTCCAGTTCGGCCGTTGCGATGCGCAGCGGCTTGCTCACGGCATAAGGGGTCTCGGCGCCCATGCGGTCCAGGACCGCAGCTCTGATTTTCATGTTGTTGCCTCCTTCAGCCATATTGACGGCCGTCGTTAGGCCGCAGCGCGGCGACGGCCTTCCTTCTTCTCGGCTACGGTTTTCTCATCCTCCTCGGTGTCTCTACCCATCGTTTCCTTGCGGTATTCCAAGGTGCGGAGAACTGCGTCCGCGATCAGCCGCTTGTGCCGGCTCCGCAGCGCCGGGTCCGAAAGGTCACGTCCGAACGACAGCCTGAAGGTATGGCGGTTCGAAACCCGGAAGAAGCAGAACGCGCTGATCAGCATGTACACGTCCACCGCGTCCACGTCGTCGCGAAACACACCCTGTTTCCGGCCTCGCTCCAGGATGGTGGCCAGCGTCTCTACCACCGCGCTGTTGAGCCGCTGGATCGTCTCGGACCGCGCCATGTGCGCGCCATTGTGGATGTTTTCGATGCTTACCAGGCGAATGAAGCCCGGGTTTGCCTCCTGATAGTCGAACATGAAGCCAATCAGGCGATGGATGGCCTCGACAGGCCGCAAGCCAAGCAGGCCCAGCTGCTTCTCGGCCTCACGGATAGCCGCGTAGGCCTGATCGAGCACGGCAAGATACAGCCCCTCCTTGCTGCCGAAATAGTAGTAGATCATTCGTTTGACGGTGTTGGTGCGCGCCGCAATCGCTTCCACGCGCGCGCCGGAAAGCCCGTGTTCCGCAAATTCCTCGCGCGCAGCGTCCAGGATGCCTTGCCGGGTCCGTTCCTTGTCGAACCTGCCGCGCCGGCCTTACCCAGACGTCGTCTCAATGCCCATGCCCTGTCTCCATTCTTTGAGCACAAGTTAGCATAATTAGACTGTATGGTTAGACGAGTCTGCCGGCTGCACGAAGCGCTTCCCCGTCCGTCGCCGCCCAAATCTTATATCGCCCAGATCTCGTCGTCGGTCGGCACCTTGCGGTGGGCTATGACGTCGCCGATGCGCGACACGTTCATCAGGTGCTTGTAGTCGAGGTTCTCCGAGATCGAGTTGCCGCCCCACGAGCCGCAGCCGAGCGTGGTCGTCGGCGCGAACCCGTTGGTCAGCGAGCCGCCGGTCGTCAGCGACGAGGCCTGGTTGACCACGAGCCGGCTGATGGGCAGCGCCAGGCCCATGGTGCGGATGTGCTCGGGGGTGTGCGAATGCAGCGCCGCCGAGTGCCCAGCGCCCTCGACCAGCAGGTTGGCCCTCGCCTTGGCGACGGCGTCGTCGAACGTCGTATAAGGTCGGATGGCGACTACCGGGCACAGTTTCTCCTTGGCGAGCACATCAGCGGTGCCGGCGCCGTCCGCTGGCACCAGGATGATGCGGGCGGAGGCGGGGACATCGAGGCCCGCCTTGGCGCCGATCTCCTGCGCGGACTGGCCGACCATGTCCTTGTTCAAGTGGCCATTGTGGAAAACAACCTGACGCACCCGCTCCACTTACGCCTCGTCGGCGGTGAAAAACACCTTGCCGGTCGCGAGGAAGGCTTCGATCGTCGCCTCGTAGTGCTTCTCCGGGGTGAGCACGAACTGCTCGTGCGAGCAGATGATGCCGTTGTCGAAGGCGGCGCCCGCGGTAATCATCGCGGCGGCGTCCTGCAGGTCCACGCCGCGGTCGATCACGACGGGAACGTTGCGGGCGCCTACGCCATAGGACGGCTTGCCCGAGGAGTAGGCCGATTTCACCATGGCACTGCCGACGGCATCGCCGCAACGGCGAGCACAGGGAACAGAGACAAAATGGCGAATATGCATCCCTATGGGCCCGAGTACCCGTGATTGCCGATCTGTTGGCTTCAATGACGACGCTGTCGTTTATTTCCGGCATTTTTGGGCGAATTGGCAGCGGCATTCAGGAAGCGCACACGCCCCCCTTTACGAGCGGGAGGGCAACGACCAAGGTTTTCGCCTGATGGACCCTGATCGACCAATATACCCAAGCTTGACACGCTCCCGATGTTCGATCGCGCACGCCGTCGGCACGGACGGGAGAACCCGGCGTGCCGACCTATGATTTCGATACCCATCCGCAGGGCGAGCGTGAGACGGTGTTCTTCGACGTCTGAAGCCAGGGAGGAACAATCATCATGAACCCAGTCGTCGTTGCCGTTGCCATCACCGGCTCTGTGCCGCGCAAGAAGGACAACCCGGCCGTCCCGACCACGCCTGCGGAGCAGGTCGAGAGCACTCAGGCGGCCTATGAGGCCGGCGCCGCGCTGGTGCACATCCACGTCCGCAACCCCGACGAAAGCCCCAGCAGCGACCCGGCGCTGTTCGCCCAGGTGCAGGAAGGCGTCCGCAAGCACTGCCCGGGCATGATCGTGCAGTTCTCGACCGGCGGGCGCGGACGCGACCCCTCGCTGCGCGGTAATGCACTCGACCTGCGGCCGGACATGGCCTCGCTTTCGACGGGTTCGGTCAATTTCCCAACCATCGTCTATGAAAACTCCGCAGTCTTGGTCACTGACCTCGCGACGCGGATGCGCGACAATGCGGTGCGGCCGGAGATCGAAGTGTTCGACCTGAGCCACCTGCACGGGGCGCGGCGCCTGGTCGATGCGGGCCTGATGGACGAACGGCCGCATGTGCAGCTCGTCATGGGAGTGCAGAACGCCATGCCCGCGCAGGAGCGATTGCTGGATCTCATGCTGGGCGAGTTGCGGCACCAGCTGCCGAAGGCGACATGGACCGCGGCCGGGATCGGACGGTATCAGGCCGAGGTCATGGAATGGGTGCTGGCGCGCGGCGGCGACGGCGTGCGGACCGGGCTTGAGGACAATATCCGCCTCTCAAGGGACCGCCTCGCCGGCAGCAATGCGCAGCTGGTTGGACTTGCGGTCCAGGCGATCGAGCGACATGGCCGGCGTGCGGCCAGGCCTATGGAGGCGCGCACCCTGCTGGGCCTCCCCGCCGTCACCTAAGCCGCCCACCTAACTCACCCGGTCACAATGACCTTCTCTGCGCTCGACTCTGCCCTGCTCGGTCCGCTGTTTGCGACAGATGCGATGCAGGCTTGCTTTTCAGACGAGGCTCGCCTTGCCGCGATGCTCGAAGCCGAAGCGGCGCTTGCGCGGACTCAGGCCGGCCTCGGCCTTGTGCCGGAGGGCTTGGCGGCTGCCGTCGAGGACGTGGCGCCCGGCAGCCTGGACATGGCCGCGCTGGGCCGGCAGACGGCGTTGGCCGGCGTGCCTACCATACCGTTCGTCAAGGCGGTGCAAGAGCGTTTATCGCCGGATTTGGAGCGCGCCTTCCACAAGGAAGCGACGACGCAGGACATACTAGACACCGCCCTCGTCCTGCAGTCGCGCTGCGCACTCCGCCTTGTCACAGCCGAGCTGGATGCGGTGCTGGCGGGGCTGTCGAGGCTGGCCATGTCATACCGTGCAACGCCCTGTGTTGGCCGTACTTACGGACAGCACGCGGCGCCGGTCACCTTTGGCTTCAAAGCGGCCGTCTGGCTGGCGGGTGTGGCCGAAGCCGCGGACCGGCTGCCCGGAGTCCGGCGACGGCTGCTCACGGCTTCGCTGGGCGGCCCGGTCGGCACGCTCGCGGGCCTAGGCGGGCACGGGCCGGCGGTCTTGGACGCATTTGCGCGAGAGCTGGACCTCGGGACGTCGCCACTCGCGTGGCATGCGCGGCGGGGCCGGGTCGCCGAAGCGGGCGCCTGGATTGCAGGCGTCGTGGGCGCGCTGAGCAAGATGGCGACCGACGTGGCGCAGCTTTGCTCGACCGAGGTCAGCGAGGTTGCGGAGCCCTACGTTCCCGGCCGCGGCGGCTCATCGGCCATGCCGCACAAGCGCAACCCGGTCTCCTGCACTGTGATCCTGGCCGCGCAATCCGCGGCGCCCGGACACGTCGCGACGCTGTTCACGGCGATGGCGGCGCAGCACGAACGTCCCGTCGGGCTTTGGCACGCGGAGTGGCACGCGCTGCCAACTCTGTTCGGCCTGCTCTCCGGAGCGCTGCGCGAGGCGCGGACGCTCGCCGAGGGGCTGGAGGTCGATGCGGATCGAATGCGCGGCAACCTGGCGCTGACCCGGGGCTTGCTGTTCGCTGATGCCGCTGCGGCAAGGCTTGGGGCGAAGCTGGGACGCGAGGCCGCGCATGGCTTGGTGGAACGCGCTGCCGGCGAGGTTCGCCGCACAGGCACTTTACTCCAGGATGTGCTTGCCGCAGATCCGGAGGCTGCGGGCGTGGATCTTGCCCCGGCCTTCGAACTTGCTCCCGCGGTCGCGGCGGCCGGCCCGTGGGTGGACCGTGCCGTGCAGGACGCTGCCCGCGTGCGGGCTCGTCTGGCCACCGTCACCAACGAGGACTGACAACACGAAGCCTTTGATCGTCGCCTCGAATGTGAGCGAAACCGTTGCTATGGATTTCGGGAGAGAATTGAGCATGGTCCGAACCTCCAGATATATGGCAGACCAGCCGGGCGCCCAAGGGGCATGGATCGCGCTGTGCACCGTTGAGGCCGCAGGTTACGGAGTGAACTGGTTGCACCGGATACCGGACCCAGGCCCGGCACCCGGGCGCAACTGGCTCGCCAACTGCGCCCGAACGCCAATTCGCCGAGATCAGGCCTGGTCGAACCGGTCCAGGTTCATCACCTTGGTCCAGGCCTTTACGAAGGAACGCACGAACGTCGCCGGCGCGTCGTTGCAGGCATAGGCCTCCGAAAGCGCCCGAAGCTGCGAGTTCGAACCGAACAGCAGGTCCACACGGGTCCCGGTCCACTTCACCTCGCCCGTCGTGCGGTCACGGCCTTCGAACAAACCCCCCGCGTCTGGAGACGGCTTCCACGTCGTGCTCATATCCAGCAGGTTGACGAAGAAGTCGTTGGTCAGGGTTCCTGGGCGCGTCGTCAGGACGCCATGCTTGGACTGGTCGAAGTTCGCATCCAGCACGCGCATCCCGCCGACGAGCACCGTCATCTCAGGCGCGCTCAACGTCAGCAACTGCGCCTTGTCGACCAGCATCTCCTCTGGCGTGAAGGTATATTCCGTCTTGAAGTAGTTACGGAACCCATCCGCCGGCGGCTCGAGCATTCCGAACGAGACAACGTCCGTGTTTTCCTGCGACGCGTCCATCCGGCCCGGCGTGAACGGCACTTCGACGTCATGCCCGGCATTCTTCGCCGCCTGCTCGACAGCGGCGGACCCGCCGAGGACGATCAGGTCGGCGAGCGAAACCCGCTTCCCGCCAGTCTGGGTAGCGTTGCCAGCCTGTGCAGCATTAAACGAAGCCTGGATGCCTTCAAGAGCGTTGAGAACGTTCGACAGCCGAGCCGGCTGGTTGACCTCCCAGTCCTTCTGCGGCGCCAGCCGGAGCCGACCGCCATTTGCCCCGCCACGCTTGTCCGACCCGCGGAACGTCGAGGCCGACGCCCAAGCCGTCGAAACCAGGTCGGAGACCGACAGCCCAGAAGCAAGAACCTGAGCCTTGAGCGCCTGGATGTCTTGCGCGTCGATCAGCGGGTGGTTGACGTCCGGAATCGGGTCCTGCCACAGCAGCACCTCGGCCGGGACGTCCTTGCCCAAATAGCGCGAGCGCGGCCCCATGTCGCGGTGGGTAAGCTTATACCAGGCCCGCGCGAACTCATCCGCAAACTCCGCCGGGTTCTCGTGGAAGCGCCGCGAGATCGGCTCGTAGGCGGGGTCGGCCCGCAACGCGAGATCCGTCGTCAGCATCATCGGTGCATGCCGCTTCGACGGATCATGCGCATCGGGCACGGTGTCCGCCGCCGCTCCATCCTTCGGCGCCCACTGCTGCGCACCGGCCGGGCTCCGCACCAGCTCCCACTCGAAGCCGAACAGGTTGTCGAAGTAGTTATTGTCCCAACGCGTCGGTTCGGTCGTCCAGGTGACCTCCAGCCCGCTGGTGATTGTGTCGTCGGCATTGCCGCTGCCGAAGCTGTTGATCCAGCCGAGGCCCTGCGCCTCGGTGGGGGCGCCCTCCGGCTCCGGACCGACGAACTTGCTCGGATCGGCCGCGCCATGGGTCTTGCCGAACGTGTGCCCGCCGGCCACCAGCGCCACCGTCTCGGCGTCGTTCATCGCCATCCGCCCGAACGTCTCGCGAATGTCGCGCGCCGAGGCGAGCGGGTCCGGCTTGCCGTTCGGCCCCTCTGGGTTGACGTAGATCAGCCCCAACTGCACGGCCGCGAGCGGGCTCTGCAGCTCCCGGTCGCCGGTGTAGCGCTTGTCGCCCAGCCAGGTGTCCTCGGGGCCCCAGTAGATGTCCTCCTCCGGCTCCCAGATGTCGGCGCGGCCGCCGCCAAAGCCGAAGGTCTTGAAGCCCATCGACTCCAGCGCGCAGTTGCCGGTGAGCACCAGCAGGTCGGCCCAGGAGATCGTCTGACCGTATTTCTGCTTGATCGGCCACAGCAGCCGGCGCGCCTTGTCGAGGTTCGCGTTGTCCGGCCAGCTGTTCAGCGGCGCGAAGCGTTGCGTGCCCGAGGACGCGCCGCCGCGGCCGTCGCCGGTGCGGTAGGTGCCCGCGGCGTGCCAGGCCATGCGGATGAAGAACGGCCCGTAATGGCCGTAATCGGCCGGCCACCAGTCCTGCGACGTCGTCATCAACGCGTACAGATCCTGCTTCAGCGCATCCAGGTCGAGGCTCTTGAACGCCTCGGCATAGTTGAAGCCCTTCTCCAGCGGATCTATCGCCGGGGCGTTCTGGTTCAGGATCTTCAGGTTCAGCTGGTTCGGCCACCAGACCTGGTTCGACATCTTCAACACGACCGCGTTCTTGTCGAGGCCGCCATGGGCGACCGGGCACCCGCCGGTGCTGGGGCCGCCGGTGCTGGGGCCGCCGGTGCTGGATCCGCTGCTTGGTCCGCCGTTTCCGTCCATGTTCTCTCTCCAAATCCTGCTGTGATGGTGACCGGGTCCGGGCCAGGAACCGCGCGCCGGCGATGCCGAAGCCGACATTGGCGCCAAGACGCCGAAACCCGCCTGTCCCGCTCGGGAAATTGCCTAAGTCAGTCTAGCGTCTTACCGACGTTAAAAGAAACCCTCATGCGTCAATCAACGTGATAGATGCAGCCTATGACAGCATTGCGCCCCGCGCCATGAACCTGCGTGATCTCCGCTATCTCCTCGCCATGGCCGAGCATGAGCATTTCGGACGCGCCGCCAAGGCCTGCGGCGTCAGCCAGCCGACCCTCTCCGTGCAGCTCCGCAAGCTCGAGGCGCTGCTCGGCGTGGCGCTTTTCGAGCGCTCGAGCCGGACG
>JANXVC010000103.1 GCA_025351925.1 Rhodospirillales bacterium | reverse complement strand
CGCAAGCGCTGGATGCAAAGCCCGCCACATAGCGTATTCCCCCGCCTTTTAACGTATTCATTGGGCATGGACGACGCCCGCCCTGATCCCGACGCGCTGATCGCCGCTGCTGCCCGGGAGGGGCGGGGGCGGCTCAAGGTGTTCCTGGGCGCAGCGCCTGGCGTCGGCAAGACCTACGAGATGCTCGCCGCCGCCCGCCGCCTGCGGGAGGGCGGCGCCGACGTGCTGGTCGGCGTCGTCGAAACGCACGGCCGGGCAGAAACCGAGGCGCAAATCGGCGACATGCCGATCCTGCCCTATCGGCCAGTGCCCTATCGCGGCCAAATCCTGCAGGAATTTGACGTGGACGCCGCACTCGCCCGCCGGCCCGGCCTGCTGCTGGTCGATGAGCTCGCCCACACCAATGCGCCTGGCAGCCGTCATGCCAAGCGGTGGGAGGACGTGCAGGAGCTGGTGGACGCCGGCATCACCGTCTGGGCCACGCTGAACGTCCAGCATTTGGAGAGCCTGAACGAGGCCGTCGCCCGCATCACCGGCGTGCGCGTGTCCGAGACCCTGCCGGACCGCGTGCTGGAGGGCGCCAACGAGGTCGAGCTGATCGACATTCCGCCCGCCGAGCTGCAGGCCCGGCTGCGCGAGGGCCGCATCTACCGCCCGGACGTCGCCACTCGCGCGCTCGACGGCTTCTTCAAGGGCGGCAACCTGGCCGCACTGCGGGAGATCGCGCTGCGCCAGGTCGCGGCGCACGTGGACGAGGACGTGCGCGACTATATGCGCCGCAACGCCATCAGCGGCCCGTGGCCGGCGAGCGACCGCGTGCTGGCGCTGGTCGGCGGCGACAGCAACGCGGTCGCCGTCGTGCGTCAGGCGAAGCGCCTGGCCGACGCGCTGCATGCGCCCTGGATCGTCGTGCACATCGAGCGCAGCCGGCATCCAACCGACGCCAGCGCCGCGCTGTCGCTCGCCGTGCAGCTCGGCGCCGAGGTCGAGACGCGGGCCGGCCCCGACCTGGTCGCCGTTGTGCTGGAACTGGCGCAACGGCGCAACGTGACGCAGATGGTGATCGGGCGGGGCCGCCCGGCGCTGTGGCGGCGCGTGTTCGGACGCACGCTGTCGGCGCAGCTGCTGATGCGCGCGCCGGAGTTCGCGCTGCACTTCGTACCGGCATCCGGCGCGGTTTCCCGCCGCCGCCTGCCTCGTGTGCCGGAGGGCTGGCTGGCCTGGGGCGGCACGACGGCGCTGGTCGCGGCCATCACCGGTCTCGGTGTCTTGCTCGATGCCCGCGTGCCGCCCGAGGCGATGGGCATGATCTACCTGGCGGCCGTCGTCGCCGCCGCCAGCGCCTTCGGCCTGCGTGTCGCGCTGTTTGCCGCCACGCTGGGCTTCCTCGCCTGGGACTTCTTCTTCATCCCGCCACTGTACTCCGTCACCATCAGCAACGCCCGCGACGGCATCGCGCTGGTGGTGTTCATCCTGGTCGCCGGCCTGACCGGCAGCCTCGCCAGCCGGGTGCGGGCGGAGGCGCGGGCCGGCCAGGCCCGCATCGAGGGCCTGCGCCGCATCGCCGGCTTCAGCCGTAGCCTGGGCGAGCCGACGACGGAGCCTGAACTGGTGGCCGAGATCGCCCGTCAGGCCGCCGGCGCCGCCGGGCGCGCCGTGGTGCTGACCGGGGAGGGCGCAGACCTTGCCATCCGCGCCGCCGAGCCGCCATCCGATGTCGCCGCCGTGCTCGACGACGGAAGCTGGGCGGCCGCGCGCTGGTGCAGCGACCGGCAGGAGGCGACCGGGCGCGGCACCGCCACTCTGCCATCCGCCGAGTGGCGTTTCCTGCCGATGCGGACCGTGCGCGGGCTATTGGGTGTAGTGGGCGTGCACGTGCCAAACGGCCGCTTCGACCCAACCGCGGCGCAGACGCTCGCCACCCTCGCCGACCAGGCCGCGGTGGCGCTGGAACGGGTGAAGCTCGCCAATGAGGCCGCCCGCAGCGCCGCCATGGCGGAGACGCAAAAGCTGCGCACCGCTTTGCTGAACTCATTGAGCCACGACCTGCGTACGCCGCTGACCGGGATACGGGGCGCTGCCGACACGCTGGGCTCGACCTGGGACCGCCTGACGCCTGCGACCCGCGCCGACCTGCTGGCCAGTATCCAGGAGGACACCGCGCGCATGACGCGGTTCCTGGCCAACATCATGGACCTGACCCGGCTGGAGAGCGGCCAAATCGCGCCGCGCCTGGCAGCGGTGCAGGCTCTGGACGTCATCGACGCCGCCATCGCCCGGGTGCCGGACGCCGGGCACGTGCTGGTGAACGTGCCGCCCAATCTCCCGGCGCTGCGTGCCGACCCGGCGCTGCTGGAGCAGGCGCTGGTCAACGTGCTCGACAACGCCGTCCGCTACGCGCCGCTGGGGTCCGACGTGCGCATCCGTGGCGCCGCCGCAAGCGGACAGGTCAGCCTTGAGATCATCGACGAGGGCGCCGGCATCTCGGCCGAGGACCTGCCGCATGTGTTCGACAGCTTCTACCGCGCCCGGCGCGGCGACCGGACGGCGCCGGGCACCGGGCTTGGCCTGGCGATCGCGCGCGGCATGATCGAGGCGATGGGCGGCACCATCGACGCCATCAGCCCGCGTCCCGACGCGGCGCGCGACGGCTCGCCCGGAACCATTGTCGTGCTGCGGCTTTCCGCTACATCCATGCAGGGTGCTCCGGATCCAATTTGAACCGCACACGTATTCTGGTTATCGATGACGAGCCGCAGATCCACCGCTTCCTGCGTCCCGCGCTGGAGGCGTCGGGCTACGCCGTAGAGCGCGCCGACACCGCCGCGAGCGGCCTGGCGATGGCCCGCACCCACCCGCCCGCGCTGATCCTATTGGACCTCGGCCTGCCGGATATGGACGGCCAGGACGCGCTGATCCAGATCCGCGCCACCAGTCAAGTTCCAGTGCTGATCCTCTCGGCGCGTGACCAGGAGGCCGGCAAGGTCGCGGCGCTGGACAACGGCGCCGATGACTATGTGGAAAAGCCCTTCGGCCTCGACGAGCTGCTGGCCCGCATCCGTGCGGCGCTGCGCCACGCGCATCCCGGCACCGCCGCCAGCGAGCTGTTCCACGGCGACGGCCTGACGGTGGACATGGCGCGGCGCATCGTCACCGCGTCGGGCGTCCCGGTGCAGCTCAGCCCGCGCGAGTATGCCCTGCTGGCGCTGCTGGTGCGGCATGCGGGCAAGGTGCTGACGCAGCGGCATCTGCTGCAGGCGGTCTGGGGCCCAGCGCACGTCGAGGACGTGCAATACCTCCGGGTGTACGTCGGCCATCTGCGCCAGAAGCTTGGCCCGGTGGCGGCCCGGCTGCTTACCACCGAGCCCGGCGTCGGCTACCGCCTGCTGGACCGCGCCCCGCCGGATGCCGCAGCTTGATCCCAATCCTGACGACGCTGTTTGGCATCCTGCTGCTGCTGATTGTCCTGCAGGACGCGTTCGAGGTCATGCTGCTGCCCCGCCGGGTGCAGCGCAACTTGCGGTTTATGCGGCTATATTTCCAGGCGATCTGGACCGTCTGGTCGAGGATTGCCGCCCGCCTCCCAGTCGGTGCTCCGCGCGAGCGGTTCCTTAGCGTGTTCGGCGCGTTGTCCATGGTGCTGCTGTTCGCGATCTGGGCGTCCGCGCTGATCACAGCCTTCGCGCTGATCGAATGGTCGCTGCAGGAAGGCGGCGCGGTCTCGGCGCTCACCGAACAGCTCTATATGAGCGGCGTCACGTTCTTCACCCTGGGCTACGGCGACGTGGTGCCGCACACCGCGGGCGCACGCCTGGTGGCCGTCGGCGAGGCCGGCACCGGCATCGGCTTCATCGCGGTCGTCATCGGCTATCTGCCGGTGCTGTATCAACTGTTTTCACGGCGGGAGGCGCACGTCATCCAGCTCGACGGGCGCGCCGGGTCGCCGCCGACCGCTGGCACCATGCTGGCCCGGCACGCCGAGGCGGACGGACTCGACAAGCTCGACGAGCTGCTGCGCGAGTGGGAGATTTGGGGGTCGGAACTGCTGGAGAGCCACCTGTCCTACCCCATGCTGGCCTACTATCGCAGCCAGCACGACAACCAGTCCTGGCTCGCGGCGCTGGCCTGCGTGATGGACACCTGCGCGCTGGTGCTGGTCGGCGTCGAAGCGATGCGGCCGCTGCAGGCGCGTATGACGTTCACCATGGCCCGGCAGGTCGTGGTCGAGATGGCGCGGTCGTTCCGTATCCCGCCATCGCGCTATGATGGCGGCAACCGGTTGGACGCAGCCGCCTATGCGCGGCTCATGGCGGTGTTCGAGCAGTCCGGCGTGCCATGGGTCGATGGCCCGCAGTCGCAGGAGACGCTGGCGGCGCTGCGGGCGACCTACGAGCCTCTGCTTGACGGATTATGCCGTTATTTGCTGTTGCCTTTGCCAGCCTGGACGGCCGGCGACGACGACGCCGACCATTGGGAACGCGGCCCGCGCGGGCTGATTGCCAGTCACCTGATTGAGGAGCTTTCGAGCCGGGGCGAGGTGCCGGGGACGGGCAAAATCGGCACAGTGCGGTGGCGGAGGCTGCTCGGAGGCCGCAGATCGGGCTGATCTAGTGTTTAGACCCCTTCCATAGCGGTCGATTCCACTGCTATGCGGGAATGCTAACCACGGAGACTCCGTCATGAACACTGCCGAACTCGCCGATCACATCGCCACTGACCACGAAATGGGCAAGTCGCAGGCCAAGCAGGTAGTGGAGGCTGTATTTGCCGCCATTGTTCAGGCCGCCAGCAAGGGCGAAGAGGTTTCGCTGCCCGGCTTCGGCAAGTTCAAGGTCGCCTCACGCGAGGCGCGTCAGGGCCGTAACCCCGCGACGGGCGAAACTATCCAGATCGCCGCGTCGAAGAAGCTGGGCTTCACGCCGGCCAAACAGGTCAAAGATGCGATGAACCCGGCCGCGCCTGCCGGCAAATCGGCTGCCAAGCCCGCGGCGAAGCCGAAAGCTAAGAAGGCCTAGACGTTCTCGGCCAGGCTGGCGAAGGGGCGCTCTGACGACGCGCCCTGCGCGCCTTCGTTACTTCGCATCATGAAAGATCACCCCCAGCGTGTGCCGGCGGCCCGTGTGCAACCGACTGACGCCGTGACGCATCGCCACGCGGTAGGTGCCTCGCGTGCCAGCCACCGGGCGCTGGTTCGTCGCGAACACGACGGCTTCGCCCTGCCGCAGATTGACCACCTCGGCACGGGACTGCATGCGCGGGCGCTGCTCGGTTAGCACGAATTCGCCGCCGGTGAAGTCGGCGCCGGGACGATTGAGCAGGAATGCCGCCTGGAGTGGGAAATGCAGGTCGCCGTAGAGGTCCTGGTGCAGGCAGTTGTAGTCCCCGGGTCCGTATCGCAACAGTAACGGTGTGGGCCGCGACTGTCCGGCGGCATGGCAGCGCGCCAGGAAGTCCGCGTGGGCGGCGGGAAAAGCAGTCGTCAGGCCAAGCGCTGCGGCCCAGTTGTTCGCGATGTTCGCTAGGGCCGGATACAGCGCGGCGCGGAGTTCGGCGACCAGCGTTGGCAGCGGATACGCAAAGTATTGGTATTCGCCCCGACCGTAGCCATGCCGGCCCATCACCACCCGGCTGCGGAAGGCTTCGGCGTTGCTGTAGCCGTCGATCAGGCCGCTGCACTCCGCCTCGGTTAGCAACGGTCCCGTCGTGGCGCAGCCGCGCTGATCCAGCGCGGCTGCGATCCCGGACCAGTCCAGCGCCGCGACGCGATCCGCCGCGGACACCGCATCGATCCGCACCAGCGTCATGCCCTCTCCCGCGCCAGCAACGCTCGCTTACGCTGAACGCCCCAACGGTATCCCGCAAGCGCGCCGGTCGAGGCCACCACGCGGTGGCACGGCACAGCGACCGCTAGCGAATTGGCGGCGCAAGCGCCCGCCACCGCCCGGACCGCGGCGGGTTGGCCCAGCTTGGCGGCGACTGCGGCGTAACTCAGCGTCTCGCCCGGCGGAATGGCGCGCAGCACCTCCCACACCCGGCGCTGGAACACCGTGCCACGGATGTCGAGCGGCAGCGCGAGCGCGTCACTGCCGCCGGGGTGCTCCACGAACGCGACCACCTGGGCGACCCAGCCGGCAAACTCCGGCCCGGCGGCACGCAAAGCGGCCTTGGGGAACCGCGCTCGCAGATCCGCCTGCAGCGCGGCCTCGTCGTCGCCGAGCAGGATCGCGCACACGCCGCGCCCGGTCGCCGCCACCAGCACGCTGCCCAGCGAGCAGTGCCCAAAGGCGTGCTGGATCATCTCGCCCGGCCCACCCTCGCGGTAGTGCGACGCCGTCATGCCCAGCATGGCATCTGCCGTTGCGTAGAACCGCCCGGACGAGTTGAACCCAGCGTGGTAAATCGCCTCGGTGACGCCAGCGCCGGCGGCGAGGCTGGCCTGCACGCGGGCCTGGCGGTGTGCTGCGCCGTACGCCTTGGGCGTGACGCCCGCGATCCGGCGGAACATGCGGTGGAAGTAGTGCGGGCTGATGCCGGCCTCCGCCGCAAGGCTGGCGAGCGCGGGCGCCTCCTCGGACGCCTCAATCATGCGGCAGGCAGCGGCCACCAGCGCGGCCTCGCGTTCCGCCCGCGGCGGCAGGTCGGGGTGGCAGCGCTTGCAGGGCCGAAAGCCGGCGCGCTCCGCATCCTGCCGGGTGGCGTGGAAGGCGATGTTGTGGCGCAGCGCCGGGCGGGCGGCGCAGGACGGGCGGCAATACACGCCGGTGGTGGCCACAGAATATAGGA
This sequence comes from Rhodospirillales bacterium, assembly GCA_025351925.1. Taxonomy (GTDB): domain Bacteria; phylum Pseudomonadota; class Alphaproteobacteria; order Acetobacterales; family Acetobacteraceae; genus CAHJXG01. The sequence goes on along the minus strand of JANXVC010000103.1, from coordinate 13,870 downwards.
ATGCGCCGTCGGCCGCGGCGTCGCGCCGTCGCACAGCGGCAAGCCGGGCCTCGTCATCGCGGAACCCGGTCGAAGTATGGGTCGTCAGGACATCCAACATCGGGCGAACCTTTTGCAGTGAGCGCCGGCTGGATGCCGCGCTCTGGTCAGCCGAATGTGGTCGAGCGGTTCGGCCGCCGCACTCCGTCGCTTGCTCCGGTATTCGGATTGTCCCGTCCCGCGGAACCCGACGCTTAAAACGGGTTCTTTACCGTACCGCGCTTCTTCGGCGGCGGGATCGCGTCGGGAAGCGCCGTATCCGCCTCGAGCGCCTGCACCACCGACGCCAGCACGGCCTGGATCTGCCGCGCCAGCGCCAGCCCGGCCTTGTCCCGCGTCAGGTCCAGGCTGCCGTAGCAGGCGATGCGGTCGCGCCCGTTCTCAAACTTGAGATCACCCACCTCGAAGGCCGCGCTGTCATCGGCGAAGGGTTTCAGCTCCGGCATCATCGCGTCCTCCGTTGGTGGCTCGTTCGGTCGCCGGCATAGCCGTGCGGCGTCGGTGTCGGCAACCGTAACATACTGTCGCGGGCACGCGGCGAAAGCGCCGGAAACACGTCGATCCCGGTCAGGCGCGCAAGCTGCGCCACGCTGATCGATGTCCAGGTGCCATCGTCGGTGTTCTCGCACACATAGGCGGCAGCGGTGCGGCTGCGCGGGTCGAGCACCGCCTTGAAGACGTAGGTCGGCACGACGACGTGCCCGATGGTGGCTAGCTGGTTGCCCTTGAAGATCGGGCCGGTGACGACATACAGCTCGCCGCGGCGCTCGGCCATGGTACGCACGGCGCTCTCAATCCCCTCCCACGTCCCGCGGTTCAGGCGCGGCGCCTGCGGGATCATGTTGGCCAGGCTGAAGCTCTCCTGCTGTGCCGCGGTGTCGGGCATGTCGCCGCTGGGCGCCATGTGGCCCCGGTCGAAGCCGCTGCGGGCATAGTCGGCGAGGTCGGCCCGTTCGTCGGGCGGCAGGGCGGTCTCCTCATGGAACTCGCCGGTGCGGGGCGTGCCACGGGCGGCGTCGATGCGGTCAGCGGTCAAATGCTCGGCCGAATACAGCGGGGTGCGGGTGAGGGCAGAGTGCAGCACCGCGAAGCTGTTGAAGCACAAAGCGCGCGTGCCGGCCGCCAGGCGCGGGTTGACCAGGTTCGGCGCCTGCCCGGCGGCGAAGTGCTCGGGGCAGGCGGTCGGCGCGGCGTGGGCGACCCAACCCTGCAGCAGCAGGGCCATAGCCCAGACGAAGGCACGGCAGGTGTTGTTCAAAGCGGCGTTCCTAATCCCGAGTCGGCGGGCGAGTTTGACCGTAGCGGGTCACGCTGGATACTGTCGCGCGGTCTGCGCTACCCTGATCGCGTGAGCATCCCATCCTCCTCCCCAGTCAGCCTGGCCATTGACGGGCACGTCGCCGTCCTCACCATGCAGGATCCGGCCAAACGCAATGCCCTCGGCAGCGCTATGCTGGACGGGCTGACCGGCGCGTTCCGCAGCCTGGAGAGCCAGGATATCCGGGCGGTGGTGCTGCGGGCCCAGCCAAGCGACCGTGTGTGGTGCGCGGGGTTCGACATTGGTGATCTGGCCCCCGACTTCGACCCCCTGGCGCAGGACGGCCCGCTGCAGGCGCTGTTCCGCTGTGTCGCGGAGTGCACGGCGCCGGTGATCGCCATGCTGCACGGCTCGGCCTGGGGCGGCGGCACCGACCTCGCGCTGCGCTGCGACATCGCCGTGGCGGACCCGACCTGCAGCCTCGCGTTCACTCCGGCGCGGCTCGGCCTGCCGTATGACCCGGACGGGCTGCTGAACGTGCTGCTGCGCGGCGGGCTGCACGTCGCGATGGAGATGTTCAGCACCGCAGACCCGGTGCCGGCCGACCGCGCGCTGGCGCTGCGCCTGCTGAACCACGTGGTTCCGGAGACCGAGCTGGAGGCGTTCACCTACGCGCTGGCCGCCCGCATCGCGGCCAACGCGCCGCTCTCGGTCGCCAGCGCCAAGCAGCAGCTGCGGGCGCTGGCCCAGGCGATGCCGCTGCCGCAAGCGGTCGCGCAGCGGCTGCAGGAGGGCCGCCGCCGGGCGCTGCGCAGCGAGGATTTTCGCGATGGGCTGGCGGCATTCCACGAGCGTCGCACCCCGGTGTTCCGCGGACGGTAAGGCTTGGCTCAACCCGTTGGACGCTGCTCCATGATGAAGCGCCAGACGTCGTCCAGCACCGGCGCCCGCCAGCTGAACAGCGGCGTGAAGGCGGTGACGATGCCGACATGGCTCAGTCCCGGGTAGAGGCGGCTCGTGACCGGGCCGCCCTCCGCCGTCACCCGGGCCGCAAGGGAAAGCGTGTTGCGCGGCTTCACCGTGGTGTCGGCGTCCCCGGCCAATAGCAGCAGCGGCGGGTTGCTGCCGTCCACATAGGTGACGGGCTGGCTTGCGGGGCCGTCGGCGACCGGGGCGAACACCGGGATGATGTCGGGATCGGTCATCGGCAGGAAATCGTATGGCCCGGCGAGCCCCACGACCCCGGCGAGCTGGGCGCGGCGCAGGCCGACATGCGCCAGCCAGCGTGGGTCAACGGCCAGCATCGCCGCGTTGTAGGCCCCAGCGGAGTGCCCGACGATGAACACGCGATGCGGGTCGGCGCCGAGCTCGCTCGCATGCGTGATGGCCCAGGCGACCGCCTGCGCGTTGTCGTCGAGGAAGTCGGGGAAGGCGACCTCGGGATACAGCCGGTAGTCCGGCACCACGACCACGGCGCCGCGCGCGGCCAGCGGCATCGCGACGAACGCGTAAGTGCCGCGGTCTCCGGCGCGCCAGCTTCCGCCGTACAGGAACACGATCAGCGGGAACGGCCCAGAGACCTCGGTGTGCCGATAGACGTCGAGCCGCCGCCGTGGGCCTTCGCCATAGGCGATGTCGCGGTCAACCGATACGCCGCTCCGCTGGACGGTCGCGTTCAGGATACCGGCCGCGGAGCAGCCCGACAGCAGGGCGGCGCACAGCGCTGCGATGGCAGGCACGATGCGCGGCATGACCAGCTTCCGTTCCGTTCGCCTGAACATAAAACAGCAATTCTCCAAAGCCACAAAGATTGACGCCGAGCCGACAAAGCCCGATTGTTTCAACTAGAAGTAGAACACGGTGCAACAAAATTATGTCTGCTCAGCGGGAGACCACGCCGTTTGCGCCGTTCCATATCGACGCCGCCGACCTGCTCATCCTGCAGCGTTCGGGCCTGTTTACAATGGGATGGTTCCTGGAGCGCAATGCCGACCTCAACGAGGCCGGGCTCGATCCGCTGCTGCACTATTCCCGTTATGGCTGGCGCGAGGGCCGCTGGCCCAATCCGTATTTCGACCCTGCCTGGTACCTGCGCCGCAACCGCGACGTGCGCGAGGACGGGCTGGAGCCGCTGCTGCACTACATCGAGCACGGCGAGGCCGAGGGCCGGCAGCCCGTCGCGTGGTTCGATCCCGAGTGGTATCGCATCAAGCACGGCATACCGGCCGGGCAGCTCAGCCTGACGCACTTCCTGGCGCACCGGCATGGCGGCCTGGTCAGCCCCATCCCGGAGTTCGACGCGGCCCACTATCTCAGCTGGTCGCCCGACGTGCGCGCGGCACGGATGGATCCATTCGAGCATTATCTGCTGCAGGGCGCGACCGAGGACCGGGCGGCAGCGCCGGGGTTCGACAGCGTGTTCTACCGCGAGCGCTATTTGCGTGACCTGCCGGGCGCCAACCCGCTGCTGCACTACCGCCGGCATCGCCACGAGCCCGGCGTGTTCGCGACCCGCCCCGCCGCTGACAGCGACATCCCCTCGGAGGTGAAGCGCAACACGCAGCCTGGACCGCTGTTCGAGGAGGTCCAGACGCTGCCACCCCACGCCGTCCCCCTTGTAAAGGTGCTGGCGTTCTACTTGCCGCAATACCACCCAGTGCCGGAAAACGACGGCTGGTGGGGCAAAGGCTTCACCGAATGGAACAACGTCGCCCGCGGTTTGCCGCGCTTCGCCGGGCACTATCAGCCGCGAATCCCGCGCGACCTCGGACACTACCGGCTGCACGGCACGGAGACGCTGCGCCAGCAGGCGGAGCTGGCGCGCGGCGCCGGGGTGCACGGCTTCGTCTTCTACTTCTATTGGTTCAACGGCCGCCGTCTGCTGGATGCGCCGCTCGAAGCGCTGCTGGCCGACCCGTCGGTTGAGCTGCCGTTCTGCCTGATGTGGGCGAACGAGAACTGGACCCGCCGCTGGGACGGGTCGGAGCACGAGGTGCTGATCTCGCAAGACTACCACACCGCGGACGAGCCGGCGCTGGCGGCGGAGCTGGTGCGGCATTTCCGGGACGCGCGATATATCCGGTTGGGCGGCCGGCCGGTGCTGATGGTGTATCGCGCGGGGCTGATCCCGGGAACCGCCGCCGCCGTGGCGCGGTGGCGCGCGCTGTTCCGTCAGTACGACGAAGACCCGGTCTTCGTCATGGCGCAGAGCTTCGACGACCGCGATCCGCGTCCGTTCGGGATGGACGCGGCGGTCGAGTTCCCGCCGCACAAGCTGACCACCACCCTCGAACCATTGAATGCCGGGCTCCGCATGCTGGACCATGCGGCGACGGCACGGGTGTACTCGTATGACGACGCAGCCGCAGCGACGGATTTGACCCCGACGCCGTATCCGCTGATCCGCACGGCGCTGCCGAGCTGGGACAACGACGCCCGGCGGCAGGGGGCAGGCATGGTGCTGCACGGATCGACGCCGGCCGCCTACCAGGCTTGGCTCAGCCGCCTGATCACCGCCGCGATCGAGCAGCCGGTCGAGGGCGAGGCGATCGTCTGCGTGAACGCCTGGAACGAGTGGGCGGAGGGCGCATACCTTGAGCCCGACGTGCATTTCGGTGCCGCCTATCTGAACGCCACTGGGCGGGCGGTGGCCGGGACGACGCTGGACACCGGGCGCCAACGCCTGCTGCTAGTCGGGCACGACGCCTGGCCATCGGGCGCGCAGATGCTGCTGCTGAACCTCGGTCGCCATCTGCGGCATGTGCGCGGCATCGAGGTCGCATTCCTGCTGCTGGGCGACGGCGCGCTTGCGGCGGAGTACCGGGCGGTGGGGCCGACCACGATCCTGACCGGGCCGCAGGACATGCCGCGTCAGGCGCAGGCGGCGGTCGCCCGCGGTTTTGGCCAGGCGATCGTCAACACTTCCGCAGCGGCGGGCGCCTGCGAGGCTTTGGTGCAGGCCGGCATCGCCTGCACGCTGCTGGTGCACGAGCTGCCGTGCCTATTGCGGGAGCGCGGCCTGGTGGAGGATGCCAGCCGAGCGGCGGCGGTGGCCGAGCGCTTAGTATTCGCGGCGCCCTACGTCTGCGACCGGTTCCACGAGCTGGTCGCCGTGCCGGCGGGCCGGGCGGTGGTGCTGCCGCAGGGCATCTATCGCCCGGTCGCCGTCACGCCAGCAACCGTCTTGGCCATGCGGGCACGGCTGGGCTTGCCTGAAGGGGCGCTCCTCGCCGTGGGTATGGGCTACGCCGACCTGCGCAAGGGTTTCGACCTGTTCCTGCAGGCATGGCGCCTGGCCCAGGCCGCGGACCCCGGCATCCATCTGCTCTGGGTCGGCGATATCGACCCGCATGTCCTGGCCTATCTCGGCGCCGAGATGGCTGCAGCAATGACGGCCGGCACGTTCCACCACATACCGTATGGCCCAGACGGGGCGGACTGGCTGGCCTGCGCCGACGTGTTCCTGCTGACCTCGCGGGAAGACCCGTTCCCGAGCGTGGTGCTGGAAGCCATGTCTGCCGGCGTGCCCTGCGTGGCTTTCGAGGAGAGCGGCGGCGTGCCGGACCTACTGCGCGAATACGGCGCTGGCTGCGCGGTGCCGCTGGGCGACGCCGCCGAGATGGTTCGGCAGATGCGCGCGCTCGCGCTGCAGACCCGGCCGGACGACCGCGAGCGCCTGGCCCTGGCAGCGCGGCGGCATTTCAGCTGGGACGTCTATGCCGACCGGCTGCTGCAGCTGGTCGATCCCCGGACGCTGCAGGTCTCGGTCGTCGTGCCGAACTACAACTATGCGCAGTATCTGCCGGGTCGCCTGGACAGCGTGTTCGCGCAGACCCACGCGGTAGCTGAGATCGTGGTGCTCGACGACGCCTCGACGGATGACAGCGCGGCGGTCGTGCGCGACACGGCCGCGGCCGCCGGGCGCAGCGTGCGGTGGCTGGGCAGCAGCAGCAACTCTGGTTCGGTGTTCAAGCAGTGGCGCCGCGCCGCCGACCTGGCGCGGAGCGAGTGGGTCTGGATCGCCGAGGCCGATGACCAGGCGGATCCGGGGTTCCTCGCGGCGCTGTGCGCGGCGCTGGCGAACGCGCCGGACGCTGTGCTGGCGTTCACCGACAGCCGCGCGGTGGACGCTGTCGGGACGGCGCTCTGGCCGGACCATCAGGGCTACTATGCCCAGGCCGGCGCGCCGATGCTGGCGCAGGACGGCGTATTCTTGGCCGGCAACTTCCTGCGCGACTGCCTGGCGGCGCGCAACCTGATCCTGAACGCCAGCGCCGTCGTCTGGCGCCGCACCGCCCTGCAGCAGGCGCTGCGGCGCTGCAACGCGGACCTGGCCGATTTCACCATGGCCGGCGACTGGCGAATCTATGCCGAGGCGCTGTCGCAGGGCGGCACCGTCGCCTACGTCGCCCGGCCGCTCAACACGCACCGGCGCCACGCGGCGAGCGTCACCCATCGCCTGCCCATCAACCGCCACCTGAACGAGGTCGCGCGCATGCATCGGCACATGCAATCCGTGCTGGGCATCAACCCGGCACTGGTGCGCGGGCAGCGCCAAGCATTGGCGGAGGCACGGACCGCACTGCGTCAGGCGGCGGCACTGGTCCGTTCAGACGTCGCCCTTCGGCCTTCGATCGATGACCCGCCGCGCCTTGCCGAGGCTGCGCTCGATGCCGCCGGGCGGTAGCACCTCGACCCGGGCCGTGATCCCGACACGCTGCTTCACCGCCAGCGCCAAGGCTATCCCCGCGTCGGTCGCGACGAACCCGTCGGGCCGCGCCTCGACCCGGATCAGCATCTCGTCCATCCGGCCCAGCCGGGTCAGCTCGATCTGGTAGTGGCCCGCTAGATCGGCCCGCGCCAGCACGAGCTCCTCGATCTGCGTCGGGAACACGTTGACGCCGCGCACGATCAGCATGTCGTCGCTGCGGCCCGTTACCTTCTCCATGCGCCGCATGCTGCGGGCGGTGCCGGGCAGCAGGCGCGTCAGGTCGCGGGTGCGGTAGCGGATGACGGGCGTGGCCTGCTTGGTGAGCGAGGTGAACACCAGCTCGCCGGGTTCGCCGTCCGGCAGCACGGCGCCGGTTTCGGGGTCGATGACCTCGGGGTAGAAGTGGTCCTCCCAGACGTGCAGGCCGTCCTTGGTCTCGACGCACTCGCTGGCGACGCCGGGTCCCATGACCTCCGACAGGCCGTAGATATCAACGGCGTGCATGTCGAAGTCCCGCTCGATCTCGGCGCGCATGGCGTTGGTCCAGGGCTCTGCGCCGAAGATGCCGGCCTTGAGCGAGGTGCCGCGCGGATCGACGCCGGCGGCGCGGAAGCCGTCGAGCAGCGCCAGCATGTAGCTTGGCGTGACCATGATGAGGTCGGGAGCGAAGTCCTGGATGAGCTGGACCTGCCGCTCGGTCTGGCCGCCGCTCACGGGAATGACGGTGCAGCCGAGCCGTTCCGCGCCGTAATGCGCGCCGAGGCCGCCGGTGAACAGGCCGTAGCCATAGGCGACGTGCACCCGCATGCCGGGGCGCCCGCCGCCGGCGCGGATCGACCGCGCCATGACATCCGCCCACACGTCCAGGTCGGCCTGGGTGTAGCCGACGACGGTGGGTTTCCCCGTGGTGCCGCTGCTGGCGTGGATGCGGGCGATCCGCTCACGCGGGACGGCGAACATGCCGAACGGGTAGTTGTCGCGCAGGTCCGCCTTGGTGGTGAACGGGAACCGCGCGAGGTCAGCGAGGTCATGGAAATCGTCGGGGTGCACGCCGGCGGCGTCGAAGGCCCGGCGGTAGTGCGGCACGTTGGCATAGGCGTGCCGCAGCGTGTCCGCCATTCGGGTGCGCTGCAGGGCAGCGATCTCGTCGCGCGATGCGGTCTCGATCGGGTCGAGGTCGCTGGGGCGCGGAGAGAGGTCAGCCAGCATTGGCGTAGCCTGCGGATGTCACAGCGTTCGTGGGCCGAACTGCGCAGGGCGCTTCTCCAGGAAGGCCTGCACGCCCTCCCGGAAGTCGGCAGAGGCTCCGCAATCGCGCTGCAGGTCGCGTTCGAGATCGAGCTGTTGATCCAACGTGCTGCCCTGGGCGGCATTGAGCGCGCGCTTGGTGAGGGCGATCGCCTGGGCGGGCTGGGTGGCCAGATGGGAGGCGATGCGCATCGCCTCCGGCAGCAGCTCGTCGTCGGGCAGGGTGCGCCAGACCAGGCCCCAAGCCTCGGCCTGCACGCCGGTGACCGGTTCGCCCAGCAGCGCCATGCCCCGGGCCCGGGCTGCGCCAACCAGGCGGGGCAGCGCATGGGTGCCGCCGGCGTCGGGAATCAGGCCGATGCGGATGAACGATTGGATGAACCGAGCGGACTGCGCCGCGAGCACGATATCGCAGGCGAGGGCCAGGTTGGCGCCAGCGCCGGCCGCCACGCCGTGCACCGCGCACACGACCGGCAGTGCGGATGCCCGAATGGCGCGGATCAGCGGATTGAACCGCTGCTCCAGCGTGTTGCCCAAATCCTGACCCGGCGCGACCTCTGCGAGGTCCTGTCCGGCACAGAAGCCGCGTCCGGCGCCGTGCAGCAGCACCGCTCGGGTATCGGCATCCGCCTCCGCCGCAATTATCGCTTCATAAAGTGCCGCACTCATCGGCTTGGTCACTGCATTCAGCCGGTCCGGCCGGTTGAGCGTCAGCGTCAATACGCCGCCCTGGCGCGCCACGAGTACGCTGTCGTCCATGCGGTCCTCCAACTCGGAGGGCATTCGGCCGCTCCCCGAAGGCCACGATGGCGCGCAGCCGCGCCAAGTCAAGCCACGCGGCGCTTCGGCTCCTTAATTACCTCGTCCAGCCGCCCGCTGAGAAACCGCGTGACCGCCAGCTCCTGCATGGACAGCCCCGCGGCGTCGTGCTCCAGCACGGCGTCGGCGCGGGCCTTCAGGCCCTCGGCCAGGCTGCCGTCAAGATAGCCCTCGAATACCGCCGGGTGGATGTAGCACTTACGGCAGATCGCCGGCGTGTTGCCGAGCCGCTTCGCGACGCTCTCCACCGCCTCAACCAGAGCCCGCTTGGCCTTGGTCTTGGTGTCGTGCACCTCCGCCACCGCCAGCGCCTCGGCCGCTAGGTTGGTCGCCGCCCAGGTGCGGAAGTCCTTCGCCGTAATGTCCTCGCCCGAAATCTCGTGCAGATACTCGTTCACGTCGTCGGACCCCACGCCATGGGTTTCCCCATCCTGGTCCAAGAACTGGAACAGATCCTGGCCTGGCAGGTCGCGGCAGCGTTCCACCACTCGGGCCAACCGGCGGTCCTGCAGATCGATATGATGCTCGACGCCGTGCTTGCCACGGAAGTCGAATGTCAGATGACCGCCCTTCACGCGGGCATGCCGGTTGCGCAGCGTCGTGAGGCCAAAGCTCTGGTTGGTTTTGGCGTATTCCTCGTTGCCGACCCGCATCATGGTCTTTTCCAGCAGCGCCACAATGGCCGCCAGCACCTTGCGCTTCGGCAGGCCGGGCAAAGCGAGGTCGAGCCGGATCTGGGCACGGATCGCCGGCAGTACGCGGCCGAAGGTGAGCATCTTGCCGTATTTCGCCTCGTCCCGGATTTCGCGCCAACGGGCGTGGTAGCGGTATTGCTTGCGGCCGCGCGCGTCCCGGCCCACGGCCTGAAGATGTCCACGCGGATCGCGGCAGATCCAGACGTCCGTATAGGCCGGCGGAATGGCGAGCTTGCGGATACGGTCGAGCGTCTTCTCGTCCGTGATCAGCTGGCCATCCACGTCATGGAACGCGAAACCCTCGCCGTCCTGCGTGCGGCGGATGCCTGGCCGGCGATCCGAGACGTATCGCAAATGCGCGGCGCGGGCAGCGGCCGCGGGATCGCTCAGGCTGTTGTCGTTAACTTCAGCTGTGTCGTTCGGCATCGCTTGGCCCCGTTCGTCCGGCGGAACGGCCGGGTAGGGGCACAAACACGGGCGGGCGCCGCGGGTTGCCTCAGTGCCGGCAGGAACGAACTCGGACCGGGATCTTACGTTGATGCACCCGTTGGAAAGGACCGGGAATGCAGTTGGATGCGAGGCGAGGCGATCGGCGATCCCTGACGGCCAGGGAGGGCCGCCAAACGTTGCTCTGCTTCTCGCACCTCCGCTGGGATTTCGTGTTCCAACGCCCGCAGCATCTGCTGACCCGTGCGGCACAGACGATGCGGGTTTTGTATTGGGAGGAGCCGACCTGGACTGACACGGCCTCCCCGGGCTTGCACACGAGACTGACGGTCGAGGGCGTGCAGGTGCTGCAGCCGAACCTACCGTATGACGCCGAGCCCAGTATGGCGCAGCGCCGACTGCTCGATGCGATGTTGCGCGAAGTGATGCTGCAGGACGGGGGCGCAGCCGATCCGATACTTTGGTACTATACGCCGCAGGCGCTCGAGTTCTCGGACCACCTGCCGTCACGGCTGACGATCTATGACTGCATGGACGAGCTTGCGGCCTTTGATGGTGCAGATCCCGGCCTGCCCGCGCTCGAACAGGCGCTCATGCGGCGGGCCGACCTGGTGTTCACCGGCGGCCAGAGCCTGTATGAGGCGAAACGCCGCAGCCACGGCAGCGTGCATTTGTTTCAAAGCGGCGTGGATGTGGCGCATTTCCGGCCGGCTCGGCATGGCATGGCCGACCCCGATGACCAGCGATCCATCTCGCAGCCGCGCGCGGGCTTCTACGGCGTGCTGGACGAGCGGCTGGACCAAGAACTCCTGGCCGCCGTAGCCGACCTGCGCCCCGGCGTACAGTTCGTGCTGGTCGGACCCACGGCGAAGCTCGATCCGGACCGCCTGCCACAGCGGCCCAACCTGCACTATCTCGGCGCCAAGCCATACGCGGCGCTGCCGGCCTACGTCGCGAACTGGCGGGCGGCGCTGATGCCGTTCGCCATCAACAAGGCGACGCAGTTCATCAGCCCGACCAAGACGCCGGAGTACCTCGCGTCCGGCCTGCCGGTGGTGTCCACGCCGATCACCGACGTGATGCGGCAGTATGGCGGGCTTCCTGGCGTGCGTATCGCCGGCACGCCGCAGGCCTTTGCCGAAAGCATTGATCAGGCGCTGGCGAGCCAGCCTACGTCATGGCAGCTGGAAGCGGACGCCGTGCTGGCTAGCATGTCGTGGGACGGCATCTGGGCCGGAATGGCGGCGCTGATTGACCAAGCGATGCCGCCCAGGCGTTTGGCCTGGACCGGCGGGCCGCGATACGACTATCTGATCGTCGGCGCCGGGTTCGCCGGGTCGGTGCTGGCAGAGCGGTTGGCGGCGGACGCTGGCAAGCGGGTGCTGCTGATCGACCGGCGCCCGCATATCGGCGGTAACGCTTATGACCGGACGGACGCGGCCGGTGTGCTGATCCACCCCTATGGCCCGCACATCTTCCACACCAACTCTCCGGCGGTCGTCGCCTACCTGTCGCGCTTCACCGCCTGGCGGCCCTATGAGCACCGGGTGCTGGCGCAGGTGCATGGCCGGCTGCTGCCGATGCCGATCAACCGGACCACCATCAACGGCTTCTTCGGCACCGACTTGGCGCCGCACGAAGTTGAGGCGTTCCTCGACGGCAAAGCCGAGCGGCCGGACGTCATCCGCACCTCGGCGGACGTCGTGCTGAGCAAGGTCGGACGTGAGTTATACGAAGCGTTTTTCCAGGGCTACACCCGCAAGCAGTGGGGCCTGGACCCAAGCGAGCTCGATAGGTCGGTGACGTCCCGGGTGCCCACCCGCACCAACGACGATGACCGGTATTTCACCGACCGCTTTCAGCAGATGCCGCTGCACGGCTATACCCGCATGTTCGAGGCGATGCTGAATCACCCCAACATCACGCTGGCAACCAGCACCGAATACACCGCGGTGGATTCGGCGTCCTACGACCATTTGATCTTCACCGGCCCGATCGACGAGTTCTTCGGCCACCGCTACGGCAGGCTGCCCTACCGCTCGCTGCAGTTCCAGCACGAGACGCATGACAGGCCATGGTTTCAGGACGTTGGCGTCGTCAACCATCCCGCGGCGGGCGTTCCCTATACCCGCGTCACCGAGTTCAAGCATTTGACCGGCCAGGCGCACTCCCAAACCAGCGTGTGCTATGAGTTCCCCGCAGCAGAGGGTGATCCCTATTACCCCGTGCCAAGGCCGGAGAATGCGGCGTTGTATCAACGCTATCAGGCGCTTGCAGACGCGACGCCGGGGGTCACCTTCGTGGGGCGGCTTGCGACCTACCGATATTACAATATGGACCAGGTCGTTGGACAGGCGCTGGCGACCTATCAGCGGCTGGTAAGCGCCGACCGGGTGGCGGAGGCGGCTGACTAGCCAGTGCCGCTTCTCATTTAACCTCGCCCGACAAACGGCATCTGGGTCGCCATTACTGTAACGAACTGAATGTTCGCATCTGGCGGCAGGCTGGCCATGTGCACCAGCATGTCGGCCACGTGCCGCACGTCCATACGCGGCTCGACCATCATGGTCCCGTTTGCCTGCGGCACGCCGGCGGTCATGCGTTCGGTCATCTCGGTGGCAGCGTTGCCGATGTCGATCTGGCTGCAGGCGATGTTGAACGGCCGGCCATCCAGCGACAGCGACTTGGTCAGGCCGGTGATCGCGTGCTTGGTAGCGGTGTAGGCGATCGAACCCGGCCGCGGCGCGTGGGCGGAGATCGATCCGTTGTTGATGATCCGCCCGCCGCCCGGCGCCTGCCGCCGCATCATCGCAAACGCGTTGCGGGCGCACAGGAACGACCCCGTCAGGTTCACGCCGACGACGGCCAGCCATTGCTCGACCGAAATCTCATCGATCGGCTTGGCCGGAGTGCCCATGCCAGCGTTGTTGAACAGCAGGTCAAGCCGGCCATACGCCCGCTCGACCGCCGCGAAGGCCGCGTCCACCGCCGTGGGCTGCGATACGTCGGTGGGCAGCACGAGAGATCGGCCGGCTTCTCCAGCAGCCGCCGTCGCTTCCAGGGCGTCTGTCCGGCGGCCCACCAGCGCCACGGTCCAGCCCGCCCGCATCAGCGCCACGGCCGATGCACGGCCCACGCCGCTGCCGGCCCCGGTCACAAGCGCGATCCTGTCAGTCATGCCGGAAGCCTCCCTATTCTAATTGCGCCCAACCTCTCATGAACCAACACGATAGGCCAGGTCGGATGGCGTGTCCCAGCAGGCGACGGCTGTCGAGACTTTAATGACCTGAGCGGGCTGAAGGCGCCGCGCCGTGACCCACGCCTGGGCCGCTTGGGCCGCGTGGGCGGTGGACGGTCGTTGGCAGAGACGACCCCCGACGAGATGTCAGCGCCAAGCCGGTGCGGTGCGTGCACTGCCAGGCGTCGCTGGGCAAGGCGGACCATGTCCTGCATGGACGCTGCGACAAGACCGGCCTGCCCCAGGTGGCGCCTGTGGTGACGCGGGTGGAGCGCTGCGCCGGTGCCGGAGGGGCTGGAGTGGCGCAGGCGTCGTCCGAGAGGCGCTGGACGGGCGTCGGCCGGCGCTCTGGGCGTCTGATCTCTACAGCGCGCAGCAGGGCCATGCCGAGGACTGGCAGGTCTGCTTGGCCCATC
>JANXVC010000095.1 GCA_025351925.1 Rhodospirillales bacterium | reverse complement strand
CCTCAGCCGGTCGGATACGCAGAGGGATGGCCGCTGCCAGCAAGGGCACCACCAGCAAGCTGCGGCGCGGCAATGCTTCCGCCATCGAACGCCTCCCATGTTGTCGTCAAAGACGAGCTTGGCCCAGACATGCTGGTTTGACCAGAGTTTCGCGTCGGAACGGTGCTCCGGCCGGCAAGCCCGCTCACAGGGCGGCCCGCGACCGGCGGGTGGAAGCGTCAAAAACCTGGGGCACGGCGTGGTTCAAAAAGTGCCATTTCCAGGTAACACCGGAAATCGATAGAGCTTTGATGGGTAGAGGATTTCTCGTTTTGGGTGTTACCCGGATTTGATCCATGCCCGGTGCAGCCTTTCCTCGACGTGCGCACGGCGGAACTGAACGACACGCTTGAGGACGCCTTCCGCTCTCGCCACCCCGACTTCCGGCCCGCCAAAGATGACCACATCGCGACGACAGCCACGGCGTGATCATCCGCCACGATTTTGAATGCTCTCCTCTGCTGCGGGCAACCCGTGCGATCCCTTGGATCCCGGGCGGTTGCGCAGCCACCACGACCAGTCCTGCGGCAGCAATTCGAACGGATCGTTATGCGCCAGTTCGCGCGCGGCCCAAACCGGCCAGTGCGGGTTGGCCAGCGCCGGGCGGCCCAGCAGCACCAGGTCGATCAGCCCGTCGCGGATGACGCGGTCGGCCACCGCGGGCAGGCCAAGGTTCCAGCTCACGCCGACCGGGATGCCGACCTCGCGCCGCACCCGGGCGCCGCGCTCCACCATGAACGCCGCCTGGTCGAACGGCACGTCCTTGATCGCGTCGGTGTTCATGCCGAGGCTGAGGTCGGCCAGGTCGAGCCCATGCTCCTTCATCACACCCACCGCATAAACGGCGTCGTCGAACTGGACGCCCTTCTCGTTGAAGTCGTCGGAGCCCAGCCGCATCGTCAGCGGCAGCCGCTCCGGCCAGACGGCGCGCACGGCGTCCAGCGCCTCGCGATGGAAGCGCAGCCGGTTGTCCAAGCTGCCGCCATATTCGTCGGTGCGTTGGTTTGCCAGCGGCGAGAAAAAGCTCGCGCCGAGGTAGCCGTGGGCGAAGTGCATCTCGAGCCATTCGAAGCCGGCGGCCAGCGCCCGCTGGGCCGCGCTGGCATAGGCGCGGTGCAGCTCGGCGATCTCGTCGGCCGATAATTCCTGCACCGGGTAGGTGTAGCGGCTGCCATAGGGAATGGGCGACGGGCCGCGCACCTGCCAGCCGTCGGGGTGCTCGGGCGCGATCTGCAGTTTGCCCTCCCATGGCCGCTGCTCGCTTCCCTTGCGCCCGGTATGGCCGAGCTGGATCGCCGGGACTGCGCCCATGTCCTTGATGATGCGCGTCACGCGCGACAGGCCCTCGATCTGCGCATCGTCGTAGATGCCGGCGCAATGCACGCCGGTGCGGCCGTCCGGCGTGATGGCGATCTGCTCGGGGAACACCAGGCCGAAGCCGCCCGCGGCGCGCGACCCCATCAGCATGATGTGGAAATCGTCCATCTTGCCGTCGATTGAGCGGTACTGGGTCATCGGCGACATGGCGATGCGGTTGCGCAGCGTCACGCCTTTCAGCGTGAAAGGGCTGAACAGGTCAGGCATGGAAATTCACCCCTTCAGCGTGGCGCTTGAGTCGCAAATCCGCCAGCAAAATTATTCACGATTTCAGACCGAAAAACCTATTCAGGTTCTTGGTCTGAGCGTCAAGAGGATGTGTCACAGTTTACTTATTGTTAAGTCGTAAGAATTACCACAATCGAGTCTGCGCCCAGCACGCCGCCCGTCTGATGGTGCCGCGCGGTTGGGGGCGGATCATCGACATCGCGTCCGTGGCCGGGATGCGCTCCGTGGGCCGCGGCCGCACGGCTTACGGCACTTCGAAGGCGCCGTGATCGGCCTCACGCGGCAGATCGCCAGCGAGCTGGCGGAGGCCGGCATCACCGCCAACGCAGTGGCCCCGGGCCCGGGCTTTTACAAAGCCAGCATCTCCCGCACGTCTGCCGGGCTGGCGATCTCCCGCCCGGCAGCGCGGGCTGCCTTAGCCGCCATAGCCACCACCGCCTCGTTGGTCGGGCAGCCCAGCTCCCTGTAGGGATAGTCGCCGATCCCCGGTGCGATATGTCCGCCACGTTCGGCGGACATGCGGGTGAGCTTTAGGAGGTCGCCGCCCACCACGTTGCTCGACCACTCGATCCGCCGGCCCGGCGGCAGGAAGCGCAGGTGCGCCTCCAGCCCCTCCTCCGTTCCCGGATGGCCGGTGATGAAGGCGCCATCGGTCATGTTGAGCAGGAAGTATGCCGGTTCCGCCACCAGGCCCATCTCCATCAAGGCCAGCGCGCGGCGGGTGAAGCCGATCGACCAAGTGACCATGATCGGCTTGATCCCGACGGCGGCGAACTCGCGGGCGTAGGTGATCAGCGTGTCCGTGCGGTTGGTGTACACCCGGTCCGCATGCCCGAACCGCCCGTCGGCGTAGGTTTCCAGGTTGATGCTGCCGGTGTCGATCGGCGCGAAATCGGGCTTGGTGGCTGGATCCCCTGCCAGCGTGGTGACGCAGCGGGAGCGCGCCGCCGGGTCGCCGTCGTTGGAGAACCAGCCGAGGGTTGGATGGACCAGGATGTCGCTATTTGAGCGGATCTTGCGGATGATCTCTGCATAGGCCTCTACCGAATGCTCGGGCGAGCCGTCGGGTTTCCTGGCATGGAAATGGACGATGCTGGCACCCGCCTCCCGGCAGCGCGCGGCGGCTTCGGCGATCTCGTCCGGGGTCCAGGGGACGTGGGGGTTTTCATCCCGCATCGCATACTCATTGACCCGGGCTTCGAGAATTAACTTTTTCATGATTCCCTCCCTTACGCCAGCTTGCCGGTGTACTTCTCCAGCTGGCCCCACAGCTCGTCGCCGAACGTGGTTCTCCACCGGGTGTAGTAGCCGGAGGTGCGCAGCTTCTCGACGAATTCCGCCCGGTCCACGTCGTTGAACAACAGCGAGCGTCGATTCACGACAGCCACCTGCCTCAGCACGGCCAACTCCGCCTGCAGCCAACGACCATTGAAACTGGAAAGCGAGGAATTCGCATGAAACATGAAAGGCTTTCGGCCAAGGCGCTTGCCGTCCTGATTGCTTCGGCGTCGCCGGCCTTTGCCGCGGGCGGCACGGCGCTGCCGTGGATGAACATCGACCTCGCACCGGCGAAGCGCGCAGCGTTTCTGGTCCGGACGATGACGCTCAGCGAGAAATTCGAGCAGCTGCTCGGCACGCCTGGCGTCGTTCCTGAACTGCCGCAGTGCTACGGAGCGCGTCACGTCAATGGCATCCCTCGGCTGCGGATACCCACTCTTCGCATTACCAACGGGCCCGTTGGCATCGGCCAAAGCGACTGCGTCCCATTGGACACCCCGGGCCTGCCCTTCTCGGCCTTGTCCAACGTCAACTCGGCCAGGGCGACCGCGCTTCCCTCGGCGCTAGCCGTTGCGGCGTCGTTCGATCTCGCCGTCGCGTCCAGGTTCGGCGACGTGCTCGGAGGCGAGGCACGGAACCTTGGCCTGCAGGTGCTTGAAGCGCCCGGCATGAACCTGGCGCGCGTGCCGCAAGGAGGGCGCAACTTCGAGTACTTCGGCGAGGATCCGGTGCTCTCGGGCGAAATGGCGGTGGCCGAGATCCGCGCCGTCCAGCGCCGCGGGGTCATCGCGATGGCCAAGCACTTCGTGGCTAACGAACAGGAAACAGACCGGTTCACGATCGAGGAGGCCATCGACGACCGGGTTCTGCACGAACTCTACCTGCTGCCGTTCGAGATGTCGGTGAAGGAGGGCGGGGTTGCGTCCGTCATGTGCTCGTACAACTCTGTCAACGGGCCGCATATGTGCGAGAACGGGCCGCTCCTGACCGAGGTGCTGCGGGATCAGTGGGGCTTCGACGGCTACGTGCAGTCGGACTTCTTCGCAGTCCACAGCGTGGCGCCGACGCTGCGCGCCGGCATGGACCTCGAGATGCCGGGTCTCGTGGTCAACATCAGCAGTCCACCGCTCGTCGGTCCTTACTTCACATCCACAAACCTCCGCGCGGCGCTGGATGCCGGGCAGATCACTGTGTCCGACATCGACACGGCGCTTGGGCGCCGGTACAAGCAGATGTTCCGGCTGGGCATATTCGACCGCCCAGTCGCCCAGACCCCGATCGATGCGGCCGCCGACGGCCAAGCCGCGCAGGCACTCGGAGAGCAGTCCGCGGTGCTGCTGAAGAACGCGGACAACGTGCTCCCTCTCGACCTCGCGGCTGTTCGTTCGATCGCGGTGATCGGGCAGCCGGACTACGCGACAAAGGCGGTCTCCGGCTGCTGCGGTGGGAGCTCGGACGTCATCCCCCTCTACACGGTCACGCCGCTGGAGGGGCTGCGAGGCGCGGCGCGGGCGCTGGGGTCGTCTGCGTCGGTCAACTTGACCATCGTCAACACAGACGGCGGCAATCTCGCGCAAGCCGTGGCGACGGCAGCAGCGGCCGACGCCGTGATCGTGTTGGCGGGCGCGATCACCGACGAGGGCGCCGATCGCCCGGGCCTATCGCTTCCAGCCGATCAGGATGCGATGATTTCCGCGGTTGCAGCGGCCAATCCGCGCACAGTCGTCGTTCTGAAGGACGGCGGCCCGGTGCTGATGCCATGGATCGACCAGGTGCCCGCGGTTCTCGAGGCGTGGTTTCCCGGCCAAGAGGACGGCAACATCGTGGCCCGGCTGCTGTCCGGCCTGGCCAACCCGTCGGGCAAGCTGCCGGTCACCTATCCGAAGGCCGCGGGCGACGTGCCGGCACGCACGTCGGAGCAGTACCCGGGCGTCCCGGCGGACGGCGTGCCGACGGTCACCTACTCCGAAGGACTGGAGATCGGGTATCGCTGGTACGACGCGCAGAGGATCGAGCCGTTGTTCCCCTTCGGCCACGGCCTGTCCTACACGAGCTTCTCGATCTCGAACATCGATGTGCAGCCGAAGGCGATCGACGGCAACACCCCGATCAAGGTGTGGTGCGTCGTCGAGAACACCGGCGTCCGGCGAGGCGCCGAGGTGCTGCAGGTCTATCTCGGCCTGCCTGCTGGGACCGGCGAGCCTCCGAAACGGCTCGTGGCGTTCGGGAAGGTGTGGCTCGACCCGGGCGAGAGGCGGAGGGTGGAGCTCACCATCGATCCTAACGCGAGCAATCACCCTCTCGGCGTCTGGGACAGCGGCGGGCAGCGTTGGGTGACCCCGGGAGGCGACTACCAGGTGTTTGTCGGCACTTCGGCGGCTAACATCTCGCCCAGCGCGACCCTGCTACTCCGCCACTGATCCCGCATGCCCCGGTGCGCGCGGCGAGCCTTGATATCTGCAGCACTCGCGCGAGCGATGCAGGTCAAGCGGTATTCCTATGAAGGGGGGAAGGTCAGCGGAGTCAATTCGAGTTGTGGGCAGCCACGCCATCGCTACGGCCCAGGATCTCCAACCGCGATCGGCTTACAAAGCTTTTCAACTCCTGCCCGGCCCGGCGGAACAGCACGCGGTCAAAAGTCAATTTGCGGGTGGCTGTCGTCTTTTCGCAGCGCTCGTTGACGAACACACCGCCGACCGGCTCCTGATCCGCCGCCGGCTCCCGACTGGCGCAAGTCCAGCCCGCGTCGCCGTAGCGGGCCTTCACCTGCGCGCCGAACAGAAACGCCTTCTTGCGCAGGTAAAGCCGGGCCGCCGGATCAGTCTCGATCACCAAGCCCTCGAGCCGGCCGTCGTCGCCCATCAGCGCCATGAGCAGCACGGGATGGCCGCCGACCTTGGTGCCCTCGTACAGGCCGTTGACCTTTGCTAATGGATTCGCTGCCTCGTCGTATTGAAAACGGACCGTGTGCCAGCCGGAGGCTTCCGTCGGGCACTCGCGGTAGCCCTGCCAGCCGTCCAGCTTGCGCCCGGGGTCATCGGCACAGGCAAATCCCAAGTATCCCGTGCGCGGCAGCTGGTCGAGCGCCATGCCGACGCGGAACTCGCGCAAGTCGTTGTCCTCGGGTGCACCTGGCAACGTGTCGGCAGTGGCCGGCCACGCCGCAGTGAGCGCGAGCAGCAGGGCCGCCAGGGCATGACGCATGGTCAACCTTCCTGCTTGGCGGGCTGCGCGCCCTCGGCCGCCGGTGTCGCCTTGTAGGCATCGTGGTACGGCAAGGCGCCCAAAGCGAGGACACCCAGGAGCACGGCGGCAAGGGTCGCACGCATGTCGGACAGGCCTCCAGAGGCGGCGGGTCCCGCCCGGCAAGCGGGACCCGCGGTCGGGTCAGAGCGCGAAGACGTAGAGCATCGAACTCGGCGCTATCGCCGTCAGCTCCGGCGTCCCCGCGATGTTCCACTTGTCCCATGCGCCGCCGATGCCGACCAGGACGGCGACGTATTGCTTGTTGTCCACGGTGAAAGTCATCGGCGGGGCGGTGATGCCGGCGCCGGTGTTGAACGACCAGAGCTTCTTCAGCGTCTTCGCATCCAACGCCATCATCTCGCCGTCCGGCGAGCCGGCGAAGACGAGGTCCGGCGTGGCGAGAAGCCCGCCCAGCATCGGATAAGGCGTGTCGGCCTTGGCGACGACCTTGCCGCTGGTGACGTCGATGGCGGTGACGCTGCCGGGAATCCGCTCGTGGATGCTTGGGCCGCCGCCGGTGTAGAACTCGCGCGGCTTGAACGAGTCCGGCTTCGTCTCCTCTATCGTGAGCGTGTTGCAGCTCTCGATCACCGGGATGTACCAGAGCCCGGCCTGCGGATGGTAGGCCGTCGGCGGCCAGTTCTTGCCGCCCATGTTGCCTGGGCAGATCTGGACCACCCGGTTGTCGTGGGAGGGAGTCACCGCGGGGTTGTACTTCTGCACCGGCAGGTTCGCATCGTATTCCACCGGCTTGCCCGTCTCCGGGTTCAGCCCCTTGGTCCAGGTCACGCGCTTGACAAAGGGCGTGCCCCATACGAACTCGCCGGTGTCGCGGTCCAGGGCATATGCGAACCCGTTGCGGTCCGCGGTGACCGTGAGCTTCCGCGGTTGCCCATTCACCTGGGTGTCCACCAACACCTTTTCCGAAACGCTGTCGTAGTCGAAGGGGTCGTTCGGCGTGTGCTGGAAGTGCCACTTGATCTTGCCAGTCTCGGGGTCGAGGCCGAGAGTGCTGTCGGTGTAAAGATTGTCGCCGGGCCGGTAGGTGTTGTCCCAGTCCGGGCCGGGGTTGCCGACGCCCCAAAGGAGCGTGTTGGTCGAGGGATCGTAGGAGCCCGTGACCCACGTCGAGCCGCCGCCGTTCGCGGCGGTTTCGGCGTTCTTCCAGGTCTCGCTGCCGGGTTCACCCTTGGCGGGGATGGTATAGGTGCGCCACACCTCTTTCTGGGTCTTGAGATCGGTCGCGGCAATCCAGCCGCGGATGCCGTACTCGGCGCCGGCCACGCCGGTGATTGCCAAGCCTTTGACGATGAGCGGCGCGGCTGTCACCACCTCGCCCTTGTCCGGGTCGGCGACCTGGCGCTGCCAGGCTACCTCGCCAGTGCTCTTGTCGGTCGCGACCAGGCGTCCGTCAAGCGTATGGGAGATCACCTGGTTGCCCCACAGCGCCACGCCGCGGTTGTCCACGCCGCAGCAGGCGATGGCGCCGGCCCAATCATGGTCGGTCTTGGGATCCATCTTCCAGAGCAGCTTGCCCTGGCCGCCGTGGGTGTCGAACTTATAGACGGATCCCCAGCCGTCGGTGACGTACATGGCCCCGTCCTCGACGATGGGCGTGCCCTCCAGGCCGCCATGCGTCCAGATGCCGCCACCCTCGACGCCGCCCAACGCCATGGTCCAGGCGACCTTCAGCCCCTTCACGGTGTCGCGGTTGATCTGATTCAACGGCGAGAAGCGCTGCGCGGAGTAGGTGCGGTGGTGCAGGAGCCAGTTGCCCTGCTCCTTGTCGGCGTTGAGCAGCCGGTCCTGCGTGACGTCCGCGGCACGGGCCGGCGCGCCAAGCAGCCCGGCAAGCGCCGTGCAGCCCAAGACAAGAATACGCAGCGTTGTGCGACTTGAATTCATTGAAAACCTCCCCGTTTCCTGCCGGACTTCCCGGATTTACTGTCATCTTAGGCATAGCAGCCGGGCCGAGCCAAGAGGCCACTGTCAATTGGCGTGGCGGCGGTCGAGCGAAAATTCGGCAGGCACCGATTCAGGTGGTAGGAATCTGGCGCAGGCGCGTTATGGTCGGCGGATCGTGGAGTTAAGCGCACGGAACAGTGGCGCGGCTGCCGCGAACGACAGGTTGCGACAACGACAAAAGATAAGGAGACGGGAGATGATGAAACTCGCGTTGCTTGGCGCTGGCGGAAAGATGGGCGTGCGCCTGGCCGCCAATCTTCAGGGCTCGCCCTTCGAGGTCGCCCATGTCGAAATTTCGCGAGAGGGGCGCGAGCGGCTCCGCGCGGAGGTGGGCGCCGACTGCATCGAGCAGGACCAGGCGCTGGCGAGCGCGGACGTGGTCGTCCTTGCGGTGCCGGACCAGCTCATCGGCCGGGTCGCGCATGGCATCATCGACAAAGTTGGGCCGGGAACCGCGCTCATTGTCCTAGACGCCGCGGCGCCGCATGCGGGGGAGCTGCCGGAGCGCAAGGATATCACCTATTTCGTCACCCACCCCTGCCACCCGCCCATCTTCAACGACGAAACGACGCCGGAAGCCAAGCGCGATTATTTCGGCGGGATCGCCGCCAAGCAGCACATCGTCTGCGCACTGATGCAGGGACCGGAGGAGCATTACGCGCTCGGCGAGTCCGTCGCCCGCACGATCTACAAGCCGGTCATGCGGGCGCATCGGTGCACGGTCGAGCAGATCGCCATCCTCGAGCCGGCGCTCTCGGAGACGGTCGCCATCACCCTGTGCCTAGCGGTGCGCGAGGCGACGGAAGAGGCCGCGCGTCGCGGAGTTCCACACCAGGCGGCGATCGACTTCGTGCTCGGCCACCTCAACATCGGCCTGGCAATCGCATTCGACCAGCTGGCAGGCGGCCGCTTCTCGGACGGCGCGCTGCACGCGATCGAGCAAGCCAAGCCGCAGATCTTCAATGACGGCTGGCTGGACCGGGTGTTCGACCCCGCTGCCGTGCTCCGCTCGGTCCAGGACATCTGCGCGCCCTCAAAGGCGGCGTAGCACGAAGGCGGCCCGATGCGGGCGCGCTCCCTACCCCGCCAAGGCGCGCACGGCGTCCTGCACGGTCATGCCGTCACGCGCGCCGTGCCGGCTCGCCGCGTCGTTCACGCGCGAGACGACGCCGTGCTGCCACATGTCGGCAGCGTCGCCGATGCGTCCGCTTTCATGGCTGACGGCGCAGGCCGGAACGCCTTTCCCCTCCAGCATGGCGAGGGCGGCAACCCCGGCCTCGTCCTTGCCGATGCCGGCGTCATTGAAAAAGACCGCCGTGAGCGGCACCTCCAGCGCGAACTCGCCGGAACTCTGTCCGCCATGCGAGGCGGAGATGACGATCGCACCCACGTCACCTTTCTCGATCTTGGTGATCGAATCGACCAGGATCACGGGATGGCCACCCGCATGCGTCACTGTCTCTCTGAGCACGTGCTTCTCCCTTCGAGCGAGTCCGTCGGTCGGGCTCGCGTGTTCTCTTCTGATACCAAACCGCTTCCCCCATCGCCAGGGTCCCTGTCATGAGCGTCGGATCGCGCATCGAGGCCGATTACCTGATCGAGACTGCCCTCGATCCGCACGCGGCGGCGGAGGCGATGGCCGGCGAGCAGTCCAGCGGCACCTTCGTGCCCGTCCCGGGCGAGACGCCGGAGCTGAAGGCCCGCGCCGCCGCCCGGGTGGAGGCGCTCGAGCCTTTGGACACCGTGCCGGAGCCGACGCTGCCCGGCGCATGGCGGCCCAAGGGAGCCACGTCCACCTGGCGCCGGGCCCGTGTCACCCTGTCCTGGCCACTCGGAAATTGCGGTCCCTCGCTGCCCAACCTGCTGGCGACGGTCGCCGGCAACCTGTTCGAGTTGCAGCAGCTCTCGGGCCTGCGGCTGGTCGATCTCCGTTTGCCGCCGGCCTTTGCGCAGGCCTATCCCGGCCCTCGCTTCGGGATCGAGGGCACGCGGAACCTCGCTGGCGTGCACGGACGCCCGCTGATCGGCACCATCATCAAGCCGAGCGTCGGCCTGACGCCGGAGGACACCGCCGCGTTGACCCGGACCCTGTGCGAGGCCGGCATCGACTTCATCAAGGATGACGAGCTGCAGGCGGATGGTCCCGGCTGTCCTTTCGAGGATCGCGCGCGTGCGGTGCTGCCTGTCATCGCCGAACACGCGCAGCGGACGGGCAAGAAGGTGATGTATGCGCTCAACATCACGGGTGAGCTCGATCAGATGCGCCGGCGGCACGAGTTGGTGCTTGGGCTGGGCGGCACCTGCGTGATGGCGAGCCTGAACGCGGTCGGGCTCGCCGGCATGATCGAGCTTGGGCGGTTCGCGCAGGTGCCGATCCATGCCCACCGCAACGGCTGGGGCGCCCTGTCGCGCCACCCGGCGCTCGGCTGGTCGTATATCGCCTGGCAGAAAATCTGGCGCCTGGCCGGGGCAGATCACATGCACGTCAACGGGCTCGCCAACAAATTCGCCGAGGACGACGACAGCGTGATCGCCTCGGCGCGTGCCTGCCTGTCGCCGCTGTTCGACGACAAGCCCTGTCTGGCAATGCCGGTATTCTCGTCCGGACAGTCGGCTCGGCAGGCGCATGGCACATTCGCGGCGCTGGGCTCGACCGATCTGATCTTCGCGGCCGGCGGTGGTATCATGGCCCATCCCGATGGGCCCGCTGCCGGCGTGCAGGCCCTGCGCGAGGCCTGGGATGCGGCCATCGCCGGCGTTCCCTTGGCAGACCGCGCCCGGACACATCCCGCGCTGGCGCGGGCGCTGGGCGAGGCAGCCTGACATGGCCCGGCAGCTCGGCTGTTGACCGTGGACGCGCTGCCGGACGGGCTGCTGCTGAGTTTCTATGGCGACGACTTCACCGGGTCGTCGGCTGCGATGGAGGTGACCGCATTCGCCGGGTTGGCGACGGTGCTGTTCCTCGACTTGCCCACGCCCGAGCGCTTAGCGCGGTTCGCGGGATATCGCGTCATCGGCGTCGCCGGCATCTCCCGCTCGCAGAGCCCCGCCTGGATGGACGCGAACTTGCCGCCGGTGTTCCAGGCCTTGCGCGCGATGGACGCGCCGATCGCCCAGTACAAGGTCTGCTCCACCTTCGACTCGGCCCCGGACGTCGGCTCGATTGGGCGGGCGATCGATCTCGGCTCGCCAATCCTGGGCGGCGCCTGGCATCCGCTCATCGTAGGAGCCGCGGACATGGGCCGCTACCAGGCGTTCGGCAACCTGTTCGCGACCGTGGGAGATTTGGGCTACCGCCTCGACCGGCATCCGACCATGTCGCGCCACCCGGTTACGCCGATGGACGAGGCGGATCTTGGCCGCCATCTCGCCACGCAGACGAAGAAGCGCGTCGGTCTCGTCCATTTCGTTGCCATGAAGCACGGCCGAGCCGACGCGGCCCTGGCGCGCGAACGGGAGTCCGGGGCAGAGATCGTCTCGATCGACGTGCTCGATCAGGAGACGCTGCAAGAGGCCGGGCGGCTGGTGTGGCAAGGCCGCGGCGACCGGCTGTTCGCGATCGGCTCGCAGGGGCTGCAGCAAGCGCTCGTGGCCTATTGGCGGGCCGCCGGGCTGCTCGAAGCGCCGCGCTCGGAGTTCCGCGCCGCCGCTGTCGAGCGGATCGCCGTCGTGTCCGGTTCGTGCTCGTCGGCAACGGCCGGCCAGATTGCGTTCGCCGAGGGCCGCGGCTTTCGGCCGATCCGCCTCGACGCGACGCGTGCGGTTGACGCCGCGGCCTGGGGACAGGAACTCGGCGCCGGCGCCGACCGTGCGCTTGCGGCGCTGGGCGAGGGTGCGGACCCGATCGTGATGACTGCGACAGGCCCGGACGACCCGGCCGTCGCCGGGTTCCGTGCTGCAATTGAGGCGAGCGGCGCCGACCCTGCCATCGTCAACGACCGGATCGGCGCCGGTCTAGGCGAGATACTCGACCGCGTGCTGCGAACGGCACAGCTGCGCCGCGCGGTGATTTCCGGCGGCGATACCTCTGGCCACGCCACGCTGCGGCTCGGGGTTTACGCCCTGACCGCGATGGCCCCGCTCGCCCCCGGTGCCCCGCTCTGCCGTGCGCACGCCGACGGGTCGGTTGGCGACACCTATGAAGGCCTGGAACTAGCGCTCAAAGGGGGTCAGGTCGGCGGAGCGGATTTCTTCCTCGCCGCAAAGAACGGCGGCGCGACGGCCGCCTAATACCAGCCGCCCTATCGGGCGACCGGTATCAGAGTCACTTTTGGCGCGCGGCCTCAGCCGCAAACGCTGCGCGTTTCGGCGACCCCACCAACCCCGCGCGCATACCGGTCAGCCAAAAGAGCTGCCGGTATAACACGGCATGGACCTCAGCTCAGATACATGCGCTGCAGTGCTTCCTCATCTGCTTCGTCCGGCTTGACGTGCATCGCCACCCGGCCACGGGAGAGCACGTAGAGGTCGGTGGCGAGCTTGAGCAGCCGGGGCACGGTTTGCTCGGCGATGACCACGGTCATGCCGAGTTCGCGGTGCATGCGCTCGACAACATCGAATACCGACTGCACCATCACCGGCGATAGACCCAGGCTGGGCTCGTCCAGCAGCAACAGCTTGGGATTACCCATCAACGCCATAGCGATCGTCAACATCTGCAGCTGGCCGCCGGACAGGAACCCGGCCGGGCGCTCCCGCATCTCGCGCAGCACCGGGAAGTAGCTGAATACCATGTCCAGGCGTTCGGCGGCGGTCTTCGGCGACAGGAACGAGGCGGCGCGGAGGTTCTCACCGATAGTCAGGTTGCGGAAGCACTGCCGCCCATCCTGCACCAGCGCCATGCCGCGCCGCGTGATCGTGGCGGGGTGCGCCCCTTTCAGCGAAGCGCCGTTGAACGTGATCTCCCCCCGCACGATTTCGCCAAGCTCGAACGGCAACATGCCGGCGACGGCTTTCAGCAAGGTCGTCTTGCCCGCGCCATTCGGGCCCAGCAGCGCCACCAGCCCACCCGCCTCGACCGCGAAGCTCACCCCCTGGAGCGCGACGATCGCCCCGTCGTAGTGGACCTCCACGTCAGAAACCTGGAGCATCAACGCGCGTCGATCCAATCGCCGACGGGCACGTATTTACCGCCGTTCACCTCGGCGATCCGGGCTTGAACGAAGCCCTGATGGTTGGAGAAGTCGAGCGGCGGCGTGATGCCGCCGTCATCCAGCTTTGTCTGCGCTTCCATTTGCTGGCGAACCGCCTCGCGGAACTGCTTGATGTCGGCGGGCACCTTGCCGCCGTTCTGCTTGATTGCGCCCTCGACGGCGGCCGCGATCGCAATGCCCTCCATCCATCCTTTCATGTAATACATATCTTTCTTCTCAATCGGCGCCTTTGCGCCGAACGCCTCGATCTGCTTCATCGCCGGGATGTCGGTGCCGTAGAACTGGTATGCTTGGATCGCGCGGAAGCCCTCTGCCGCCTCTCCGAGCTGCTCCGGTATGGTGGGGCTGATCGTGTAGAGATTGCCGATGAACAGCTTGCCCGCGAGCCCGGCTTTGGCCGCGTCGCGCAGGATCACGATCGCTTGCGGCGTCGAGGCCTGGATATAGACCATGTCGGGCTTGCGAGACTTCACGCGAAGCATCTGCGCGGTCAGGTCCTGCGCGTCGTAGCGGAACTCGACCGTATCGACCAGTTGCAGCCCGAGTTGGTTGACGACCCCGGATTGGCGTATGACGTTCACGGGGCCGCGGCCGTATTCATTGTCGGCATGCATGATCACGACCCGCTTGCCGCCCTTCGCGGCCAGGTCGCGCAACGCAATGATCATCTGCTGCTCGTAGGTCGGTCCCGCCATGAAGATGTACGGAAATTTCTTCGGGTCCAGCACTTCGCTGGCGTAGGACTGGGTGATGAACGGCACGCCGTCCTGGGTGATTTGATCGCTCAGCGCCTTCACCGACCCCGTGGACCAGCCGCTGATGAACACGGCATTTTCCTGATCCACGCAGCGCCGGTAGATCTTGAGTTCCTCGTCGAGCTTGTAGCGCCCGTCGAGCAGGAGCGCGTTCACCTTCTGGCCGGCGATGCCGCCCTTGGTCTGGTTGAGGGACTCGAGGTAATCGCGGATGCCGTAGCTCATGCCGTTCACCAGGGCGTCCGGACCGGTGATCGTGCCCCAGATGCAGACGCTTACCTGCGCCCTGGCGGGGAGCGCGCCGGCCAGCGTCAGCGCAAGGATCGCAGCGGCATGCCTCAATCTCATGGACGTACTCCTATGGTGGTAGGCTTTCACCCGTCGCGGGGACCGCGCCGGGCGCCGGGACGGCGAGCGAGCGCGGCTTTAGACGGCTCAGCAGCGCGGTGAGTCCGCGCGGCTCGAAGATCAGGAACAGGATGATCAGCAATCCGAACGCCAGCTCGCGCAGTGGAGACAGGATGTCGGAGAGCCCGGCGGCCTCGCCGACGCGCTGGATCGCCTCCGGCAACAGCACGACGAACGCGGCCCCGATCAGCGGGCCGGTCCAGGTGCCGAGGCCGCCGATGATGATCATTGCGATGTAGTCCGCCGAGAGGTCGAGCGTGAACGCTTCAGGGCTCGCCAGCCGGTTCGCGAACCCCGCCAGCGCGCCCGCCAGGCCAGCGATGAAGCCGCTTGCAAAGAAGGCCAGGATCTTCGCGTGGGCCACGTCGATCCCCATCCCCTTGGCGACGATCTCGCTCTCGCGCAGGACGAGGAAGCTGCGCCCGAGATCGATCCGCATGAGGCGCGACACCGCGACCCAAACGATGACCAGAATGACGAGGGAGGGAACGACCAGGCTTCTATCGGAGGTCATCGGAATGCCGAGGATCGTCGTCGGCCGGATGACCAGGCCGGAAACGCCATTCGTGATCGGGTCGAGGATCTTGAACAGGTATTCGAGGATCGCCTGAGCCGCCAGCGTCGCGATCGCGAAGTAGAGACCGCGCAGACGCAGGGCGGGAATGCCGATCAGAGCGCTGATGATCGCGCCCATGACGCCGGCGCCGAGGATTGCGAGGAGACCGTCCCCGCCCGCGTTGCTGATGTTGCCGGCGGTGTAGGCGCCCACCCCGAGCAACGCGCCTTGGGCGAAGCTGATCTGCCCGCCATAGCCGATCAGCAGGTTCAGCGAGAGTGCACCGATTCCGGCAATTGCGACCGCGTTGACCATATATGCGCCGAAACGGCCGAAGGCGAGGCTGAGCGCGCCCATTAGCAAGGCAACGGCAACCGCGATGACGAGATGGCGGGTATTCATGGTTCAGACCCGTTCCGTGCCGCGCCGACCGAACAGGCCTTGCGGCCGCACCAGCAGCATCAGCACGAGCAGGGCATACGGAACCACCTGCTGCAACGCGCCGACCGAGTAGATGCTGGTGTGTTCGCGCAGGAAATCCTCGAGCACCGGTGAGAGCAGGCCGTCGGTGAAGGATTGCAGCAGCCCGAGCAGCAGCCCGGCCACGAGCGCCCCGAACAGGCTGGACAGCCCGCCCACCACGATCACCGGGAACGCGATCATGCCGATCCCGGCGAGGTCCAGTGAGAGGCCGTTCAACGTGGCGAGCAAGGTTCCAGCGAGCCCCGCCAGCGCCGCCGACATGGCCCAAGCAATCGAGACCTGATTGCTGACATGGATCCCGATTGCCAGCGCCGCACGCGTATTGTCCGCCGCGCAGCGCTGCTGCAGCCCGATTCGGGTGAATTGGTACATGGCGAGGAACCCGAAGCTTAGCACCAGCGCCAGAATGCCCGCGGCGATGTAGTTGTAGGTGACGAAAATGCCCGCTGCGCTGATGGCGCCTTCCGGAAACACCTTCGGGAACGCAATCTGGTCGGGTCCCCAGATGATGAGGCAGGCCGCGCGTGCGACGATCAGCAGGCCGAGGGTGACCATCATGACGGCGACGAGCGGCGCCTTCAGCATTGGGCGCAGCACGAGCCGCTCGGTCAAGCTGCCCAGGCCGCCGAGCACGACCATGCATCCGATGATTGCCAGGACCGGGTGCAGGCCGGCGCGGAGCAGCGCGTAGCTGACATACGCGCCGACCATCGCGTAGGCGCCCTGGGCGAAGTTGACCACGCCCGAGCATTTGTAGATGAGGACGACCCCGATCGCGATCAGCGCGTACACGCTGCCGATCGCGAGCCCGGCGACAGCGAGTTGCAGGACGAGAGTCATGGTTCCCCCAGATAGACGCGGCGGACCTCGGGATCGGCCTGGACCTCGGCCGGCAGCCCCTCGAAAATTTTGCTGCCGGCCGCCATCACCACGATCCGGTCACAGGTGCTCATGACGACGTCCATCTTGTGCTCGACCATGATGACCGCGCAGCCGAGCCGGTCGCGCACGTTGCGCACCACCCCCGCCATCGCCATGCCTTCGTGCGACGTGAGGCCGGCGACCGGCTCGTCCAGCAGCAGGAGCTGGGGATAGGCGGCCAGCGCCCGCGCCAAATCGACCGCCTTGCGCCGTCCATAGGACAGGGTTTGGATCGGCTTGTGGGCGACGTCGGCCAGCTCGAGCGGTTCCAGGATCTGCTCCAGCAGTTCCCGCTCGAGCGCGCTGTCGGAACGGAAGAAGTCGAGCAGATGACCGCCGGATTGCCGGTCCTTGCGCGCACTGGCGCCCAGCTTGGCGATGTCGAGCACCGTCAGGTCGTGCAGCGAGGCGACGTTCTGGAACGTCCGGGCCACGCCCTTGCGCAGCAGCGTGCTGGGCGACAGTCCGAGCAGTTCGTCGCCCAGCCAGCGCACGGTTCCTGTATGCGGTCGATAGGTTCCCGAGACACAGTTGATGAAGGTTGTCTTGCCCGCGCCATTGGGTCCGATCAGGCCGACGATTTCTCCAGGTGAGACTTCAAGCGCCATCCGCTCAACGGCGATGACGCCGCCGAACCGGATCGTTACCTCCCTGGCGACCAGACTCATTGCCGGCGCATGCCCTATTTTAGACTGCTTGCCGTACGCTAGGCCGAAGCAAGTTGCAGGTCCAGCGCCGTGCGGATCTCGGTTGCCGTCGCCGGTTCACCCCCGGCTTGGCGGACCAGGCGGACCGCCTGCTCGACCCAGCGGACGTTGCTGAGCTCGCTGCCCCAAGGCGCGTCTTCGAGCCCGACGCGGACGTGCCCGCCCTGCTCGGCGGCGACCGGCAGCAGCGGCCGGATATCGACGCCAAGCCCGGCCACCATCCATGGCGCGCCCGGGGCCGTCTCTTCCAGCAGCCGAAGATACGCCTCGAGATAG
>JANXVC010000078.1 GCA_025351925.1 Rhodospirillales bacterium | reverse complement strand
CGCCATGCGCGCGGTCAACGCCTGAACCTGCGCCCACAACGCCCGGATCAGCGTGTCCTTCTCCGCATGCGTCAAGCGGCTGAGATCAGAAAGCTCGGTCATCCCAGCCTTGAATCCCAGCTGCCTGGGTCACGTCAAGCGGCTTTATGCAGAGCCTCCCACACGCCACCTCGCAGGGGGCGTTGAGCAGCTACGATTGCAGGTCCTCTGCCTTGGCGACGATGACGACGCGCAGGTCGCGCCCGCCATCTGTCTGCTCGCCATGGTCGGCCGCCTCGGCGGCATCCAGGAAGGCGCGGCTCACCGTGGCGCCGTTGTCCAGGATGGTCGGCCGGCTCGGCGCCACGAGCGCCTTCAGGGCCGGCGCGAAGGCGCGACCGTTGGCTCGCGAGTCCTGCGTGCAATCGGCAGGGGTGGGCATCGTGATGTTGGGGTCTGGGACGCCCATCCGTGCTCGGGCGAGCAAGGCGCTGAGCTTGCGTTCCGTGGCACCCTCGACCTCGCCAAGGCGGGCGTCCAGGCCCAGCCCGGTCAACGTCGCCCAGATCAGGCTCGCCACCGATGTCTTGCCCACGCCGCCGCGATCAGCGAGGACCACGCACGAAAACGCCGGGGTGCCGTTCGCCTCCGTAGTCTCAGCCTTGCGAATCATCGTCCTTCCTCCTGTTTAAGAAACTGTCGATGATGGATTGGGCACGTGCGTTCTTCTCATTGACCATCCGCTGTATGCTGCCCGGCTCGGCCTCTGGTTGGGGAGGCTCCAAGCCCATTGCACCGAACACCTTCACCACCGGCCGAGAACCCGCTGCGAGCCGCTGTATGACCTCGTCAGGCTCTCTTGGCGCCTTAGGCTCAAAGTCACCGAAGACCTGCACCCGATGGGGTGGCGCCATGGGCTGGATCTGCGAGGCCGGAGCGGGCAGGGAGGCAATGGTAGGCGCCCCCAAGTGTTGCACCGCTTCGCGCGAAGTCGTGCCGGGGTTGTCCGGAGGCGCGATCCATCCCCGGGCCAGCAAAGCCGTGACCGTCGCCTCAGCCGCCGCACGGGCAGCTTCCTCGATCGTGAGAGGCGACTGTGTCGCCGCCTGCAGGCGTTCCGCGACGCGGCCTTTCTGGACGACGCTCTTAAGCATCGGTCCGGTCCATCGACCGGTGCTGATCGCCCCATCGGAGCGCTGGGCCCCAGCCTCGTAGCGGATGGTCGTGCGGTTGAGCACCGCCGCGATCTCGTCCCAAGACCAGGAGCGCAGGCCTTTTGTCAGCTTGGTCAGGTCGGCGTTGCGCTGCTTCACCCATGTGGTGACCGGCATTCTCGCCGGATACATCGCCTGCAGGCGCGCGGCCAACTCGGCCTGTTCGGCTTCGGTGTGCGGGAGCTTGCGGGTTCGGCTCACGGTCATGGCGCCTCCGGCATAGCGTTTCCCGCACGCGAAAAGCAATCACCTAAAGTGAGTACATCGCGGCTGACCCCTTTAGGCGTCCAGCTCAGGAGTAGGCACGAAAAGTAACAACCCAGGATTTTCACACCATTGCTCGATAAATCGAGCCGTGGCAGCCTCACAGTGTCCACTTGCGAGCGCCTTCAACCAGAAGGCGCGCCATCCAGCAGGAGTTCGCCCCATGCCGTTGCCGCTCTCTGCCGTGGTGGACGTCGAGGCCGACGCGCTGCAGGAGGTGCGCCGGGCGATCCTTGCCCTGGCCGACCGGCAGACAGCCGCACTGGACGCCA
This sequence comes from Rhodospirillales bacterium, assembly GCA_025351925.1. Taxonomy (GTDB): domain Bacteria; phylum Pseudomonadota; class Alphaproteobacteria; order Acetobacterales; family Acetobacteraceae; genus CAHJXG01. The sequence continues at coordinate 4,681 of JANXVC010000078.1, read as the reverse complement.
TCGCCGCCCAGGGCGTGCGCCTTGATGCCCTCACCGGCGCGGTCCGCGCCAACGAGGAGCAGGTGGCGACGACCAACGGGCTGCTGGCCGAGATCGCGGCGGCGCTGGAAGGGAAGGGGGGCAGCGACTTCAAGGTCCTGGCCCGGGCGGTGCAGGGCATGGCCGCGGACCTGCGCGAGCTGTCTGAGGGCACCGCGGCCATGGCCAATGCTGTGGCGCTGCTTGCCCGGCATCTCGACCCCGCCGAGGGCTGATCCGCCGTGGTCGCCACGTTCAGCCGCATCGCCGCCGACGCCGCCGTGGCGGAGGTCGAGCGCTACTACAGCCAGGTCGAGCTGGAGGCCGACATCGCGCGGGCGGCGGCCTACTATCAGAACGAGGGGGCGGTGTCGGTGGCGCCCGGCCTCGACGCGCGCTGGCAAGACCTGCTCGACATCCGCCCCGGTGAGGCGCCCGACCGGGCCGGGATGCTGCGCTTCCTGTCCGCTGAGGGGGCTGGGGGCGCCCCGACGTTGCCCGACCAGATAAAGTATCTGGCCTACGACCTGACGTTCAGCACTGGCAAGGAGGTGTCGGTGCAGTGGGCGGACGAGCCCAACGCGGCGCGTCGGGCGGTCTACGAGGCGGCGCACCGAGGCGCTGTGCGGGACACGATGGAGGAGGTGTCCCGGGGCCTGGGCTGGACCCGCCGCGGCGCCGGCTCGACGGAGGAGATGCCCGGGGAGATCGCCTGGGTGGCGTGCCAGCACTACACGGCGCGGCCGGAGGCGGCAGGCGCCGCGGCCGACCCGAACCTGCACACGCACGTGCTGATCCGCAACGCGGTGCTGACCGCGGACGGGCACATCGGCGCCCTCGACAGCATGCGCCTGAACGGCGCCGTCAAGGAGATCGGCGCACTCTACCACATGCGCGTGGCGTTCCGTCTGGCCGATGCCGGGATTGTGGTGGCACTGGACCGCAACGGCGTCGCGGCCGCGGTGGCCGGCACGCCGGCCGAAGCCGTGGACCTGTTCAGCAAGCGGGGCGAGCAGGTAACGGCCGCCGCCCGGGCCTTCGCAGAGCAGCAGGGGCTGGACTGGGACAACCTCTCCATAGCCCGGCGCACGGCCCTGGAGCGCGAGGCGGCCGGGATCTCGCGCGCGGGCAAGAACGACGGCACGATCCGCTTCGAGGGGTGGCGCGACGACCTGGCCGCGGCGGGCATCACGATCACCGACCCCATCGGCGAGACGCCCGCGCCCGACCGCTCCCGCGAGGCGCGCGCGGCACGCGCGGCGCAGGCGTGGCCCATGGCGGCGCGAAGCATCGGCGAGGCGTTCGAGAGCGAGGCGGTGCTGGACGAGACGGTGCTGCGCACTCATGCGGCCCGCGCGCTCATTCCCCTGGGCGGAGGGACGCTCGCGGACGTGGCCGCCGTCATCGACCAGGTGGAGCGCCGCGGCGTCATCGTGCACGGGCAGACGACGCCGCTCATCCGCGGCCAGGAGAACGGCCGCCTGCGTTACACCACCCAGGCCCAGCTCGACGCCGAGGCCGGCATCGTCGCGATGGGCCGCGTCGCTGCCGCGGACCGGACCGGCGCCCTGACCCGGGAGGAGCTGGATGCGTCGATCGCCAAGACCCTCACCGCAAAGGGTCGCGCGCTCACTTCGGGCCAGCTCGACATGGCGGTGGCCCTTAGCACGCACGGGCGGCTGGCGCTGGGCATCGGCGTGGCCGGCGCGGGCAAGACGACGCTGCTGGAGCCGGTGGTCGCCGCCTACCAGGACCCGGCCCGGCCCGGCGGAGCTCACCAGGTCTTCGGCATCGCGACCGCGTGGCGGCAGGCCGGGGCGCTGCGGGGCGCCGGCATCACGGATGCCGAGCCTGGCTCCCTGGACGCGGCCGAGGTCGCTTTGTCCCGACCGGCCAGCAAGACGAAGAGCAGGGCAGGGGCGGGTGCCGCCAGGGGCGCGACGAGGAGCTGGCCGCGGCGCGTTCTCTGCGGGACCAGGGCATCGACGGCCAGAGCATCTTCGCCACGGCCGCGCTGCTGGCGCACTACGAAAAGAGCAGGCTCGCCATCGACGACCGCAGCGTCGTCGTCATCGACGAGGTGTCCCAGCTCGGCGTCAGGGATGCCTACCGACTGCTGGACATGCAGGCCAGGACCGGGTGCCGCATCCTCGCCATCGGCGACGACAAGCAGTGCCAGGCGGTCGAGGCCGGCGACGTGATCGACCTGTTTCGCCGCGCCATCCCAAGCCAGGTCCCCGAGCTGCTGACCACCATGCGCCAGCTCACCGACGCGCAGAAGCAGATCGCCGGCCTGTTCCGCGACGGCACGCCCGTCTCCGTCGAAAAGGCGCTGCGCATGAAGCAGGCGGACGGCGCGCTGCAGGTTGTGCCGGGCGGCACGGATGCGGTCTATGTGGTGGCCGGCCGGGTGTGGACGCGGATGGCGGACGAGGCAGCGGAGAAGGGCTGGACGTTCGGCCTGTCGGCGCCGACGCACCAGCACGCGCGCGCCGCGTCCGCCGTGATCCGGGGCATCCGGCGGGGGAGGGGGGAGATCACCGGCCCTGACCGCACCGTCGAATGCGTCGAGGACCGCGGCGCCAGGAGCGAGCAGTATGACCTGCCGCTTGCCGTGGGCGATCGGGTGCGGCTGTTCACCAAGGCCAGCGGGCAGGCGCTCGACGCCCAAGGCCGACGCGGCCGGGGCCGACCGGTTAAGATTGGTGCCAACGGCGACGTGGTGCAGATCGCGGGCTTCACGGCGCAGGGTTTCACCGCCGAGGCGGGCGGGCGACGGGTGGAGGTCACCTGGCAGAGCCTGCGCGACAAGCACACCGGTCGGGTGAAGCTCAGCGCCGGCGAGGTGCACACCATCGACGCCAGCCAGGGCGCCACCGGGCATCTGTGGTGCAACCTGATGCCGGAGGGTGCTGCCATCGGCATGCGCCGGGGTTACGTGTCCGAGAGCCGCCAGCGCGTGCGGACCGACACGGTTGTGGGCGAGGACGCGGAGCGCCAGGCCATCGCGCGGGAGCGCGGGTTCGGATCGCGGGCCGAGGTCACGGCCGATGACGTGCTGAGCCACATGGCGAGGGCGCTGGCCCGGGTGACGGAGAAGACCTCTGCCCTCAAGTTCAGCGAGGCCATCGCCGCCCTGCGTGAGCCGGCGCTGGACCTGGCGGCTGCGGAGAAGCGCCGTGCGCAGATGGAGCACAGCCGGCAGATCGACCAAGCTGCCGCGTGGGACCGGCAAACGCAGGCACGGCCCACACCCGCCACCCTGTCGCGGATGGGCGAACGGATGCGCGAGCGCGCCTTTAAGCGGGTGGTGGGACTGCCGCTGCAGCAGCTCGCAACGCGGGTCGCGGACACGGCCACAGCGATGCGCGCCACCTACGGCCGGCTGCTGGACGCCACGCGGCTGCGTGAGGGGCCGACGTCGCAGCAGCACATATACAGTCAGCCGCCGGACGTGCACGTCCGAACGTGAAGGCTGCGCCCGCACGGTCCAGGCCTGCACAGCGTGGGCCTGTTCCCGGCCGGTAAGGAACGAGGAGATTGGATCACCTTGTCTTCGTATACTGTGCTGTGTGAAATCGGAGTCTGCATGGAATCGAGGACCGCTGTCTTGGCCACCGGATTGGTCTACCGCCGCTTGTGATGGAGGCTGTGTGAAAACGTCATACCGTAACAGCAATTAGTATCGGTGTTGCCGTGCTGCCGGGCGGCTCGGATTATTCGTGCCGTTTGTCAACCCAGAATGACAAAAAGGTATGTAGCTGACCGCTTCGCTTACGTTTTCACACAGCCTCGGTGGAAAGCGGCGGTTCAGCACGATCGGTAAATGGCGCTAACGTTCCATTGCGTTGGCGCTGCCAGAGGTAGAAATAAGCCTGTGCGTCTGCGCTGTACCGTGCACCGACATAAGGCTGGATTGGCGGCTTTAGCGGTGTTGCGGCAGCGGTGGATGATGGCGGGGTGGACATTGGAGGTAGGGGCGACTTCACTGATGGACCAGCTTTCCTCGACCAAGGACAGGGCGAGGGTCTTCTGATCCGGCTGTAGCTTCTGCGGCCGTCCGCACGACACGTTGCGGCGCTTGGCTGCTTGGCTCCCCTCGTCGGTGCGGTGCTTGATCAGAGCACGCTTGAACTCAGCGACGCCAGCGAACATTGTCAGCACCATGCGCCCGGCGGGCGTGGTCGTGTCCGCCCAAGGCTCTTCGAGGGACTGCAATCCAGCGTCTTTTTTGGCGATGGCCTCGGCGATGCGCAGCAGTTCGGCGGTCGAGCGCGCCAGGCGGTCGAGATGGGTGACGACCAGGATTTCATTGGCGCGTAGCTCCCGCAGCAGTCGTTCCAGGGCGGGCCGCTGCCGGACAGCGCCGGAGACCTTTTCCTCAAACACCCTGCCGCAGCCGGCCTCGTTCAGCCTGGCGCGTTGCACGTCGAGGCGCTGGTTCTAGGTCCATACACGGGCATAGCCGAGCTTCATACCCGACGCTTGGCAGATGTGCGGAACTTATCGCATAAAGCCGCTATTCCGCACGGGAGTTTTGCAGCATGTAAGCGCTTGATCTTTGGTCCACCCCCGGACTGACGCAGAAGTCCGGAGTTCCGCACGCCATGTCGAGCCGTTTCCTGTCTGACGACCAGCGTGCGCGCTACGGCCGCTACGCCGG
>JANXVC010000053.1 GCA_025351925.1 Rhodospirillales bacterium | reverse complement strand
CGTGCAGGTAGGCCAGGATGCGCGTCTGGCTCGCTTCGATGACGTGCTTCTTAAAGCCTGCGAAGTTGCCCGGCCCCGCCGAGCCGACGTCGAGCCAGGTCGTAGTGCCGGCCCGCCGGGCGAGCCGGTCGGCGTTGATGCTGATCGAGGTGCCGCCCCAGTACACATGGGTGTGGAAATCGATGTTGCCGGGCATGACGATGCAGCCCGACATGTCCCGCTCCGCCCGGCCGCGCAGGCCGGGGCCGATCGCCGCGACCTTGCCCGCGGTGAAGGCGATATCGGCCACCGCATTGTGCCCAGTCCCGGGGTCGAGCACCCGCCCGTTGCGCAGGATGAGGTCATGGTCCATCGGTGCTCCCTTCGCGGCTGACGGCGATTGTGGGCCGCGTCGGGTTTATTGTCGAACCGGTTTGCATGGCATCCCGCATCGTGTTTGCGTTGAAACCCGGATGAGACAAGCTAAATTATTGCTTCAAGATGAAATCGGCCGGAACGCTGTTGGACAAGACAAGACGCCCGTTCGGCAAGTCGTTGGTTTCGACTTTTGCTTCGATCTCCTCAAGAGCCAGGCCATAACTCTGCCATCGGTCGGTTAGTCTCTGACGCAGGACTTTTTCCGGGACAACGACCGCCACTGTGATGTCGAAGAGGGCGCAAAGGCCGCGCCAAGGTGGGCGGTCAAGCAGAAGGTAGTTCCCTTCAACGATGAGATGGCGCACGGATCGCGGGATGAGGAGAGCGCCCGCCGGGGAGATCTCCAATGCCCGGTCGAACACCGGGACAGCGATCTCGTCCTCCTCATTGCACTTGAGACGATGGAGCATGTGGAGCAATCCTCCGACGTCGAACGTCTCGGGTGCACCCTTGCGCGCCTTCAGGCCACGCGAGATGAGGACGCGGTCGTCGAAATGATAGCCATCCATCGGCAGCACGGCTGCGCTGCCGGGGGCCATTCCATTGATCTGGGACGCCAGCCTTTCGGCGAGCGTCGATTTACCGGAGCCTGGGGCGCCGACGATCGCGATTACGCTCCGCCCGGTTTCTGCTCCCCGTACGATAGCGGCTGCGAGGCCCTCGAAATCAGTTGTCTTGATATCAGCCATGACCGCGCCCGACGATATAGGCCTGCTGCAGAACGTTGGGGAAATGGCCAATCATCGCGTTGCCGCCTTTCAATTAATAAGCTCCTAATGGCGATGCGCTCGATAATGCTGGAAAGTGTTCCATGCTGAGCCCGGCGGAACTCTGCTCAGGCCAGGACAGCGGGGACTACGACAAGCGAGCAAGTCTCTTGCCGGGCAGGCGTAAGGGCTTCAAAGGCATGCTGCATCATCGTCTCAACATCCTGCCGCAGCATTGTCACGTCGAATGGCAGGCAAGCGGCGAACGGATCCCAATCGAAGCAGCCCGCCACGCAGCCGTCCAGTGCGGCAGCGGACAGGCCCGACGCAAATTCGATCGCGCCTTCAAAAGCTGCAATCGAATTGATGAACAAGCCCATCGGGAGCCGACCATGCCGAGTGAAGTAGCCGCTGAGCGAGTCTCGCGCGCGGGCGGGCGGGTAGCCACACAGCGCCAGGCATTCGGGATTGAAGTTGATGCCGTGCGCGCGAAGTGCGTCCGTAAAACCAGCGACGCGGTTGTCCGTCGCGTATTCGCCCGCGACGCCGCCGAGATAGAGCACGGCTTCGAGCGATCCGCCGCGTCGCGCGACCTTCTCGATGAGGATGTTGGTGAGGCGCTCGGCGCCGCCCCGATTGTCCGACACGACGGAGGGGGCACCGCTTCCCGGCAGGTCCAGATTGACGCAGGGCACACCTGCCGCGAAGCAGAGCCGGTCCAGCGGATTGGGCCGGGGCACACCCACGATAAACAGGAACTCGACCCGTTGCGCCAGGAGCGTTCGGGTGACGTTAACTTCGACCGTTTCGTCGCGTTGCGTGCTGACAACGATCGGGCATAGGCCGCGGCGCCTCGTCTCCGCCTCGAACGCCTCCGCGAGATCTGCAAAGAACCGATTGCGATAATGCGGCAGGATCATGCCAGCGAGTCCAGACCGCGACAGGCGCAGGCCCCGTGCTGTCAGGTTGACGTTGTATCCGAGCCTCAGCGCGGCCTCCGTGATGCGGCGCGCCGTGTCCTCCTTGATGCGGTAGCGTGCCCAGCTGCCGTTGAGCACGAGACTGACGGTTGCGGCCGAGGCATTGGTCGCAGCCGCAACGTCGTAGATCGTCGTTTTCCGTCTGGCGGCGCGCGTCATTGGCTCCTCCAAAGGGTTCTATCTTTGTCGCGCGATCCGTCGCGATCTCAAGGTCGCACGACGGGCCATTGAGCCGAACCATCCGTTGACGCAGAGTGCTAAATAGATTTAGCCTGCACGACAAGGCCAGGAATAAGGCCTGTTATCGACCGAACAGGTCGTTGCAGTGTGCCGCTAAGGAGCGGGCGAGGGGAGGAAATAAGATGGTCAATCACTATCGTCGTGCGTTATGCGCCAGCGTCATCGCCCTGGCTTGCACCAGCGTCGCTTTCACCGGCGTCGCTCAGGCCTCGCCTGACAAGCCGGCGATCGGCATCGTGGTCAAAATCGGCGGCATTCCGTGGTTCAACGCCATGGAGACGGGCATCAAGAAGAAGGGCGCCGAGCTCGGCGTTAAGGCTTTCATGGTCGGCCCGACAAGCGCCGACCCGGCCCTGCAAGTGCGCGCCGTCGAGGATCTGATCGCCCAAAAGGTTGACGTGATCGGCGTTGTACCCAACGATGCTGAAGTGCTTGAACCCGTCCTGGAACGCGCCCGTGGGGCCGGGATCAAAGTCATCACGCACGAGTCCCCCAAACAGAAGAACGCCGACTACGACTTCGAGCTCGCCTCCTCCAAAGGATTCGGCGAAGCCTACGGCAAGCGCCTCGTTAACGCTCTGGGCGGCAAAGGTGAGTACGCGGTCTTCGTCGGCTCCCTTACCGTTCCTCTGCACAACGCCTGGGCCGACGCCGCAAACGCCTACATCAAGGCCAACGCTCCCGGCATGACGCTCGTGGGCGACCGTTACGGCGTGGCGGAGAACGTCGATCAATCCCGCAGCACGGCGCTCGACCTGATGCGCGTGCATCCCGACCTCAAAGGGTTCCTCGCCTTTGGCAGCCAGGGGCCGATCGGCGCCGCCCGTGCGGTCGCCGAGAAGCGCATGGGCGGCAAGATCGTCGTGATGGGCCCGTTTTCGCCCGGCCAGGGCAAAAAGCTTGTCCACGACGGCGTGCTCACCGGCGGTTATATGTGGAACCCGGCACTCGCCGGCGAGGTGTTCGTGACGCTCGGGACCATGGTGGCCAAGGGCGAGCCTATCAAAGACGGCACGATCATCCCGGGGCTTGGCGTCGTTCATCCGGACGGTCACAACCTGATCGTTGACGAACTCGTCGATCTGAACAAGGACACGGTGGACGATCTGGCCAAAATGGGCCTGTAGCGCCGAGCTTCCCTTGAGGAGCAACGGACTTCTTACGCTGCGCGGATCGTCATGACCTCAGCCTTGTCCAGAACTGCTGATGGCCCGCGCATCCAGGCTGGAGCGCCGCTGCTGCAGCTCGATCACATCTCGAAGCGGTTCGGCGGCGTCAAGGCGCTGGACGACGTGCGGTTCGACATCAAGCGCGGTGAGGTCTTGTGCCTCGCGGGCGAGAACGGCTGCGGCAAGAGCACGCTGATCAAGATCATAAGCGGCGTTCACCAGCCAGAACGGGGCGCCGCCATGCTGTTCGACGGCCGTTCGATCGAGGGACTCAGTCCCGCAACGGCGCGGGCTCTCGGGATCCAGGTCATCTGGCAGGACCTGGCACTTTTCCCCGAGATGTCGGTCGCCGAGAATATCGCCTTCGAGAGCAATCTCGGCGCCCGGCCCCGCCTGGTGAACTATAGGGCCATGAGGGCGGCGGCGGCCCGCATACTCGACCGGCTCGGGGTCAAGCTAAACCTCGACGCATCCCTGCGGACGCTCGCTATCGCGCAGCGTCAGATCGTGGCGGTCGCGCGGGCTCTGGTCGCCGAGGCGACGCTCGTCTTCATGGACGAACCCACCGCCTCGCTCAGCCAGGCCGAAACGGACGCGTTGCTGGTTATCGTGCGGCGCCTATCCGCCGAGGGGATCGCGGTGGTCTTCGTGAGCCACCGGCTGGCCGAGGTGCTGGACGTGTGCAGCCGCGTCACTGTTCTGCGGGATGGCCGGTTCGTCGGCACCTTCCCGACCGAAGGTATGACGCAGACCCGGCTGACCGAGCTGATGACGGGCAAAACCTTCGACTATGCGGTGCAGGAGCGCGACCTATCGAGTGCGCCCGTCGTGCTGTCGGTCGAGAACCTGTCCCGCGCGCCGGACTACGCCAACGTGTCCCTGACGATCCGCCGGGGCGAGATCGTGGGCCTCACCGGCCGCCTCGGCTCGGGCCGCACCGAACTTGCCCTCAGCCTGTTCGGCATGGCTCCAGCCTCCACCGGAACGGTCACTCTCGAAGGCACGCCCGTGCGCTTCGCGAGCAACCGCGAGGCGATCCGGGCCGGGGTCGCCTACGTGTCGGAGGACCGGCTGCAGCTTGGCCTTATCCAGCCGCAGTCGATCGCCGATAACACGGCAATAGCCGTGCTCGACAGCCTGCTCGGCCCTGACCATCTCATCTCCGCCCGGCGGCAGAGCGCTCTGGTCGATACCTGGATCCACGACCTCGGCGTCAAGATCGGCCATCCCGGTCACGCGGTCTCCACGCTGTCGGGCGGCAACCAGCAGCGCATCGTGCTCGCCAAGTGGCTGGCGACCAATCCCAAGCTGCTGATTCTTGACTGCCCGACGGTGGGCGTCGATGTGGGTGCCCGCGCCGGCATCTTTGCAATCATTCATAAACTGGCCAAGGCCGGAATGGCGATCCTGCTCATCTCGGACGAAATCCCTGATGTGTATTTCAACGCCGACCGCATCCTGCACATGCGGAACGGCCGCATCGTTGGCGCCTACGTGCCGGGCGAGACCACGCTCGACACGATCGAGGGAGCTGTGCATGCCTAGGCTCCGCATCGGGGGCACCGAACGGTGGCTCATCCTCGTCATCGTCGCGATGGGCGTCGCGCTGGGGCTGCTCACGCCCACCTTCCTAACCTTGCCAAATCTATTCGATCTGCTGAACGCAAGCGCGGTCAACATCATCTTCGGCGCCGGCCTGCTGGTAGTACTAATCGCCGGCGGCATCGACATCTCGTTCACAGTCGCCGCCTCCGTGGTGCAATACCTCACTGCGATCACCGTGCCATTGTTCGGCGGGGGTGACTGGGCTGTAGGACTGCTCCTGGCGGGGGCCTTCGGCACGCTGCTCGGCTGCGTGAATGCCTTCTTCATCTACCAGTTCCGCATCGTCTCGATCGTCGTTACCATCGCGACCTATAACCTGTTCTTCGGCCTGCTGATGTTCTGGTCGGGTGGCGTGTCGATCTACGACCTGCCGGACTGGTGGACCACGCGCGTCGTGATCTTCGGCACGGAGACAGCGAGCGGCCATGCCGAGCTGAGCCTGACGGTGCTTGTGATGGCGTTATGCGTATCGGCCACCTGGCTGCTCCTGCGCCGCACCAGCACCGGCCGCCAGCTCTATGCCTTGGGAGACAATCCCGAGGGCGCGCGCCGTGTCGGCATCAACATCGGCGCCATGCACTACCTCGCCTTCGGCTGGCTGGGGCTCATGGCCGGCATCGGCGGGCTGATGCAGGCGCACTACGCCCAGGAGGTCGTGCCCAATGCGCTGTATGGCCGCGAGCTCGACGTTCTCGCGGCGGTGGTGCTGGGCGGCGCGCGGCTCGGCGGCGGCCGCGGCACGATCCTCGGCGTGTTCCTGGGCATCATCTTGGTTGCCATGACCCAGAACGGCCTGAACCTGCTGGGCATCTCGCCCTACGCCTTCAAGATGATCATCGGCGCCATCATCCTGGTCGCCATCACGCTGTCGAGCGAGGGCGTGGGCCGCTTGATCGGCTCCTGGCGGAGACCGGCCGAGCGGAGGGCCGCCTGATGTCCACCCAGACCCTGCCCCGCGGCGAGGGTGGACGCTTCGCTCACCTGATCGACAGCGACGTGGCGGGGCTGCTTGCCCTGCTCGTCTTGGTGATCGCGCTGTTCGGCATTGCCGACAACGAGTTCCTGTCCCTTAGCACCTTCACCTCCGTGGCTTTCCAGCTGCCCGAACTCGGCCTGCTCAGCCTCGCAATGCTGATGCCGATCATCTCGGGCGGCTTCAACCTCGCCATTACCTTCACCGCGAATTTGTCCGGGCTTGCGATGGCCTACGTGCTCCAGAGCCATGGCGGCGTGGACGCGGGTCTCGAAGTCTTCGCGGCAGGCGTGCTGGCCGCGCTCGCGACGGGAGCGCTTGTGGGATGGCTGATGGGCGTCATCATCGCCTACACCGGTGCGCACCCGATCCTGGTGTCACTATCGACCATGATCTTCGTCCGCGGCCTCGGCGAGTTCCTGACGCGGGGCGGCGACATCTCGGGCGTCCCGGGCTACGTGCAGGCGATCGGCCAGGGCACGGTCTATGGCGTCCCGGCGCCCGTGCTCGTCTTTGCGGCGGCTGTCCTGCTCTGGTCCGTGGTCCTGTCGCGCTCCCGGCTCGGCTTCGCAACTCGGATGATCGGCTCCAACATCGAGGCGACCCGCTTTTCCGGCGTGCCGACGCGGCGCTCGCTGACGCTGATTTACACGCTGTCTGGCTTGATGTGCGGCGTCGCGGGCATCGTCATGCTGGCGCGGTTCAACTCGGTGCGGGTCGGGCACGGCGAGTCCTACCTTCTTATCACTGTGCTGGCGTGCTTCCTCGGGCGGGTCGATCCCTTTGGCGGCTTCGGCCGGGTGTTCCCCGTTGCCATTGCCCTCTTGATCCTTCAGGTGATCGCCTCCGGGCTGAACCAGCTCGGCGCCAACCAGCACCTCTCAACCGCACTCTGGGGCGGCTTCCTGCTGCTGATCATGGTCGTCCGGTCGATCTGGGCCAGCCGTTCCCTGCAGACTCTGTTCAGCAAGCGATAGAGGACCCGGCGGACCGCGTCCGGCCTGACAACAGCCCGCGCTCGTCGCCGGCGGGCGCAGGATTAAAGGAGAAGACAGGATGAACAAGCTGGGTGTGCACGCGCTGGTCTGGGAGAAGGGCTGGAGCCACGACGAATGCGCCCGGGCCATCGCCAAGACGGCGGAGGTCGGCTACGACCTGATCGAGATCCCGGCGCTCGACCCCGGCTCCATCGACGCCGCCTTCACCCGAAAGCAGCTCGAAATGGCCGGGATCGGCGCCACGTCCTCGCTTGGCCTCGACGCGGACACGGACATCTCCAGCAATGACCGCGAGAAGGAAAAACGCGGCCAAGCCCGCCTTGAAGCGGCTGTCACGGTGGCGCGCGACTTCGGCGCGACGCATGTCTGCGGGATTCTGGAATCTGCGTTCCAGAAATACGCCGTGCCGACGACGGCCGAGGGCGTGAAGCGGTCCGTCGGGGTGCTCCAGCGCGTAGCCGAGGTCGCGGCCCGCAGCGACATCACGCTCGGCCTTGAGGTGGTCAATCGCTACGAATCAAACGTGCTCAACACGGCCTCTCAGGCAGTGGAGATGTGCAAACGGATCGGTGCGCCCAACGTCAAGGTGCATCTCGACGTGTACCACATGAACATTGAGGAATCGGATATTGGCCAGGCCATTCTCGAGACCGGCGACTATCTCGGCTATTTCCACACTGGCGACTCGCATCGAGGCTACATGGGCTCAGGCTCGATCGACTTGGCGGGCGTGTTCCGGGCGGTGGTCAAATCCGGCTATACCGGCCCGATCACCTTCGAGTCCTTCTCATCCCGTGTCGTCGGCCAGCCGCTCGAAGGCATTCTCGGCATCTGGCGCAACTTGTGGGAAGACAGCCACGATCTCGCCGCTCACGCGCTCATGTACACCAAAGCCCAGCTGAAGGCGGCGCAAGAAGCTCAAAAGCAGACGGAGCGGGGCCGGTTGCCTTGATTTGCACCACTAGCACTTTTCCCGATCGAAAGAACAGATCGATTGGACGATGCTCTAGACGGCGGTCGTTGCCAGGTCCTTGCCCCATTCGCAGCCGCTGCACGATCCCGCACGTCACGCCGATCGGTTTTGACCGCCATCGCCGACAATGTGTCAGGCTGCGCCCGCCGCCAGCCGCGGCATACTGGTCAAGCGGCAGCCAGTCGCCATCGCGCCCCGGAATCAAGGCAGCTCTGGGATCAAGGCAGGTGGTTGCCTCCCGTG
>JANXVC010000006.1 GCA_025351925.1 Rhodospirillales bacterium | reverse complement strand
GACACAACTCGCGCATGTCATGCCGGACACGCCAAACTCCAACGTCTGGTCGGCGGCGTCAGCCAAGTTCATCGGTTGAGCGATCGTGTCCATGGCAGTGTTCTCCCTGCAGGTCTCTCCTCAGGTGGTGCTTCCCATAGTGGGAAGGTCAAGAGGTGACCTGCGCGGAGATGGCGTCATCACTACTCTTCGGTAGGCCTATGCGCGTATTGCTGCTCGCCTTTCGGCAGCGTTACAACAAGATCTGGACGGCGCAGCCACCGGTTGACGGGTACGTTCGCTGGCAGACGGCCAAGGCTGTGGCCGCCTGACGGTTCTGGCCGCCGTCATCCAGCGAGGACGCCCAGCGCGCGAAGAACTCTGCCTGCTTGGCCAGCCGACGGTGCGGAATGCCGTGACCTCGACCCGGCGCTCGCGCTGCTTGCCGAGCAGGTGGCGTCCAATCCCTCGTTCCGCCGCATGTTCGACGCCCTGCCTACCCGTTTCGCCATGGTTGAGTTGGACCGCTTGGTTGTCCACCAAACGCGCGTCACCTACGACTTCGTTACATCGCTTGCGGCGCGCCTGGGCCCCGCCCCGGACAGCGAGGCTCTGTTTCATTTCTGCCTGCCCATGGGCGACCGCGATACGCCCTTGCAGGTCAACCGGATGGGTTCGCGGCGCTATGTCTTCGCCTCCGAGTCCATGGACCTGCGTTTCCACGCGCCGGTGCTGCTCGCGCCGGGTCAGGTCAGCGGCTATGACAGCTTTGGCCCAATCGCTGGAGTGGTGGGGCTGGTGGTTGGATTTGGCTCAAACCTCCTCAACGTCGTGCGCGCCGACGGCCGCCTGTTGCTGTACGACGGCTACCACCGCGCCTGCGCGCTGCGCGCGCTGGGCGTTATGCACGCGCCGTGGCGTGGACGGCGAGCTGCTGACCCAGCTCGGCCTTGACCGCTACCGCGCGACGACCGGCGTCGTCATGCAGGATGACCAGCTCTTTGCGGGCTCCATCGCCGACAACGTAAGATTCTTCTCTGGGCAGCCAAACCAGCGCCGGATAGAGGCGTGCGCGCGAATGGCCGCTGTGCACGAGGACATCGCCGCCATGCCCATGAGCTACGGGACGCTTATTGGCGACATGGGCGCGACGCTGTCTGGCGAGCAGAAGCAGCGCGTGTTCATCGCCCGCGCGCTCTATCGCGAGCCTGGCTTGTTGCTGCTTGACGAGGCGACAAGCCATTTGGACGTGGACCACGATCGGGCGGTCAATGCCGCACTGCGGGCCTCGTCCATGACGCGGGTCGCCATCGCGCATAGGCCGGACACGATCCGCGCCTCCGCCTACCCGGCTCAGCCGCATCTCGCAAGCCGGCCGGCGGTCAAGTTGACGGTGCTCCTTTTATCTCCGCAAAATGGCGGAGGCGATCCTGGACCGCACATCCAGGAGCGAGGCGTAATGACAAAGCTAAGGGGATGAGACATGACGCCGTTGACTGTGGTTGCCAAGCTCAAGGCGAAGAACGGATGCGAAGAGCAGCTTGGCGAAGTGCTGAGAAGCCTGGTCGAGCCGACCCGGGCCGAACAGGGCTGCATCAACTACGACCTGCACCGGTCGCACGAGGACCCTGGCCTTTTCATCTTCTATGAAAACTGGGAAAGCCGGCCGCTTTGGGAAGCTCACATGAAGTCGCCCCATCTTGTGGAGTTCGGCGAGAAGCAGGGTGCCCTGACCGAAAGCTGGGACCTGTTCGTGGGCGAAAAGGTCTAGGAGGCAACCGTGAAAATCAAGTTCTACGCCCATGCGTGCTTTCGGCTGGAGGCGGGCGGCCTGGCAGTCATTACCGATCCCTATACGCCCGGACCCGGGCACAGCGGCTTCGACCCGATCGAGGAGGCCGCCGACGTCGTGATCATGAGCTCGGCGACGGACGCCTTCCATTCCGACCCGAGCCACGTGCGGGGCGAGCCGGTCGTCGTCAACGCCCTGGAGCTGCCGCCGGAAGGCACCGAGGCGCGCGGGGTGCCGATCCGCTCCTTCCGCGCCTACGAAAGCAAGACGTTCGACTACCAATCGGAGTTCGGCCGGGACCCCGACGCCAATGCCCTCTACCATTTCACCCTTGGCGGGCTGCGGATGCTCCACATGGGCGACATCGGCAATCCGGTTGCCCGCGAACATCTGGATGCGCTGCGAGGGAAAGTCGACATTATGCTGGCGCTGACAGGCGAGCATGCGACCATCGCGCTCGACGACCTGGACGACGCAATCAAGGCGATCGGCCCGCGCGTCGTCATCCCCATGCACTACTTCAACCCTCGCGGCGTGCTGAAGATCGAGCCGGTGGAACGGTTCCTCGATCGCCTCCCGCCGGAATCCATCACGCGGGTCGGAGGCCCGGAGCTGGAGCTGACGCCCGAAACGCTCCCGAGCGACGCGCCGCATGTGTATGTGCTGGAGCAGTCGCGCTGATGGCCATGCTGCTCTACGAGCACCCGCTCTCGTCCTACGCCCAGAAGGTCAAGATCGCCTTGCGCGAGAAGGGTGTGGCGTTCGACCTGGAGCTGCCCGAGAGCTTCGGCACCGGACGCGCCGACGGGCCGTTCGCCGCCGCCAACCCGCGCGCCGAGGTGCCGGTGCTCATCGACGGCCAGACGCGCATCTTCGAGTCCACTGTCATCATGGAATACATCGAGGAGCGCTGGCCCGACCCGCCGTTGCTGCCGCGCGAGCCGGGCGCCCGCGCGGCCGCGCGCATCACGGAGGATGTGTGCGACACGCAGTACGAGGCGGTGAACTGGGGCTTCGGCGAGGTGCTGTGGTTTCGCCGCGCGACCGGCCCGCTCGGCGAGACGCTGCGGGCGGAGGCGGCGCGGCACACCACAGTGCTGCAGGACTGGCTCGGCGCGCGGCTGGGGGACGCGGACTGGTTCGGGGGAGCGGCGTTCGGCTGGGCCGATGCCGCGGCGGCACCCTTGGTCAACCGCTCCGTCCACTACGGCCTGGGACCGCCGCCGGGTAGCCCGCTGGCCCGCTGGCACCAGCGCGTGCGGGAGCGGCCCTCGGTGGCCGCCACTTTTGCGGAGTTCGAGGCGGCGGCGGCCCGCATGGCGGCGGTGGCCGACCTCTATACCACGGGCGGTCGGCGACGGGAGTATCGCGACCACCGGCTGGAGTGGATGGTCAAGTCAGGCGGGATCGAGGTGGTGCTGGCCGGCCTGCGCGACGGCAACATCCGCTTCCCCTGGCCGGACGCGTCGTAGCCCGCCCGAGACCGCAATCGGCCTATGACCGGAGCCGCGAAGCCCACCGGGCGCATGCTGGGTCGCGACGGCGCCGTCATTCGGTTGACAGGGTCGCGGGCTTCGGCCGGCGGCAGAGATATCCGAAGATCTCCGCGGCCGGAAGCACGCGGCTGCGGATCGCGAACTCCTCGCTCTGCCGGGCGTGCATCTCACCCAATAGATCCGTGCCGTAGGCCATCGGGAGCGCCCCGGCGGTGTAGAGGTGGGCGGAGACGTAGGTTTGCGCGTCCGCCGCTTCCTGCACGGCGGCCTGCATCTCGTCCACGGAGTGGCCCTGCCAGGCAATCGGGTCGGTTGGACTGGCAACGCCGCCATTCGCCATGATCTCGATGAACGCCGCGCCCTGCCGCAGCTTCTTGCGGCATGCAGCGTCTGCACCACGGGCAGGTCCTCGCCCGGCCCGAAATACGGGAACTCGAACTGGTTGTGGACCTTGCGATAGACGCTGGCGGTGCCGTCCGGGCCGATGAGCGCGGTGCTGTTGTAGATGACATTGCCGTGCAGCGCCGTCTCGGCGAGGCCGAACTGGATGAACATGCTGTGGCGCCGTGCCGCTTGATCGCTGGCCCTAGGATCGTCTCGGCCTCGCGGTGGTAATACTGCTTCTGTCCCGCCGCTTCCTTGCTGCCCGGGGCAAAGGCGAAGTCGGCGTAGCCCTGCAGCCCGACCTCGGGCAGCACGAGCATCACGGCGCCCTTTGCGGCAGTGTCGTCGATCACCTCCAAAAAGCGCGTCATATTGCGCCACTTGTCATGCAAGATCCTGATGTTGGCGTTGGCAAGAGTGGTCTTGGTCATCGCTAGCATTACAATTACATTTTCGATACTGGATCGACTAGGTTCTGGCAATTTGGAGTGCATAGATGGTGGGGGCCTCGACGGAGGCGACGCTGGAGCTGTGGGCGTCGTCGTTGCGGGACGTCAAAGTGCGGATTGGTCCTTTGTTTACGCAAGTGCGCGTGGCGGCGTCGGCCGGGCGGTTCCTTGATGGCCTGCTTGGGCCGGAGCGTCGCAAAACCGCCTTGGCTGCGGCGCATATGCCCGACAAGGTCGGCTTTGCAACGAAGCCACGCCTGGCCCGGCGCATGATCGAGCGTGCCCTCACGGCGAAGGTGCCATTTGCCCCTCCGACCGCGATGCGACCGGCTCCTTCGGAGACGGATCGCCGGCGGCGATGGTCACAGCCGACAGCATCTACGGGGTGAGCGAGGTCGAGATGGCGCTGCGCCGCACGGGCAAAGGCTACGTGCTGGGCGTCAACGCCAATAGCCAGTTCAACTCCTGGGGGGCCAAGCCGGAGGTGTCCGGCACCGCAGACGCGATCGCCCAAAGCCTGGATGCTGCAGCCTGGCAGCGTCTGTCCGCGGGCTCGGGCACCAACCGGTCGAGACGATATGACTGGGCCTACCTGGAGCTGGCCGACCTCGACGCCGACGAGTTCAACCCGGGCCTCACCGGCACCTGGACGCGCGACCTGCTGATCCGGCGCAACCTGGCCGACGGCGAGTGCGCGTTCGTCACCACCTGGCGCCCAAGGCACCGGCATCGAAAAGCTGGGCCAGGTCAAAGGGCAGCGCTGGGCGGAAACTGTCAAGGTTCCATCGGCTTTGCCGGTGGAATACGGCTGGAGGGCATCGAGGACAGCTTCGAGGCCGCCAAGACCGAGCTGGGCCTCGACCGCGACGAAACCCGGCCCTGGCACGGCTGGCACCGCCACGTGTCGCTCGTCATGCGGGCGTGCGCCCTGTTGGCCACCATCCGCCACCACGCAAACCAGCCCGCCTCACAAAAACACGGCCGCTGCTTCCCCGGCTGCCCCACACCTCATCCGCTGGTCGGTCCAGGAACTTCGCCGCGTCGCCACCCGTCTCGCGCAGCGCCGCATCCAGCCCACCCACGTCAGCGCTTGGTCGCTCTGGCGCAGGGCGCACCAAGCCGTCGCACAACGCTGCTATATGAAACGCAGACTGCAACTGTGATGCTAGGGCGACGCGCGGGTGCACTGTGAATAGCAGGGATGCAGGGTCTATGCCCGTTCATGCTGGGGGGATCGTACGACCCCTTGCCGCTGACCGAAGTGTCAAAAAACCCGCTCGCTATTAGCTTTTCTTACTTAGATTGTCCTAGCTACAGCAGTTTGGTAAATAGTAATGCCTATATTGATGGCCTCAGTAATACAATAAAGACCTAGATCCACGCCGAGTATCGTATTGTTACGGTCTTATAGTCATTCTGCGCTCACATATTTTGGGATGTGCGGCAATGGCGAGCGCGAAGTGGGCGGCGGGGACGGGTTCGTGGTATCTCGGGAGCAACTGGTCGTCGGGCGCCGTGCCGGGCGGCGTCGCCGGGCCTGATGACACCGCCACGATCGACGCGCCCGGCAGCTACACCGTCAAGGTCGGCAACGCGGGCACAACCACGATCGGCAGCGTCACGGTCAGCGCCACAGGCGCCACACTCGGCGTCGCGCTGCAGGGCCTGACGGTCAAGACGGCGCTCACCCTCAACGCCGGCCGGCTGCTGCTGCAGGGCACGCTGCGCGGCGGCAGCCTCGTGATGAACGGCGGCGTCATGATGCGCAACGACGCCGCCGTGCTGGACGGCGTGCGCGTCCAGGGCACGCTCGACATGTCAACGCCCTACAGCGCGGGCGTGCTGACGCTGCTGAACTACGGCCAGCTGACGCTGCTGAACGGCACGAGCTTCGTCGCCGCCGACGGCGCCTCGCCCGGCCTGCTCCGGGTCGGCGGCTCGGCGCTGACCTTTGGCAGCGCGATGCAGTTCGACCACGCCGCGATCAACTTCCTCGCCGGCTTTCGCACCGCAAGCTCGCTCAACCTCGGCACCGCGCGCGACGTGATCGGCGAGACGGTAAGCTTCGGCCCGCATGCCGTGCTCGACGTGGCGGCGAACGCCGCGGTGCGGCTCGGCGGCAAGGGCACGCTGGTCAACGGCGGCACCATCAGCGTCTCGGGCACGCTCACCGTGGACCCGCTCGTCACCCTGGCCCAGGCCGCCCAGCCCGGCCTGCTCACCGTGCAGTCGGGCGGCACGCTGGTCTTCGCCGGCCCGGTGGTGACGGCTGCGGCGATCAGCCTGAAGGACGCGACCGCAAAGCTCGTGTTCCAAGGTGCCGGCGCCGTCGGCGCGACGCTGCAGGACTTCCAGGCCGGCGACACCGTCGATCTGCAGGGCCTCGCCTACGACCCCACCCTCGCCATCAGCTTCCTGGGCGGTGCCGTGCACGTCAATCAGGGCGGATTATCGGTCGGGACGTTCCAGTTCACCGGCGGTCCCGCATCCTACGGCGCCGACCAGTTCAGCCTCACGGCCGACGGGACCGGCGGCACCCTGCTGCACACCACGCACGTCCTGAACACGGACCCGGATTTCGACGCCGCCTACTACCTGGCCCATAACCCGGATGTTGCCGCAGCAGGCGTCAACCCGCTGCAGCACTATCTGCAGTATGGATGGCATGAGGGCCGCGACCCCAGCGCCTACTTCAGCACGTCCTGGTACTTGAGGCAGAATCCGGATGTCGCCGCGGCGCAGCTCAATCCCCTGTATCATTTCGAGAACTATGGCTGGCGTGAGGGGCGCGATCCCGGGCCGAACTTCAGCCTCAGCAAATACCTGGACGCCAACCCGGACGTGAAAGCGGCCGGAGTGGATGCACTGCAGCAGTTCCTCGTTGCCGGCCGCACCCAGGGCCGTGTCGCGATCCCGGTCACTCCGCCGGACGCACTGGTGGACCGGGCCTGGTATCTGGCGCAGCACCCGGAGGTAGCGGCGTCGGGCGAGGACGCGGAGGCGCACTACAACCGGGTCGGCTGGACGCTCGGCTATAATCCGGATCAGTGGTTCGACACGACCTACTACCTCAAGGCGAACCCGGACGTCGTCGCAGCCCGGCTCAACCCGCTATATCACTTCGAGACCTACGGCAGCCACGAAGGCCGCCAGCCGTCGCTCGCGTTCGACGATGCCAAATACCTGGCGAACAACCCGGACGTGGCGGCGGCCAAGCTCAACCCGCTGGCGCATTTCATGACCTATGGCCGCACCGAGGGGCGGATGGCGTTCATCAACGATGCGCAGGCTGCGGGGGCGCCGGATCCGCTGGTGGACCGGGCGCTCTACTACGCGCAGTTCGCAACGATCGTGCCAGCCAGTGCGGACGCGACCGCCAGCTACGACCAGACCGGCTGGCGCCGCGGCCTGAACCCCGACGCGCTGTTCGACACGACCTACTACCTGTCCCACAACGCCGACGTGCGTGCGGCCGGAGTCGATCCGCTGCGGCACTATGAGACGTATGGCTGGCATGAGGGCCGCGATCCCTCCGCCGCATTTTCCACCGCAAAGTATCTCGCTGCCTACGCCGACGTGCGCAGCAGCGGCATCGACCCGCTCGTCAGCTTCATCACGACTGGCCAGGCTCAGGGCCGCACCGCATTTGCCGTGTGAACCCTTTGGGTGCCTCGCCAAGCCCACACGCTTGCCGTTCAGCCAAAGGGGGTGCCGGCAATACAATGCGCCTTGACGCCCCGCACCGCCGGCGTTATTTCACGCCCTGCCGCACGGGTTGCCCAGGTGGCGGAATTGGTAGACGCGCAGGTTTCAGGTACCTGTGACCGCAAGGTTGTGAAAGTTCGAGTCTTTTCCTGGGCACCAACTCCGTGACGGTTCAGTTCATGCCAACCGGCCCCACCCACCTGCACCGGCATGATTTGCCGGACGGGATCGACCTCGGTCCCGTCATCGCCGTCGATACCGAGACCATGGGCCTCAACCCGCACCGCGACCGGCTCTGCCTCGTGCAGATGTCGTCGGGCGACGGCGCAGCGCACCTCGTGCAGCTCATTCCGCCATCGCTCGGCGGACGCGGCTACGACGCGCCAAACCTCGCGCGCCTGATGGCCGACACCTCGGTCACCAAGCTCATGCACTTCGCTCGCTTCGACGTCGCGGTGCTCCAGCAGGCATTCGGCATCACCGTCGCCCCCATCAAATGCACCAAGATTGCCGCCAGGCTCGTCCGTACTTTCACCGACCGCCACGGCCTCAAGGACCTCTGCCGCGAACTCGTCGGCGTCGAGCTGTCGAAACAGCAGCAGACCTCGGACTGGGGCGCCACCGAACTCACATCGGAACAGATGGCCTACGCCGCCTCCGACGTGCTGTATCTGCATCAGCTGTGGGCCCGCATGGAGGCGCTGCTGATCCGCGAGGATCGGCTCGCGCTCGCCGAGGCCTGCTTCGCCTTCCTGCCGACCCGCTGCCGCCTGGACCTGCTGGGCTATGACGACCCGGACATCTTCTCGCACTGATCCGCGGCCGTGGGGTAGGGCGCAAGCATCGTCCGACGCGCCGTGCAGCGTCGCGCCAAGGCAAGGGGGCAGCAATTGTGCCGGACGATCTCTATGACCGCGACATCTTGATCTGGTCCGAGCAGCAAGCCGAGCTGCTGCGCCGGCTGGCAGTCGGCGAACGCGTCAATGACGCCATGGACTGGACCAATCTCATCGAGGAGGTGGAGAGCCTGGGGCGGTCGGAACTGCACGCGTGCAGCAGCTTGTTGGCGCACGCCCTCGTGCATTTAATTAAGCTGCGCGCCTGACCCAACAGTCAGGCTGCCGCGCATTGGCGCGGCGAGGCCGTAGGCTTCTTAGCAGGTGCCCGCCGTAGCTTCACGCCCTCCATGTGGCAACGGATTGATTTGGCCGAACTCTATGCGGACGCACTGTTTGAGCTGCAGGCCAGGTCAGACGGTACCGGCCAGCCGCTTCCGGTGCCCCAGACATGCCCGTTCACGCTGGACGACTTGCTGCCCGGACGCCCCGACACCGCAACCCTGGTCGCCAAGCTTACCGCGGCTGCCCAGCGGCGCGTTCTCCAATATGGCGAGGCCGGGCGAACAGTCCCTCGTTACGAGTCCAAATCTACGATCCATTACGCATAATTGACCTCCGGGGTATGCCCGCCCCGACAAATCGGCTAGCAAGGGAGTCCCATGGACGCCGCCATCCCCCTTTCGCTGGCCTCCCACGACTCCGCCCCCCATATCGGCGTCGCCCACGCTGTCCTGGCCGCCGAGGCCGCCGGGCTGCGCGCGCTCGCCGCCTCGCTTGACCAGCGCTTTGAAGACGCGGTCGAGCGCCTCGCCGCGTGCACTGGCCGCGTCGTCGTCTCCGGCATGGGCAAGTCCGGACTGGTCGGTCGCAAAATCGCCTCGACCCTCGCCTCCACCGGCACCCCTGCCCTGTTCGTGCATCCGGCCGAGGCCTCGCACGGCGACCTCGGCATGATCGTGCCCGGCGACGCCATCCTCGCCCTCTCCAACAGCGGCGAGACCACCGAGCTCGCCGATCTCGTGGCCCACGCCCGCCGTTTCGGCCTGCCGCTATTGGCGATGACCGGGCGGCCCGCCTCCACCCTGGCCCGCGCCGCCGACATCACGCTTCTGCTGCCGCCCGCCGCCGAGGCCTGCCCAATGGGCCTGGCACCCACGACCAGCACCACGATGCAGCTCGCCCTCGGCGACGCGCTCGCTGTCGCCTTGCTGACCCGCCGCGGCTTTACCGCCAGCGACTTCTCCATAAACCACCCCGGCGGACGCCTCGGCGCGCAGCTCCGCCTCGTGTCGGACCTCATGCACTCCGGCGACGCTATCCCGCTGGCGCCAGCGCCGCTGCCGATGGACCAGGCGCTGCTCCTAATGACCGGCAAGGGCTTCGGCTGCCTCGGCGCGCTCGATCCGGATGGGCGACTGCTTGGCGTGCTGACCGACGGCGACCTGCGCCGCGCCATGGGGCCGGACCTGCTGAACCGTAGGGTATGCGACGTGATGAGCACCGATCCCCGCACCATCGGCCCCGACGCCCTCGCCGCCGACGCCCTGCGCGCCATGAACGCTGTCCCGCGCCCGGTCACCAGCCTGTTCGTGCTGGACGCCGACCGTCGTCCGCTCGGCATCTTGCACGTGCACGACCTGCTGCGCGCTGGCGTCGCTTAATGGCGGCCGCTCCCCTAGCACAGACTCGCATACCGCCGAAGGACGCCGTAAACCCGGGAGAGCCCACCCGCCTGGTGCGCACCGATCGGCTATCCGCCGCCGGGGCTGCCCGCGTCCGCCAGGCGCCCACCGCCTCTCGCATCGCCCGGCGCCGGGTGATGGTGAACCTGACCAAGTGGCTGCTGCCGGTCGCAGCGCTTTCGCTGCTGGCGTCCATCGCCCTGTGGCCCGAGATCGCCCGCATGCGCGACCACGGGCGCATCGCCATCCGCCGCGCCTTCAGCATCGAGGCCGATAGCGGCCGTATGAAGGAACCGCGCTATCGCGGCGTGGACGAGCGCGGACGGCCCTTTACCATCACCGCCGATACGGCGCTGCAGGCGGGTCCGCTGCGCATCGACCTCACGGAGCCGAAAGGCGACCTGGTGACGGAGAATGGCAGCTGGATCATGGTGGAGGCGCGCGACGGCGTGTATATCCAGCGTATCGGCCAGCTCGACCTGTCGCACGACGTCGTGCTGTATCGCGACGACGGCACGGTCTTGCGCACTCAGTCGGCAGCGGTGGACGTAAGACAGGGCGCTGGGGCGAGCAACGAGATGACGCACGCCGAGGGTCCATTTGGCGTGCTGGACGCCCAGGGTTTCACCCTGACCGACAAGGGCGCGGCAATCCAGTTCCATGGTCCGGCCCGCCTGATCCTGAACGGGCACGAGTGATGCGGCCGCTTCTATTAGTGCTGTTGCTGGCACCCGCGACCGCCACGGCCCAGGCCATCGACTTCTCCAAGGGCGGTCCCGTCGAGGTCACCTCCAGCGACGGTATGGAATGGCGGCAGAACGAGCAGTTGGTGATCGCCCGCGGCAGCGCCCGCGCTGTGCGGGGCGACGTGACGGTCACCGCCGACCGGTTGACCGCCCGCTATCGCCGCAAGGCCGGGTCCGGCGCTGCGACGCCGGCCGCCAGCACAGGTCCAGGCACGGCCGACACCGGCAACAACGAAATCTACCAGCTGGAAGCCGATGGCCACGTCCACATCTTTACCGCGACCGACCTCGCCGTGGGCGACCACGCCATTTATGATATCGACCAGGCCGTTCTGCTGATGACCGGCAGCGACATGAAGCTGACCACGCCGCAGCAGGTGCTGACGGCGCGCGACACCATGGAATACTGGTCGCAGAAGCATATGGCGGTGGGCCGCGGCCTCGCGACCGTCACCACTGCGGACGGCCGCCGCCTGGCCGGCGACACGCTGGTCGGCTACACCACCCCACCCGACACCGCCGCAACGCCGGCCGCCAGCCCTGCACCGCCGCCCGCCCGGCCCAACGCCGATCCGCTGATGTCGTCCGGTAAGCTGCAGCGCGTCGAGGGTTTCGGCAACGTCGAGGTCCGCACCGCGACCGAGACCATCCGCGGCGCCCGCGGCGTCTATGTGGCCGATACCGGCATCGCCCGCCTCGCCGGCGACGTGCACATCACCCGCGGATCGAGCCAGCTCAACGGCGACGAGGCGCTCGTCAACATGCGCACGGGCATCTCGACTCTGTCGCGCGACCCCGGTAAGCGCGTGCAGGGCCTAGTGGTGCCGAACGACGCCACTCCCACGCCGGCCCCGAACGCCGCCCCTGACGCAAAGAAGCCCGCCGGCAAGACAGCGCCGCGATGACCACGGCACCCCGGGTCATCCAGGGCGGCGGCGGTTTGGTCGCCACCGGCGTCGGCAAGACCTATAAAAAGCGTCCGGTCGTCCGCAACGTCACGATCCGGGTACATCGCGGCGAGGCCGTGGGCCTGCTAGGTCCCAACGGCGCCGGCAAGACGACGACGTTCTACATGATCACTGGCCTCGTGCGCCCCGACACCGGCATCATCAGCCTCGACGGCCAGGACATAACGGGACTGCCGATGTACCGCCGCGCGCGCCTCGGCATCGGCTACCTGCCGCAGGAGGCCAGCGTGTTCCGCGGCCTGAACGTCGAGCGCAACGTCATGGCGGCGCTGGAGGTCGTGGAACGCGACCCGGACCGCCGCCGCCTGATGCTGGATGAACTGCTGGCCGAATTCGGCATCGCCCATCTACGCAGAACCCCCGCTTTGGCCCTGTCCGGCGGCGAGCGGCGCCGGGTGGAGATCGCCCGCGCCCTGGCAACCCAGCCGAACTACATCCTGCTGGACGAGCCGCTCGCCGGCATCGACCCGATCGCGGTGGGCGAAATCCGCGATTTGGTGTCGCATTTGAAGGACCGCGGCATCGGCGTGCTGATCACCGACCACAACGTTCGTGAAACGCTGGAGATCATCGACCGCGCCTACATCATGCACGACGGCCAGGTGCTGATGGAGGGCCGCCCAAACGAGGTCGTTGCCCACGAGGACGTGCGCCGGGTCTATCTTGGCGAAAGGTTTAGCCTGTAGATTACACCCATGGCGATGGGCCCCCGACTAGAGTTCCGACAGACGCAGTCCCTGGTCATGACGCCGCAGCTGCGTCAGGCCATCAAGCTGCTGCAGTTTACTAATCTGGAAGCCGCCGCCTTCGTCGAGGAGGAACTGCAGCGCAATCCGTTGCTGGAACGCGATGAGCGCATCGATACTCCGCCCGAGCGCCCGGCGCCGGACCAGCGGCCGGAGGGCCTAGGCGAGCTTGACGCCGTCGCCCTGCTGCGCCGGGAAAAGCTGCCAGAGGCGGTCGAGGCCGACCATAGCAACAGCTACGACGTCGGCGGCGCGGCCGATGGCGCGGGCGGGCCAGGAACCCTTGACGGCGGCTACGCCAGCTCGCCCCGCGGCAGCGGTCAGCGCGACAGCACGGACGAGCGCGGCATCGACGACCTCATCGAAGCGCCGCGCAGCCTGCGCATTCGGCTGAACGAGCAGTTGCGCCTGGGCTTTGCCGACCCCGTGGACCGCATGATCGGTGCCCACCTCATCGCGCTGCTCGACCCCGCTGGCCGCGTCCCGCACTCGACCGCCAATCTGGCGCGTGCCATGGGCCTCGACCCAGCACGGGTCGAACGGGTACGCTCCGCCATGATGCGCTTCGAGCCGGCTGGCCTGTTTGCCGAGAACCTGCGGGACTGCCTGGCTGCCCAGCTCGTTGACCTGAACCGGTTCGACCCCGCCATGGCTGCGTTGCTCGACAATTTGGAAATGCTGGCCCGCCGCGACCTGCGCGGGCTCATGGCGGTCTGCGGTGTCGATTCCGAGGACCTAGCCGACATGATCACCGAGGTCCGTGCGCTGGACCCAAAGCCCGGCGCCGGCGATGGCGGCCCGCTGCATCAAGTGATACCCGACGTGCTGATGCGCTCCGCCCCAGACGGCGAGTGGCTGCTGGAACTCAACCCCGACACCATGCCGCGTGTGCTGGTAAATGAGGCGTATCACGCCCGGGTCAGCGTGCGCGCCGGACGCGAGGAGAAGACGTTCCTGGGCGAGAGCCTGTCGAGCGCCAATTGGCTGGTGAAGTCGCTGCAGCAGCGCGCCAACACCATCCTACGTGTCGCGGCCGAAGTGGTGCGGCAGCAGGACGCGTTCTTCCGCGGCGGCGTCGGACACCTGCGGCCATTGATTTTGCGTGATATTGCTGCGGCAGTGGAGATGCACGAGAGCACCGTGAGCCGGGTCACGGCCAATAAGTACATCGCCACCCCGCGCGGCGTGTTCGAGCTGAAATATTTTTTCACCACCGCGATCAATGCCGTAGCCGGCGGCGAGAGCCATAGCGCGGAGGCTGTACGGCACCGTATCCGCAGCCTGGTTCAGGCTGAAGGTCCCGAGGACGTGCTGTCTGACGATGCGATTGTTGCGGCATTAAGACGAGAAGGCGTGGACATTGCCCGCCGGACCGTGGCCAAATACCGCGAGGCGCTGCGCATCCCGAGCTCGGTGCAGCGCAAGCGGGAGAAGGCGATGCCGGCATAGGCAAGTTTGAAGCACTCCCGGCAGAGGCGCGTTCAGCTTAATCAGCGAAGGGACAATCGCATGCAGATCACGGTAGCGGGCAAGCAGGTGGAGCTTTCGGACGCGCTGCGGGTTCGCGTATCCGAGCAGCTGGACCTGATCGCGCATAAATATTTTGACGGCGCGCTGGAGGCCAGCGTGACTTTCAGCCGCGCCCGCAGCTTTTTCACCTGCGACATCAATGTGCATGCCGGCCGTGGGCTGACGCTGCGCGGCGAGGGTGAGGCGGCCGACGCGCATAGTGCCTTTGACGACGCAGCCGAGCATATCGCCAAGCGCCTTCGCCGGTATCGACGCCGGGTAAACGACCACGCGCGCGACCTGACCAGCCGTGCGCGGCCCGAGGCGGGGACGCAATACGTGCTTCGGCAGGATGACGACGGTCAGCCGAATGGGGTGGAGGGCCGCAGCGATATTCCGGCCTACGCCACCGTCATCGCCGAGGATCCAGCCGAAATCAACACGCTGTCGGTTGGTGAGGCGGTGATGCGCATGGATTTGGCGGACCAGCAGGTGTTGATGTTCCGCAACAGCGCGACGGCGGAGTTCAACGTTGTCTATCGCCGCCCCGACGGCAACATTGGCTGGATCGATCCAACTGGGGCGCGGTAGAGCGGAATCCAATCCCGCGAGTCTGGCTTCGAAACAACAGATTCTTGGTTGAAGATTTTGATTTTTATTAACCAATGAGTGGTATGCTCCACGCATATTGCAAATTGGTCCTGCCCTTTGAGCACGCCGCTGCCAGTCCTGAGATGGCCTCGTCCGCACGCTGCTCTGCGACTCGGGCCCGGTCGTCCACCGCACGCCGCCCGTCCGCTGACGATGTTTCAGGAAGTCGAGTTGCGCGATCTGGCACTCGACCGTATTCGGCAAGGTCTCTGCGTATTTGACGAGCAGCAGCGCCTATTACTGTTCAACCGTCGCTATGCCGAGCTGTATGATCTGGACCCAGGCCAACTCTGGATCGGCATGACCCTGCGCGACGTGGTGGACCTGCGCTACGCCGCCGGCACCGGGCCTGGCATGCCGCCTGAGGAGTATGCGCTCTGGCGTGACCGCATCGGCATCGCCGATCAGATCGTCAATACCGAGGTGACGCTGCGCAACGGCCACGTGCACGCCATCCATCACGAACCGACCCTCGGCGGCGGCTGGGTCGCCACCTTCGACGACGTCACGGAACGGCATCAGGCGGAGGCGCACATCCGGCATATGGCGCATCATGACCCCCTGACCGGCCTGCCCAACCGCGCGCGCTTCACCGAGCAGCTGGAGAGCACCCTGGCCCGCCTGCGTGGCGAGAGCCGACTGGAGGATCATCGACCGACCCTACCGATCGGAGATTGGCTGGTCGCAGTGCTATTTCTCGACCTTGACCATTTTAAGGACGTGAACGACACGCTAGGCCACGCTGCGGGCGACGCGTTGTTGCGCCTGGTGGCTGGGCGTGTCGGCCGGTGCCTGCGTCCCGAGGATACGCTGGCCCGGTTCGGCGGCGACGAGTTCGCGGTGCTGCTCGACGAGCAGGTTACGACGGCGCAGCAGGTGGCGGAGGTAGCGCAACGTGTCATCGACGCCGCGTCGGCACCCTATGATCTGGATGGCCATGAGGCAGTAGTGGGCGTCAGCGTCGGCATAACCCTTTGTACCCGCGGCGATGAGGCGGCACAGCCGGCTTTGCTGCTTAGTCAGGCCGACACGGCGCTATACCAGGCGAAGACAAACAAGCGCGGCACCTGCTGCTTCTTTCGACCCGAGATGTATGTCGCGCTGCGTCGGCGGAAAGAGATGGAGCGCGACCTGCGCCGCGCGCTGGCGGAGAGAGGCTTGGAAGTGCATTTCCAGCCTATGGTCGACATAGGTTCTGGCCGTATTGGCGGCGCCGAGGCACTCACGCGCTGGTCGCATCCGGAGCATGGCATGATACCGCCGTCCGAATTCATTCCATTGGCCGAGAGCGCCGGACTGATCGATGAACTCGGTGCCTGGGTGTTGCGCACCGCCTGTGCCCGTGCGGCCAATTGGGATGGTTTATGCGTGGCGGTCAACCTCTCACCGGAGCAGGTACGTCGTCCTGGGCTGGTCGAGTTGGTGACGGCAACCTTGGCCGAAACCGGCCTGCCAGCGTCCCAACTGGAGTTGGAGATTACAGAGGGTAGCCTGCTGCAAGAGACACCAGCGACGCTTTTGACGTTGGACCGCCTTCGCACACTTGGCGTAAGCATCGCGCTAGACGACTTCGGCACCGGTTTTTCAAGCCTGAGTTATTTACGACGCTACCCCTTCACCAAACTCAAAATCGATCGCAGCTTCATTGCTGCGATGATAAACGACGTTGGAACGGCCGCCATTGTCCAAGCTGTAATTACGCTTGGCCGCAGCCTATCCATGCAAGTGAACGCTGAAGGGGTTGAGACTAAGGCGCAGCTCGACATGCTGAGAGCGATGCATTGCAATGATGCCCAAGGCTACCTGCTCGGTCGTCCCTGCTCCGGCACCGTATTCGAAGAGATGGTCGCGCTCGAACAAAACACGGACACTACAACAGACTAGTGCACCAGCGCCGGCACCATCTCATGCTGCATGATTGCGGCTACGGCCAACTCGCAGTCGGCCGCGACCGCCATCGGCGAGCCATCGGCAGCAAAGATCGCAAATGCCGTCTCACCATCCATCCAGACCGGCTTGACATAGGCGAGCTGCGACATGCCAAGCTGCATGAGCTGGGCCTGCGTCAAGTTGCGGATATCTACGGCGTCTTGCCCTGGCGCGCCGTCGGCTTGGAAATCGGTCAAGGTCATATCCACGGCAAATCCTCCTGGGCGACTCAACCGCCCGAACGACGATATAAAACAGAATGCAAGAGACGAGCCAAAACCCTGTGAACACAGGAAGGCCCCATGATCGAGATAACGCATCAGCTGAGGTAACGCTGCACCCTGACGCTTTAGATGCCGTTACAGCTTAGCAATCAAGTCGATTCCGGTATCGAATCCATCACCTGATCGCGATTAGCGAGATCAGGTTTGGTTATTTCGATATTCCGCACCCGAATCTCAGGCTGCGGGCGTGCGAGATCGATGTGCAACAACCCGTTATCTAGCCAAGCGCCCTTTACTTCAATACCCTCCGCCAGCACGAAAGCGCGCTGAAACTGCCGAGCGGCGATGCCGCGGTGCAAATAGACCCGACCCTGCACGTCATCGGTCTGACGCCCGCGCACGACAAGCTGGTTATCTTCCTGAGTGATCTGCAGGTCGCCCATGGTAAAACCAGCCACTGCCAGGGTAATGCGCAGCCCGGTCGGATGCGTCTGCTCGATGTTGTAAGGAGGGTAACCATCAGCCGGCGACTTCGCAGCCCGCTCCAGCATCTGCTCGAGATGGTCGAAGCCGAGGAACAACGGCGAGGTGAACATACGCGTAGATGACATTTGGGCCCCCTCCTACGAGCGAAGCGGATGCGCGGGACCCGGCGTGGCGTCCCAGACCCGACCGATGTTGGCAGACCTGCGCGTCGTTGCAAGAGGAGCGGGCGGGGAACCAAGCCGGGGAACGAAGATTGAACCCAGCCGCCTACCCCGCTACATCGCGATCATGAGCACTGCGATACTTCAGCCCGCCAACACGACGCTGCCGATCTTAATGCCGCCCAACCCGATCCTACGCGGCCGGACGCGCAAGGTTGATCCCTCAAACATCGAGCAGGTGCGCGCCCTATTGCCGGCCATGTTCGCAACGATGTACGCGGCCCCCGGCATCGGCCTCGCAGCACCACAGATCGGTGTTGGACTGCGTTTCGCCATCATCGACCTGATGACCGACAACGCCAAGGCTCCGGTCGTGCTGATCAACCCCGAAATTATCCGCGTCAGCGAGGACTGGGCGGTTCGTGAGGAGGGCTGCCTGTCGCTGCCCAACCAATACGCCGACGTCTCTCGCCCCGCCCGTGTTGCGGTGCGCTATCAAGACCCTGACGACGCTACGCACGAGATCGAGGCCGAGGGCCTGCTGTCAGCCTGCCTGCAGCACGAGATCGACCACCTCGACGGCGTGCTGTTCGTCGATCACCTGTCGGCGCTGAAGCGCAACATGCTGATGCGCAAGCTCGCCAAGGAAATTAAAGCGATGGCGGCGGGGTGACCCGGCTCCGCCTCGCCTTCATGGGCAGCCCGGCCTTCGCCGTCCCGGCTTTGCAAGCGCTGCACGACGCCGGCCACGCGATCGCGGCGGTGTATAGCCAGCCGCCCCGTCCCGCCGGACGCGGCCGGAGCGTCACCCCCTGCCCGGTGCACGCAGCCGCGCTGGCGCTTGGCCTGCCGGTCCGCACTCCGGCGCGGCTGCGCACCGACGCTGCGGAGCACGCGGGCTTCGCGGCGCTCAATCTGGATGTCGCCGTGGTTGCGGCCTATGGCCTGATCCTGCCCGCGGCGATGCTGGACGCTCCCCACCGCGGCTGCCTGAACATCCATGCCAGCCTGCTGCCGCGCTGGCGAGGCGCCGCGCCGATCCAGGCCGCCGTTTTAGCTGGCGACGCTGAGACCGGAATCACCATCATGCAAATGGACCCGGGCCTCGACACTGGTGCCATGCTGCTGCAGGACCGCGTGCCGATCGGACCTCGGACGACTGCGGCCGACCTGCATGACAAGCTGGCCGCCATGGGCGCCGGGCTCATACTGCAAACCTTGCAAAATTCGCCCGCGGCGGTGCCGCAGCCTTCCAACGGCGTGACCTACGCCGCCAAGCTGACCCGCGACAGCGGCCGGCTCGATTGGACCCAGCCGGCGGTGCAGCTCGATCGTCAGGTGCGCGGTCTCACGCCCTGGCCCGGCACTTGGGCCATGCTGGGCCCAGAGGTGCTGAAAGTGCTGCGCGCCGAGCCGGTCATAGGCATTGGGCCACCGGGCACCGTGCTGGATGGCGGGCTGCTGGTCGCATGCGGCGAGGGGGCGCTTCGCCTGCTCCGCGTGCAGCGTGCCGGCCGGGCGCCGATGGACGCCGAAGCACTGCTGCGCGGCTTCGCCATTCCGCCGGGCACTCTTCTGGGGTGAAAAGCTGGGCATTGTTGCTGGAGTACGACGGCACGTCCTACGTCGGCTGGCAGCGTCAAGGCAGCGGCGTCTCCGTGCAGTCAGTGCTGGAGGGCGCCTGCGTCCGGCTCAACGGCGGCGCTCCGGTTCCGGCCGTTGCCGCCGGGCGTACCGACGCTGGGGTGCACGCCGCAGGGCAGGTCGCACTGGTGGCGCTGCCCGACCGCTACCGCCCGAACCAAATAAGGGACGCACTCAACTTTCACCTGAAGCCGCATCCTATCGTCGTGCTGCAGGCCGCCCCAGCCGCCCTGGGATGGAGCCCGCGTTTTGATGCGGCCGGCCGCGCCTACGCCTACCGCATCCTGAACCGCCGTGCCCGCCCGGCGCTCGACCTGCACCGCGCGTGGCATGTCGAGCGCCAGCTGGACGTCGCCGCCATGGCGGAAGCAGCGGTGCACCTGCTTGGCCAGCACGACTTCACCTCGTTCCGCGCCAGCGCCTGCCAGGCCAAAAGCCCGATCCGCACGATGGACCGCTTGGACGTTCTGCGCGACGGCGACACGGTCATCATTGCCGCCGAGGCGCGCAGCTTCCTGCACCACCAGGTCCGCAACATGGTCGGCACGCTGAAGCTGGTCGGCGAGGGGCGTTGGCGTCCGGGGGAGGTCAAGGTTGCGTTGGAAGCGCGCGACCGCCGGGCCGCCGGACCGACTGCACCTCCTGATGGGCTCACTCTAGTCGCCGTGCGCTATCCGCAGAACCCATTCGGCGTTGGATGACGCGCCGCCTATAGCATCTTGAACGTCCTTGAGCCTCGGCAGCCCCGTTATAGCTTGCCGGCAGCCGCGGCCTCCCCATGGTAACGGAATTGGGTTAACGAGACGTCACCATTGCACAGGATTCCGAGCATGTACATCGCCATGAACCGCTTCAAGGTCGCGCCGGGTTCGGAGGCCGCTTTCGAGCATCTTTGGACCAGCCGCGATTCGCACTTGAACGGGGTGCCAGGCTTTGTAGAATTCCATCTGCTGCGCGGCCCGCAGCGCGACGATCACGTACTGTATTCCAGCCATACCATCTGGTCGGACTACGCGTCGTTCGAGGGCTGGACCAAGTCGGAGGCGTTCCGCGCTGCCCACCGCAACGCGGGCAGCGCCGGCAAGGGCGACGCGCCGGCCTATATCGGCCACCCCGAGTTCGAGGGCTTCGAGGTCATCCAAACGGTCAAGTAGCGCGTCTCAGCCCAGCGCCGTCACCAGCAGCCGCGGCCCGAGCGCCAGCAGGACCGTCGCGATGTTGGTCAGCGTCACCAGCGCTGCAGCCCGGCCGCCCGACAGGTTCAGCCCGTGCCGGGCCAACAGCCAGTTCAGCCATAGCCCATAGGATGCGAGCCCAAGGATAAATGTGGCGTCAGCGGCGTCCTCCGGCAGGCCGAGCCGCAACGCCAGCTGCAGCAAGATCAGCAGTGCCATCGCGGCGAGCGGCAGTGCCCACTGACACCAGTTGAACGCAGTGGCGTAGCGCAGCCACTGCGCTTCGCGTCCCCACAGGCGAGCCAGCGCGTGCGACACCACTGGCGGCGAGAGTTGCAGGACAATGGCGACCAGCAAAGTCGCGATTGCTTGCGCCGGACCCTCGGACACCAGCAGCAACAGCGCACCCACGATCGGGAAGGCGAGCAGCGGCGCGAGGCTCGCCAGGAAGGCTTGCGGGGTATCACCGAACTGCTGGAGCCCGTCCACCCGGCCGCGCGCCAGCCGGACCATGCCGAGCAGCGGCCGAAGCCCGGGTGCCGGCGGCGTCGTCATACGAATTCCGCCAGCACGGCACCGTAGATGCGTGCCAAATGTCCCAACTCCTCGACGGGCACGCGCTCGTTGGCCTGATGCATGGTGGCGCCGACCAGGCCGAATTCGGCGACGGGACAATACCGTGCGATGAACCGCGCGTCCGACGTGCCGCCCCCGGTGTCCAGCCGCGGCATGATCCCTGTGGCCCCAGCGACCGCCGCCGTCAACCGATCCACCAACGGTCCTGGCGCGGTCAGGAAGGCCTCGCCGCTAACCGCCACGTTCAAGTCGAACCGCTCGGCGTGCTGCGCCAGCGTGGCGCGCAGCCAAGCCTCAAGCGCTGCTCCGGTGTGCCGGTCGTTGAACCGGATATTAAGCCTCGCCGCCGCGCTGCCGGGAATCACGTTGGTGGCGGGGTTGCCGACATCGACGCTGGTGACCTGCAGCGAGGATGGCTCGAACCACTCGCTCCCAGCGTCCAGCGGCGCTGCCGTCAGCGCCGATAAGGCACGAACCATCCGATGCACCGGGTTGTCCGCCCGCTGCGGATAGGCGGCGTGCCCCTGGGTGCCGTGCACGGTGATCGCCGCATTCAGGCTGCCGCGGCGGCCGATCTTGATGGTGTCGCCCAGCTGTACCGGGCAGGTCGGCTCCCCCACCAGACAGAAATCGGGGATTTGTCCGTGGGCCGCCATCCATTCCAGCACCTTCACGGTGCCGTCGGTGGCCGGGCCTTCCTCGTCGCCGGTGATCAGCAAGCTGATCGAGCC